>CBDUPW010000293.1:0-9193 GCA_965369205.1 uncultured Polyangiaceae bacterium | reverse complement strand
CACGAAGCGGCGGCGTCAGAGGCACTGCCTTCACGGTTTGGGCGCCCAGCGCCAAGGGAGTGAGTGTGGTCGGTGACTTCAACAGCTGGGACGGGCGCCTGCACCCCATGCGCTCCCTCGGTGCGTCGGGAGTCTGGGAGTTGTTCATCCCGGAAGTGACCGCAGGCGACAGCTACAAATTCGAGATCCGCACGCAGTCTGGCGCTGTCCTGCAGAAGACCGACCCCTACGCCAAGCAGATGGAGAACCCGCCAAAGACGGCAAGCGTCGTATCGGCATCCGAATACGAGTGGGGGGACGCGGACTGGTTGGCGCGGCGCAGCACCCTGGACCCGCGGAAGGAGCCGATGACGACCTACGAGATCCATACCGGCTCGTGGCGGCGGGTGCCAAGCGACGGCAATCGCTCTTTGCACTACCGCGAGCTGGCGACCCAACTGGTCGAGCACGTGCAGGCGCTCGGATGCACCCACGTCGAACTCATGCCCATGGCGGAACATCCGTTTTTCGGTTCCTGGGGCTATCAGGTCAGTGGCTTCTTCGCTCCCACCGCACGCTACGGCAGCGCTGACGAGTTTCGCTTCTTTGTCGACACTCTGCACCAAGCGGGCATTGGCGTGATCTTGGACTGGGTGCCTGCGCACTTCCCCAAAGACGCTTTTGCCCTGGCGCAGTTTGACGGCTCGTGTTTGTACGAACACGCCGATCCGCGCCGCGGGGAGCACCCGGATTGGGGCACGTTGATCTTCAACTATGGGCGCAACGAAGTACGTGCGTTCTTAGTCGCGAACGCGCTGTACTGGCTCAAGGAGTTCCACATCGACGCGCTTCGCGTCGATGCCGTGGCCTCAATGCTCTACCTGGACTACAGCCGAGAAGAGGGCCAGTGGCTACCCAACGAGCACGGAGGGCGCGAGAACATCGAGGCCATCGAGCTAATCAAAGCGGTCAACCACATCGTGAGCGAGGAGGTGCCCGGCGCGTTCACCATTGCCGAGGAGTCCACGTCCTGGGGTGGCGTCACCAAGCCAGCCGTGGACGGTGGGCTTGGTTTCACCTTCAAGTGGAATATGGGGTGGATGCACGACACCTTGAATTACTTCGAGAAAGAACCCGTTCACCGCAAACATCACCAAGGCCAGCTCACGTTCTCGATGATCTACGAGTACCACGAGCGCTTCGTAAACTCGCTTTCTCACGACGAGGTCGTGCACGGTAAGGGCTCGCTGTTTTCCAAGATGCCCGGAGACAAGTGGCAGAAGCTGGCGAACCTGCGCACGCTGGCGGCGTATCAGTACACGCGGCCAGGGAAACAGTTGATCTTCATGGGTCAAGAGCTGGCCCAAGAAACCGAGTGGAACCACGACGGCGCCCTCGACTGGCATCTGCTCTCGGATCCTGATCGCCAGAAATACTTCGAGTTCATGCAGTCCCTGGGCCACGCCTATAAAGCAACCCCGGCGCTGTGGCGCGATGACCCAGACCCAACCAGCTTCGAGTGGATCGACGCGGCAGACTCCGAAAACTCCGTGATGTCGTATCTGCGCCGTGCGGGCGACGACGTGGCAGTCGTGGTGCTGAATCTCACTCCGGTGCCCCGGGACCACTACCGTATTGGCGCGCCCCAGGCCGGCACCTATCGCGTGCTGGTCAACACCGACGCAACGGAGTGGGGCGGCAGCGGCTACTACCCGGTCAGCGAGGTTGTGGCCACAGAGACGCCGCAACACGGCCGCGCGCATAGCGTTGAGCTTTCACTGCCCCCGCTGTCTGCCCTCGTGCTCGTGCCGCGCTGAGCGCGTTATCCCCATCCGCTAGCGTCAGCCCCGCGCGGGTCGACCCATGCCGCGATACGCCAGGCCCGCTTCGGCAACGGATTCGGGTACCAGCACATTGCGCCCGTCGAAGACATGACGGCCACGCATGAGTTTGGCAACGCGAGTGAAGTCGGGCGCGCGGAAGTGGTTCCACTCCGTCGCAAGCACAACGGCGTCCGCGCCCCGACACGTCTCGTACAGGTCGTCGAACATCTCAACGCCCTGGGTCACTTGGTGTTCCTTCAGCCACACGGCGGCGGTCTCTTGCGCCTGGGGGTCCGTGCAGCGAATCGTCGCTCCGTTCTGCACTAGCTCTGCGATCAAGCGCAGCGCCGCGGCTTCGCGCACGTCATCGGTCTTCGGCTTGAACGCCAAGCCCCAAACCGCGATCACTTTGCCCTTCACGTCCCCCAAATCCTGCTGCATGCGCTTGAGCAACGTCTGTACCGGAACGTCGTTGGCGGCACGGGCCGCGTCCGCGACGCTGACCGGCACCCCCAGCTCGGCCGCGGTATGCACCAGCGCGCGCAAGTCCTTCGGGAAGCAGCTGCCGCCGAAACCCAGACCTGGGTACAAGAACTGGAGCCCGATGCGCTCGTCAGCGCCTACGGCAAGGCGCACGTGTTCTACGTCGGCACCCACTACGTCGCACAAATGAGCGATCTCGTTCATGAAGGAGATCTTCGTCGCGAGCAATGCGTTGGCGGCGTATTTGACGATCTCCGCGCTGGCCGGCGCCATACGATGCAAGCGATTGCTCTGGCGGTTGAAGGGCGCGTACAGCCGCTGCATGATTTCGAAAGCGGCATCGTGGTCGGCACCCACCACGATGCGATCCGGCTTGAGGAAGTCGTTGACGGCGTCGCCTTCCTTCAGGAATTCCGGATTGCTCACGACACTGATCCGATGCTTGGAAAGCCCCTGCACGACCTCGCACACTTTTTTGTTGGTGCCCACGGGCACCGTGCTCTTGAGCACGAGCGCCAAGTCGTTTTCAGCCAACGTCGCGACGTCTTTCGCGACCTTGAGCACGTGCTGCAGATCCGCGGAGCCGTCTTCGTTGGGGGGCGTGCCCACGGCGATGAACACCACCGAGCGGCCGCGAATAGACTCCTTCAGATCTGAGCTGAACTTCAGGCGATCCGGATGGTTGCGCTTGACCAAGTCGTCCAAGCGCGGCTCGAAGAATGGCACGTCGCCGACTCGGAGCTTCTCCAGCTTTTTCTCGTCAACGTCCACGCACACCACGTCGACGCCCACGTCCGCGAAACACGCGCCAGCGACCAATCCGACGTAGCCGGAGCCCACAACTGCGATACGCATGGCAGGGGCTTAACCGCAGATACGGGCTGCGTCGAGACGGATTGTGGCGACGAACTATTTGTTGAAGTCCAGGCAGATGCGCGGCTTCGTTTTCGGCTGCGGATTGGGCGCAGGAACCGAGAGGCAGACCTGTGGCGGGGGCAGCGGCGGTGACAAACACACGGAGGGCGGGTGTTCAGGTGGGATCTCCGGCGGCGAATGTCCGGCGTCTTCGCCCTCGGGTCCTTCGCCGACTTCAGTGACCAAGGCGCCGCCGTCTGTCTCCTCAGTACTGACCGCGGCCGCGTCTGCTTCCGGCACGTGGGCCGTGGCAATCGGCGGCGTGATCGGAGCCTCTTTCTTGGCGCAGCCTTCCACGGGCACCACCACACCGGCACTGGCCAGTGCCGCTGCGACGAAGCGCGCGCGGCGTTTCAGGATGGCGTCTCGGTCGGTCACCGCCCGGATCCTACTTCATCCCTCAACCAGCACGAAGGTCTTCGCGCCCATGCCGTAGGCCTGAACACTGCCCCAGCCCACGGGGAGTTCCGGCTCGATCCACTCGAATACGCGTTTGGCGTCTAGCGGCGAAAGATTCACGCAGCCGCCGCTCTTGCGTTCGCCGAAGTCCGAGTGCCAGTACGCCGCGTGGATGGCGTAGGGACGTTTGAAGTACGTGGTCCAGGGCACGTCGGCGATCCAACTGCGCTTGGGGTCACCGCTCTCGGTGGTCATGGTGCTGACGTGATGTTTGCTTTCGACCCAGTAGCGACCGTAGGGCGTTGCGTCTTCTTTGCCGGGAGACATTAAGGTAGCGAACACAGGCTCGGCGCCGTCATACAGCACCAGCGTGCCCCGGTTCACTCGGATGTGGATCCAGCGTTTGCCTTTCGCTTCCCAGGGTGGCTTTTTCTTTTCGATCAAACGCGCGCTGGACTTTTCGATGTACAAGCCGCCATCGCGGGTCTCGTAGAAGCGCTTGCCGGCGTGTTTTTCCATGGCACCGGTCAACCCGACCCAACCTTGATGCGGCCAGGTGGCGCTGCTCTTCTCGAAGCCCGAGTCGGTCTTGCGCCACTTGGGCTGCGCGCCTGGGCGCATATACGCGATGGGCAGACTCACTCCGTCGCTCAGCTCCGTCCCGGAAAAATCCGAAACCGCAAAGCGCTTCAGTCCTTCAGCGGGAACGACGCTCATGTCCGTGGTCAGCACCCAGCTGCGGCCATGGGCCTCGAATGCACGGGTGTACGCCAGCATCACGCCCTTCGGCGCCATCTTCTTGTAGATCCCCTTTGCAGGCCCCCAGGGCATGGGCGTGCGTCCGCCCCGTTGTAAGAAGTCCGGCACGGGACCGTTAGCGACAATCGGTGCATCCTGCGCCAGCTCGTCGTGCCCGGCGTTCCAGCCGCGCATCTTTGCGATGTCGCGGGTACCGATCTTCCAAACAAACTCTGCTTCCGGCACCGGCGCCGTCAACATCGGCGCGCCCACGCTCATTGCATAGTAGTACGGCACGGGGCCCGGTGCCGGCGTCGTCCAGCGGCCTGCGCGCATCCACTCTGAGTCCATGTCCAAGGTGGCGCGACCACCCACGCAGACCACGCCCAGCTCGACGGAGACGAACTCCGCACACTTGCCTTGGCCGGGCAAGCGTTCCGCGCTCAGCAACGGCAAGCTCGAACCGTCGCGAATGCTGCCCAGGGGCAACGCGCCGGACCGCGGCGCGGGTTGGATCCACGTTCCCCAAGTGCGGCTGCCAACGCGACCATGCGGTGATGCGTCCGGCGCCGGTGGGTACCCCGCGCCAAAGAACTCCGCCAGGCCCGCCTCCATCTGGGCCGCGCTCGGCGGCCCAGAGATCTCGGAGCGATCATCCGTGACGCGCGCGGCGCTTGCGGAGTGCGTGTTGGTCCTCGGGTCGCCGTCTGCAGCAGGCGCCGGGACTCCCCGCGCCTGCTGCACGGGTGCACGCGCTGCGCGCTCTGCGCATGCGGGCAGCAGCGCAGCACCCACACCGCTCACAGCGAGCAGCGCGGCAATGGGAACGGAGATCCGCACGGCGCGCATTGTCCCGTGCCCAGCGCGCCTGCGGCAAATACCTCACACGCGCCGACCAGAGCCCCGCACAAGCGCTTGAAATCATTGATTTCTACTCGCCTCAAGTTGACAAGTGTCCAATTAATGTCTAAGACAATAACTGTGCAAAACAACAATGACGGACCGAAGGCAAGTGCAGGCGCCCGCTCCAGCCGGCTATTCGGATTGGCTGGCAGGTTGGCCGGACAAGAGCTGACGCTGTCCATGCGGCGGCACTGGGCGGGATCTCCGGCGCAGCGCGCGCGAGCGGAGCTGCGCACCCGCGTGCAGCAAGCGCAGGCGCTCACCCGCGGGCTGAGCGAGTTGAAGGGCGCCGTGATGAAAGCAGGGCAGCTCCTCTCCATCGACGCCAGCGACGTGCTGCCTCCCGAAGCCACGGAAATCCTGTCCAAGCTCCAAGGGCAAGCGGAGCCGGTGCGCTTCGAGACCATGCAGCGTGTCTTGCATGCGGAGCTCGGCGCCGAGCGCGTTGCGCTCTTGCAAGACCTCAACGAAACCGCGGCCGCGGCTGCCAGCATCGGGCAGGTGCACCGCGCGCGCGTCAACGGCGCCGACGTCGCCGTAAAGATCCAGTATCCGAACATCGCCGAAAGCATCGACTCGGACATGGCCACGATGCAGAAACTCGCCGACGCATGGTTGGCGCTGACCCGGCGACCCATCGATGTCTCTGGCACCTTTGAAGAGCTGCGGCAGGTGTTGCACGCCGAGGCCGACTACGTGCAGGAGCGTAAGAGCCTAGAGCGCTTCGGCGTACTGCTTGCCAACGATCACCGCTTCATCGTGCCGCGATCTTTCCCGCACCTGAGTTCAAAGCGCGTGCTGACCATGTCCTGGGAGCACGGCGTGCCGCTGGGACAGTGGATTGCCAGCCAACCGAGCCCAGAGCAGCGGCACGACTTTGCGCGCTCCATGCTCGACCTCTACTGCCGCGAGTTCTTCGAATGGGGCCTGGTGCAAACAGATCCGAACTTTGGCAACTTCCTGGTACGGCCGTCCACCGGGCAGCTCGTATTGCTCGATTTTGGCGCGACCGTGACCTACGACAACGATTTCCGTCAGGCGTACGCGGCGCTGCTTCGCACGATCGCAGACGCGGACGCCTCGGCCACACTGCGCGCGGGCATCAGCTTCGGCTTGCTCGACCCACGCGAATCCGATGAAACCAAGAAGTACTTCCTAGCCATGTTGCACAACGCCATGGAGCCGTTCCGACCGAGCGCGCAGCCGTTCGAGTTCCGGAGCGAGGATTACTCGGAGCGTGCCCGCAGCATCGTACGGAGCTTCGTCTCCAGCCTGCGCTACTCCGCGCCACCGCGCCATCTCATCTTCCTGCATCGAAAGCTTGGCGGGATCTTCCAGTTGCTGCGGCGCTTGGATGTGCGCATGGACCTGGTGCCCTACTGGCAGCGCATGCTGGAACAGCCCAGTCCTGGCCTCACGCTGCCGCCTCCGCCGTCGAGTCGCATGCCGCTCGACGCTGCGCCGTCCGCAATCGGAGCCGCCTGATGTTGTATGCATTCGCTAGGGATGCGGAGTTTCGGCAGCTCACGCAGTTCGTCTCTCCTGCGTTCTTTCGCGTGATGCCCGCTGCGCAGCTGCTGGCACAGGCCCGTCAGCTTTTGGCAAACCGACGCGACGCCGCGCGATTCGACGGCATCATCGCTCAGCGCAAGCAGCGCTTGGGCGACGCCGGTCTACGCATTGCGTTGCGCACGGATCAGGATGCGCCGCAGTCGTCCGTCGGTCGGCGCCCAGAAGCCGCGCGCGGGTTGACGACCGAAGAGCGCGCAGCAGCCCTCGTGGAATTGTATTTCCACCAGCTTTTTGACGATGGAGCCAGCATCATCGATTTGAGGCGCGACGCTTTTGAAGCGCAAACCGATTTCGTATGGCAGCCCGCGCCGTGGTTCGTCGAATGGGACCCCGCATTCATCGCGGGGCTGCGGCAGCTGTACACGGGGTTTTACACCGGCGACACGCAACGCTTCCAGCACGCGCTTTCAGAGCTGCAGCTCCAGGACGCCGAGAGCGCTTTCCGCAGGCACTTTGGCGCTGGTCAAAAGCAAGTGCTATTCACGCGCAAACACTTCGTGCAGACATTTCAAGAAGTGTTCGTGCGCTGCTCTGAAAGTGGGCGGCGCCTACATCCCAACTTCCTGCCCCTTGGGATCTACCTGGCTACGCTCTATGACCATGCCGAGCAGCTCGGAGTGGCAGTGGACGTCGAAGCAGCATTCCACCGCACCGTACTCGGAACCGTACCACTGAGGACCCAACATGCCTGAAGCAACACGCGTACTACTCACCGGCGCCACGGGATTCGTGGGGCGTCACCTGTACCCGGAGTTGGTGCGTGCGGGCTTCGACGTCGTCTGTGCCAGCCGCGACCCGGAGTCGGCGGGCCGACGCTTTCCGGATCGCGTCTTCCGTCGCTTGGACGTGGCGGATCCGGAGTCCGTGCACGCGGCCCTGCAAGGCTGCGACGCCGCCATCTACCTGGTACACGCCATGGGAGACGGCGGAGACTACGAGGCCGCGGAACGGGAAGCGGCCACGGCGTTCCGTCAGGTGGCGGAGCAACGCGGCGTGCGCCGCATCGTGTACCTCGGTGGCATCCGCCCGAGTGGCAAGATCTCGAAACACCTGCGCAGCCGACTTGGCACGGGTGAGGCGCTGCGAGGTGGCGCCGTGTCCACCATCGAGCTGCAGGCCACGATGATTGTCGGAGCGGGCAGCGAGAGCTGGCGTATCGTGCGGGATCTCTCCGCACGGCTACCGCTGATGCTACTGCCGAAGTGGCTGGACAGCCGATCGCAGCCCATTGCCATCCGCGACGTCGTGGCAGCGATCGTACACGCCGTGTCCTTGGAAGACGCGGGTAGTGGCACCTTCGAGTTGCCCGGTCCGGAAATCTTGTCCGCGAAAGAGATCCTACGGCGCACCGCAGAGCTGCGCGGCATCCGACCCTTGATGCTGGGGGTTCCGGTGGTGACGCCGCGGCTGTCCAGCTACTGGATCCGACTGGTGACCCGCGCCAACCGTCACATCGCCGAAGAGCTGGTGCAGGGACTGACGGGCGACTTGGTCGCGGACGGGCGCGGCTTTTGGCAACGCATGCCGGAGCATCAGCTGCTTTCCTTCACGG
Organism: uncultured Polyangiaceae bacterium; assembly: GCA_965369205.1. GTDB lineage: Bacteria > Myxococcota_A > Polyangia > Polyangiales > Polyangiaceae > JACKEA01. Next base: position 829 of record CBDUPW010000293.1, on the reverse strand, counting down.
ATGCGGCGCGAGAGGCCCTGGTAGAAGAGGACCGCAGCCTGAAGCAGGGGACCCTCGCCGCGGAGTCCTGGATCCGCAGCCTTGCGCCGCGGAGCGCCCCGCGTCCAGCCGGCTGATGCTCCCACCACTACTTGCGCCGACGCCGCGCCTGAGCAGCGCACGGCCCTCTGCTTGGAAGACGGCTGGAGCCCTTGGCCTGGTGTTGCTGATCACCCTGCCCTGGGCGCTCTTGATGACACGCTTCGGCAACGAGAACATCTACCCGCAGCTCGGGCCCGTGGCTGCCGCCGCGCTGCTCGTCGTTGCTGTGGCACAACCACGGCGGCTGCATGCGTGGCTTGTGCCGTCCGCGCCTGCGGTCGTGACCGGCGTCGGCGTCGGGATCGCCATGACCGCGCTGACGTATCCGCTATTTCACGGCGCGGCGTGGCTGCTGCCGCGCTTGAACACAGACGTGGCCGCACTCTACGCAGGTGCCGGCGGGGCATCGCTTTCGCAGTCCCTGGCCTGGGTCGGGGTGATCGTGGTTGCGGAAGAGGTGTTGTGGCGCGGGGTGCTGCTCGAAGCGCTCCGGGAGGTCCTGCCAAGCAGCTGGGCCATCGGCCTGGCCGTGGTCAGCTACGCAGCAGCCCAGCTGGGCACCGGATCGTTATTGGTCGTCAGCATCGCCCTGGGCTGCGGCGCGCTGTGGACGCTGCAACGGCTGATCACCGGATCGGTGCTGTCGGCAGTGATCAGCCACGCCATCTGGACTCCCACCGTCGTGTTGCTTTGTCCGGTTGTGTGACAGGCTGCTAATCCACACCTCAGCGCCTCTGATTCCGCTTGA
>CBDUPW010000292.1:0-9251 GCA_965369205.1 uncultured Polyangiaceae bacterium | reverse complement strand
ATCGACGTGCTGTTGCGGGAGGCGTTAGCGTTGCTGACTCGGTAGCGGCAGCCGACGGCGCGGCGCTCCGGCTCGGAAACGGGCGTGCTCCGCGCGCAACTCGATCCACCGTCCCGCCGACACAGTGCCCACCCGCGGGGCCGCGGGGGTGGGAACAAATTTCAAAACGCCGCGCGCAACTCGATGCATCGTCCCGCCGACACAGTGCCCACCCGCGGGGGTGGGAACAAGTTTCAAAACGCCGCGCGCAACTCGATCCATCGTCCCGCCGACACAGTGCCCACCCGCGAGAGGGTGGGAACAAATTTCAAAACGCCGCGCACAAATCGCTCCTCCGTCGTGCGTGCCCACCCGGGCCCGCCGCCCCGCGTCGTCCAACCGCCGCCCCGCGTCGTCCAACCGTCGCCCCGTGCCGTCCCAATTCACGCCGCCGCCCCGTGTCGTCCCAACCACATCGCCTCCCCCGCGCCCACTCTCATCGAGATTCTCTGGCGCCCTCGCGGTACGCTGCGCGGATGTTGGCCAGAGTGGCAATCGGTGCGGCGCTTTTCACCGTCGGGATTGCGTGTGAGCCTCGTGCCGACCGTGGTCCTGCGCCGGCTCCGCCGGCGAGGGGGTCCTCTCATGGCGCGGCCCGGCCGACGCCAAGTGCTGCCACCGCGCCAGGCGACGCTGGTGCAAGTCGAGGGAGTAGCGGCACGGGTGCACTGGACGGTGGCGCGCTCGTCACTACCACCCAGGTCGATGCGGCGGCTTCGCCGTCGGAGCCCGTTCGGGACCCGCGCCTGCCGGGCGCTTACCGCGACAACTCGGCGTCTACGGCGGTGCACACGCCGGACCGCAAGCTGTTTATCGCTGGACAAGACCGCCCTGCGCGCCACACCCACGGCGGCGCGCCCGCTCGCATTGGCAGCGTGACCTTCGCGGTGACCAACGATAGCAAGCAGGCGCGGAAGATCAGCGTCCAGCGCATCGAGTTTCTGCGCGACCACGGTTGCGACGCGCCGCCCAGCACTGTGGTCTCCCGTCCCAAACTGGGTGCACTCATTTTCGAAGAAGACGACGACGTTCGCAGCAAACCCAAACTCGAGATCGCACCGGGCACCAGTCGCGAAGTGCGTGTTGGCTTCCAGAGTGTCGATGCCTACTACGTCTGGTGCGACCGCTTCGCGATTCGCGTGCACTTCTTGGTCGACGGTGTACACAGCCTCGCACCGATCGCGGAACTGGTCGTGACTCGCATGCAACCACTGCGTCGCTAGTCTGGTCTCTCAGCGCGGCGCCCGCACTCCATCAGTCTGCAGTTTTCGTCAATGCAATGCGGCGAAAACGCGTACGCGACGTAGAGTCCCAGGGCGCCCCAGCCAAACCGACAGCAACGCCTGTGCGCGCCCGACCCAGCTGGCCTGCGCGTTGCTTCCAACGCGCGTTCCAAGTGCGTGCCGCCCGACTCGAATTCGAGTAGTCTGCGTGCATGCGTGCGTGGATTTGTCTTGGAGCTTGTTTGGCCCTCGGTTGTTCCGGATCGGACGGTGGCGGCGGCGCAACCGGCGGCGCGGCGGGTGGCGGTGGCTTCGGCGCGTTTGGCGCTTTCGGCGGAACGGCTGGGGCGGCGGGCGGTGCGGGCGTTGGTGCGACGGGAGGCATTGGCGGCGCTGCGGGGGCGGGCGGCGGCTCCGGCGGCACAGTCAATCCCAGTCCGCTGGTGGACCCGAATTGCACCGACGGAAAGTACAGTGAAGTGCTTCCGAACCTAAGCGCGGATATCAACGGCGTGGCGTTCAATCCGGGCAGTCTCAACGACTACTACCTGGGCGTGCTGGGCCTGCGCTATCCCATCGGCAAAGACCTAGTGGAGGGCGGACTCAAGAGCTCGCTCATCTCTGGCGGCTGCGTGAACGCCTTTGCCGGCGGCCCCACGACCACCGACGCCGCCATCAAACGCATGGGCACTGTCGTGCACGAGTGCGGCCATATCTATGACTTGGACCTGGGTAAGTCACCCAACAGCGTCTACGTGATCCGTTCTGACGTGCAATTCACTTGTACCAAAGGGAACGCAACTGGCCTTGGTGGGGACACCTTCGCGCGCAGCTTGTTGAACACGGATGCCTACAGCGCGCTCCGACCGCCCTGTGCCGGCACATCAGGCGCAGGTTGCGATACCTACGCAAAGATCTATCTCAACGGGGATCCGAACAACGGCAGCTTCGAAAGCGGCGACCAAGGTTACAGCTTGCTCCTGGAAGAAACCGTGCAGTACGTCAACTCACTGGCCAGCGGTTACGCTTTCTCAGACAAACTAAAAGCCGGCACGAAGATCAGCGAGAAGGACGGGATCTTGACCTTCCTTTGGTACACCGAGCGCTACCTAAAGCTGGCGCGCGAGAAGTACCCCGCGGCCTACGCCCGCATCAGCGGCGACGCCTGTTGGCGAGACGCGACTCTGACCACTTGGGGCCGCGCGTGGCTGTACCTCGAGCAGACCAAGAATATCCCGGGCCTCGGCATCAACGACCAGGTCCTCGAAGCCCTGGTGCTCGATCCGGACTTGCTCGACGAGATCGATCGCCTGCGTCAGTTGTCCGGCTGCCCTTAGTCTACAACAACCATCAGCGCACAGGCCGCCGCCGTGGCGCCTCCGGCACCACACGAGCCACCAGAAGCCGACCCGAGCAGGAGGCAGAGATGGATCGCATCATCCCGTCCGCGTTTCTGCCAAAGGCAGCGTCGCGCCATCTACGCCGGCGGCGGGCGTGAGGTCGGTCGTAATGCCTGTGTATCCGGCGCACCCACCGCCAAGTTGTGCCGATCTTGCACAACCGATCGTTCAGCCCTGGGGATGCACGGCTGGCGCTGTTTTGTTCTCCGTAGACGCCGGCAGTTGACGCTACTCTGAGCGATGCTGGGAGATCCCGGACTGCGACCGGATCCGTCGCATGTGGCGAGTAGCGTGGCGTTCGACCAGCTCCACGCGGGCCGGGGGACATGGCGGATACCTTTCTTCGTTACTTAGTACTTCTGGGCGAGATCCCCCGCGCCCCGCGCCGCATCGGCGCCGGTGATCTCACCTTGCGACTGGAGGGTCATGGCATCCGCGTGACCCGGCGCACGGTGCAACGCGACTTGGAGCGCCTGTCCAGCATCTTGCCCATCGGCTGCAACGACAAGACGAAACCCTTCGGTTGGGCGTGGCTGGCAAACGCCGCAGCAGACGCGCCGCAAGAGGCGGACCTGTCGCGATTGCGCAAGGACTTTCCCCAGTTCGAACGCCCGCGTGCGGGCACCCTCTGGCTGGCGGTGCGCTTCACCCAGCCCGCGGAACACGTCCTGCGAGCCCTGCCCCCTCCCCGTCGCGTCGAGCGCTGCGCAGAGCACTTGTATCTAGAAGTCTCCGTCGCTGACACCCTCGAGTTGCGGACTTGGCTGCTTGGCTTCGGCACCCGCGCCGAAGTTCTCGCACCCACCAAGCTCCGGAGCGAGTTCCGGCGCATCACGAAGCGCCTAGCAGCCATGTACGCGGAGGAGGCCAGACCGATAGCGGCGCGTTGAGCCACGGGTCACCTGAGCGCGCCACGGAAAAAAATCGTCGCCACTGCGAGCTTCTTTTGTTTTGGTTGCTGTCCGTGGTCAATCGCAATGCGGAACCACTTGCACGCTCAGTGCAGGGTCCGTCAGCAACCACTCACAGGTGGCGGGGCACAGTTCCAGGCGTGTGGGATCGGGCCCTGCATCGCCGGTTAAGAAGTAGCCGCCAGATTGGGCGGAACAAGTTGCTGCCGCCGACACGGGATCGAGGGCAACGGTCTCAGTGCCTCCAACGACGCGCACCACCATGCCTGCGGTGTTCAGGGGAGCGCCGCCTGGTTGCGGCAGCGGAAACGAGCAACGCAGGGCGTTCTCTCGGATCGCATTGAGAGCTTCGAGCAATCGGCTTGCGACATTCTGCTGCGTTGTGATGATGAAGGCCTGCTCGGTGCCGCCGGCCTTGGCCACGGCGTCCAAGTTGCTCTGCGCGACGCTGGCCTCTTCCAAAGCAAAGACTCCGACTACAAAGGTCTTCACCCCTTTCGCGAGCCCAGTCTGAGCTGCTTGCGCCACTTTTGGGATCCCGGCAGGAGAGATGTGTTCGTCCTCAGGAATGGCCGCGTCGCACTGCGTGGGCAAGCCGTCGGTTGCCAGGACCACGACGGACTTGCGGTCGACCCGCTTGGCGGCCGCGGTGATGGCGCCGGTCAACGCCGGCAAGGTGGGAGTGCCGCCCAAGGCGGCGTGCGTGGACATCGCGTTTACCAGGCTCTGGGCGCCGGCGGGTAACGAACTGGGGAGCTGTTTCGGCTCGTAGCTCGCCGCAGTGCAGTCCGTATGGTTGGAGCAGACTGCCTTCGGAACACAAGCCGAGGCACCGCACCCGCCGAGAGACAGCAGGCAGGAAACGGACGGATCTCCTTCGCAATGGCCGAGCACATCGCAGATCCCCGCAGACGGACAATCCGCATTGGTCTGGCATGCCGCGCCGCCGAACGTGCACCTTCGGAGCGCGGTGCAAGTCGTGACGGTCCCGCAGTCGGCAGAGTGGGTGCATGCGACTGGCAGGATCGGAAAGCTGGTGGCATTCACCGAGATCCCGGCGGATGCAGGGTCGAAGAGGAACTGCGCGAGCGCGCCACGCAGGGCATCGAGCTTGGTCTCGCCGCCGCTTGTGGGTTCACGCATGGACCCGGAGGTGTCGAGCACGAGCGTCACGTCCAGGTCCTTGGGATCCGGCTTCAAAAGAAACGTCTGCGCGCACCAAGACTGCGGACCGGTTGTGCCATCTAGAGATGCGCTATGGCCCGCGTCCACTACAGCGCTTGCGTTGCCACCGGATCCGCCCGTTCCGCCGTTGGAGTCGTAGTCCGTACCAACCAAAAGGCCGGTTTTCGCGCCACACGCCGTGACCCACGCCAACACGAGGCTCGTTGCTACCGAGGTGGGTCGCTGCATTCAAGGGCGAGTTCTGCAAAGCACGTGCCTCGCCCGAGAGCGCAGCTTCCCGCGCAATCCGTTTCAGATCGACGCCTCGGGTGTAGTCACCGGGAAACACGTGTGAACGCCGGCCGTGAACGCCGGCCGTGAACGACGGCCGTGAACGACGGCCGCGAATGACGGCCGCGAATGACGGCTGTGAACGACGCCACGGGAGGTCCCCATGGGCGTGGCGCTGCGCTCAGCGTCACTCACGTCAGTGCCCAGCGGCTTTGAACGCGCCAAAGTCTTCGATGAGCGCGACCAAGAGCTGTTCGATTGCGTCGTGGTCCACGTCGTCGGGGAGGGTGCAGTGGGCAGTGGCGTCGGCCATCTCGGCGCTGAGGGCTTCGGCGGATTCGAGCAGTGCCTCGTAGCTCAGGGCGCCGTCGCGGATGGCCGCGAGTTCGTCAGCGTCGGGGCGGCGGACCTGCAAGTCGCCGCTGCGCAAGGTCTCGAGTCCGGTGCGCATCAGGCGAATCAAGTGCATGGCGTGTTTGGTGTCGTAGCCGAACCGCGTTTCGAGCGCCGCACGGTCCGGGTTGCGCTCGTCCTTCCAGCGCTCGTAGGACTCCCAGTGTTTGACGGCTGCGCGGTATCGTCGTTCGGCTCCAAGGGTCGCGATCATTGCGTCGGATAGCTCGAGACTTTCCGCGGCCACCGTGCGCAATCGCCCGTCCAGGTCGTCGTCGCTGCTGCCCAGGGTGTCGCACCAGAATTCTTGCAGGCGCTGCGCGAGGGCGATGCGCGTGGCCCGCGGCATCTCCAGGGAATCTAGATCCCAGCTTCGCAGCTTTTCGGCGACTGCCTGTTCGATGCGGTTGCGGTCGTCGTGACTGATGGTGGGTCGATCCGGTAGTTGGAACTCGCTGCGCGCGGGACGGGCCTTGGGCGGGTTCAGGAGCCAAGAGCGGTGGGTGCGAATCCGCTTCAGCTGCGCCATGGCGTAGCCCAAGTAAGTCTGCTGCACTTTGCGAGAGAGAAACAGCGCGCGTTGCGCGTAGAGCTTGGCCCAGTGCTCGGTGTGGTGCACCCAGTCTGATTCGTCGGCGAAGAGTATTTCCAGCGCATTGGGGTTAGCCGCAGCGCAGAGCTTTACGAACTTCGCGACGTCGAAGATGACGGTTTCCACCTTCTCATCCAGCCCGCGACTCGCGCTGGGGTGTGCACGCAAACGCGGGGTGACCGCCTCCCAGAGCGGTCCCGAAAGCACGCCCTCGTATTGCTCGAAGTAGCTGCGATACGAAACCCGCAGCGCCAGCGGCGCGATGCACACGCCGCGCAGGTCCACGTCCGAACCCGCGCGCGCAGTGCCATGGGCTTGGCTGCCAGCCAGGGTCAGGAGAATGGTCTGCGCTTCTAAATCGAGCACTCAGGGATCCGTCTGCTTCAAACGAACACGCACGACGAAGTCATCGAGCGCTTGCCGGGACGTGGCCTCTTCGGGAAGTTGGCTCTGCTCGTACGCGGCGAGCAGCTGCTTCTCGAGGTCGTCCAGATCGCTGTTGTGCTGCTGCAGTTCGTCCGCGGCTAGCAGGGTCTTCTCTTTGCCTGTGCTCTTGCGCGCGACGAGCTCGTCGATCTGTGGCAGTCGGAACTCCTGGTTCAAGATGCAGACGTTGGCTTCGATCTGTCCGGTGCGCAGAGCGCGGATCCCGGTCAAGTAGACGCGGTAAGCGTAGAGCAAATGCTTGACGGTCGGGTTCGGCTCCGAAAGCAGCTTGCGCCGCCCATGGGCAAAGCCGCGGTAGTGTCGAAAGATGCCGCGGGTGACGCAGCCGTGTCCGATCTGCTTCAGTTCGTCGTGTTGGTCGTCACCGATGACGACCAGGGGAGAAAACAACTGCTCCAGCACGTAGCCGTTGTGCTGCGTCATCATGCGCGCGAACTTGCGGATGTCATGCGCGACCCAGTCGAGCTCGACCCCGTCCCGAACCTCTTCGATGCTGAGGGTTTCTTTGGGTTGACTCAGTCCCAGTAGATCGCGCGCGGGCACCACAAACGCGCCGCGCAGGTCCACGTCGCTGTCGGGAGACGCAAACCCATACAAGTGCGCACCGCTGATGGTGGCAAAGAGCGGCGTCGGCCCGGAGCGGGCGATCGCTGAGAGCCAGTCGCGATTCAGACTTGTCCACACGGACTCTGGGTCATAAGCGTTCATTTCGTATCCGTAACTTGGCCCCAGGGCACGTCGCGCCGGGTCCCCGGCGGCACGCCGTCGTTCAGATCCTTGAGCCCGATGCTGCCCCGGGACCACAAGGTGCGCTCGACCATGGCCCGGAACACGGCGAGCAGCGCGCGTTCGACGTCTGGGCCCGCGTCCCCTTCCAAGAGCCGAAGCGCCCGCGCGATCGCCTCGAGGGTCGACAGGCCCGTCCGATGCGCTTCGAAGCGCAGCCGATACGCCGAGCGCTCGCCCATGGGTAGCGTGACGCAAGGCACGTCGCGCAGGCCCGCCACCCGCTGACGTACTTTGGACGCCTGTCGCCAGTTGCCGTCCGGTACGATCAGCGTCACCGGTCGATCGTCACCCACGACCTGTGCCAGGGACGCGAGCGGCAACGCGTCTTCGTGGGGAAAGAGCAATAGCGGCCGTGTGTCCGGACTCCAACTCAGCGCGTCGTCGGGCGCGCCTTTGCGGCCGCGCACGATGCGTTTGCTGTTGGGCAGCGCTTCCGTCGCGAGCCGTCCGGTATTGGTCGACTTGCGCGCCTCACAGCGGTGCATCACCAGCACTACGCGCGTCCGCGTCTGCAACGTCGGAATGAGCGTGCACACACACAGACTCATGTGCATATGACACCGCACGCAGCGGCTGGCGCTATTGGCTCGCCGGCTCATGAACCGGAGGTTAGCACCGAGCCGTCATCGTCGGCGAGGGCGCCGAAGGCCCTCGGTTTTCGGCTCTTACCGTTCGACGCGTGTGCAATGCGGACGTTGCGAGATCTTGCTCTCGTCTTGGGGGTCCACTTGATAGGCGACGCATGCTCCGGCTTCGCAGCGCGGAGGCGCGGAGATTTGGTTTGCGCAGCCATCGTGGCACTCTTGGAAGTCCGGTTGCTTCTCGGCTCGTGCGTACCAGCTCGCGCTGACTGCGCCCCAGCGGCAGGAGTTGCTACAGTCCGCGTCGGTCTTGCAGTCGAAGCGTCGCGGATCGCGCAGCACCGGGTTCGGCGCGCTTGCCGTCGCTCGCGGCGCCGGGGCGGATGCCGGTGCCGTCGGGCTGGGAACCTTGTCGGGACAGCCCGCCAGAAGCGCCACCGACGTGAGGGCAACACCAAGTCGTTTCATGGGGGTTCAGCAGTCTAAAACTCGACTCCCGCCGTTAGCATGAAGCGCGTGCCGGCAGAACTGAGCGTTTCTTCCGCGGTGCCGGTCCCGGTCCCGGTGTCGCCTTCTACGCGCAGCGTGCGCACGCCGTAGTACTGGAACAACAAGCCCGCCCGTAGCCCCACGTTGCCAACGCTGAACAGTCCGCCGCCTCCGACGCCGAAGGTGTAGCCGACGAACGGGCCGTCGCTGACGTCGCAGCTCGGGCACCTTGCTTTCACGCTATCGATCGCGTCTTCCAAGTCCTTGCCTGGAAACAGGAACAGCGGTCCGCCCATGCCACGCAACGTAAGCGCCGTCGTCGGCGCTACGTCAAAGACCCCTTCGCCAATGATCACAGCAGAGAGCTCGCTTCCGAATTTGGCATCACGGCTCGCGCCGTCGACCTTGACCTTCGCCGACGGCAAGAACAGCAAGCCGCCACCCAAGCGAAACTGCGGAGACACATGACCGAGAAGGTCTGCGCCCAGCGCAAATTCGGATTCTTCGTCGTAGTCGTCCGCCACCCGCGTGTACGTGCACGCGGAGCCGCTGCATTCACTCTCCAACTCCCCGCCACCCGCAAAGATGAAGCCCGCGTACAGTCCGAAGACCATCCCTGAGCGTGGCGGAGGCGGAGGCGGCGGTGGAGCTGCTGGCGCGCCCCAGGGTTGCGGTTGCCCGGGTTGCATGGGCTGCCCCGGTTGACCGGGCTGCATGGGCTGTCCCGGTTGCATGGGTTGTGCGGGCTGCATGGGTTGTCCGGGCTGCCCCGGTTGCATGGGTTGCATGGGTTGCCCGGGCTGCGGTTGCATAGGTTGCCCGGGTTGCGGCTGCATGGGTTGCCCGGGTTGCGGCTGCGTGGGTTGTCCGGGCTGCGGCTGCGCCCCGGGGGCTGGTTGTCCCGGCTGGGGCGCAGGCTGTCCCGGTTGGGT
>CBDUPW010000291.1:0-9266 GCA_965369205.1 uncultured Polyangiaceae bacterium | reverse complement strand
CATGCGGCGCACGTTCGGGTGTTCGATGATGGGGACCCGTGGTGCGTCCGGGTCCTTCCAATTCTTGGTGCTGGTGCCCTGTTTGCGGTCCCGGGCGTAGTCCAATGCAGCGAAATAAGCGGCGCTGGCGATGCCCAGGCCTTGCAGGCCCACGCCGATGCGCGCGTAATTCATCATCTTGAACATCTGGCGGATGCCGCGCTGCTCTTCAGTTCCGCACAGCTCCCCGATGCAGTTCCCGTCATCGCCGAACTGCAGCAGCGCCGTGGACGAGCCGTTGATGCCCATCTTGTGTTCGATGCCGATGCATTTGACATCGTTGTTTTCCCCCGCGGTGCCGTCGGGCTTCACCTTGTTCCTGGGTACGATGAACAGGGACAGCCCTTTGGTGCCTTTCGGCGCACCTTCGGTGCGTGCCAACACCATGTGGATGATGTTGTTGGTGAGATCTTGATCGCCGCCGCTGATGAACAGCTTGGTCCCGCTGATGGTGTAGGTGCCGTCGGCGTTTTTTACGGCTTTGCTGGCGGCGCTGCCCACGTCGGATCCAGCCTGAGGCTCCGTGAGGCACATCGTGCCAGCCCAGGTGCCGTCGTACATCTTGGGGCAGTAGCGCGCGCGTTGTTCTTCGGTGCCGAAGGCTTCGATCAATTCCGCGGCGCCCATGGTCAGACCGGGGTACATGTCGAAGGCGGTGTTGGCGCCTGTAGTGAGCTCACCGGTGAGTGCGACCACGCTGCGCGGTGCGCCTTGTCCACCGAATTCCGGACTGATGGCCAGGCTCTTGAAGCCTGATTCGTACAGCTTCTTCCAGGCTTCCTTGAAGCCCGTGGGCGTCTTCACATGGCCGTCTTCCAAGCGACAGCCCTCGCTGTCGCCAACCGCATTGAGGGGTCCGAGCACTTCGGTGGCGAAGCGATACACGCCGTCGAGGGTCATCTTGACCTCGTCGGGCCCCCACTCCGCGTAGGGCTCCTTGCCGAGCACGTCGCTGAGATTGAATTGCTCGAAGAGGACGAAATTCAGCTCGCGGAGATCAGCTTTGTAACGGTTCTGGGGCTGGGACATGATGGCTTCTCCTTTTTCCCCCTCAGAGACCGCAAAAAGACCTGTGACGACGCAATGGCGCAGCGCGTCGTCTTGAATGTTTGACGCGCGGCGGCATCGGCCGCAAGGGCAATTTTTGCGGTGCCTTGCTGCAAAAACGCAGGCGGGGTCGTGACACCGACAAAAACATCTGGTCTGAGGGGCTGAGGGGCTGCGCGAATATTGCGCGTCGAAATCAGCGGCCTCAATTACAGGCGGAGGCTTTGACCTGATAGCTGATGGGACCGCCGCTGATGCCGTCGACGACCACGTCGAATACGTCGCCGGCCTTTGCGCTCCAGCCCTGCTGTTGGAACCCCACGGTGCTGTAACTGCCGTAGCCGCCGCTGAGCTTCAAGGTCTTCATGGGCATGTCGGCGCTGGTATTCGCGTTGGTCACCTTGATGCTCGCGCTGCCGACGCTCGACTTGTGGTGGAAGGTCCAGACGTAATTCACGATCGCCGTCGGCGCGAAGCCTGGCGGCGGCATCGAGACCCAATCCGGCGCGGGGTAGGTCGTGCCACCGCCAAAAGAGTACTGGCAGGTGGCACGGCCGTACTGCCCACCGCCGGCGTAGTGGCCAATGCCGGTGACGCCGGTGCCTGCGCTGAGGATCCAGCGTCGGTGTCCGAAGGTCGTGAAGTTCCCGTTGTCGATGATGAACTGAGTGATGGCTTCGGCAACGCCTACGCCCCAACTGATGTTCGAACTTCCTGCACCAGACGCGCCCGTCGGCGTGTAGCACTTGGCGGTGGCAGGCGGGGAGTGCGGGTTGGGCACAGTGCCCGGCGGATTCCAAGACACCACCGCGGCGCACCAGCGATTCGTTTCATTTCGTGCTGCATCGTCGACGGCTGGGCCGAGACCCACGAGCCAGCGGTACATGTTGATGCGCGCCACAGCGTCGTTGATGCCCGCGCGGGAAGTTGTGCCCGGATCGCATTCGGTCGGACCCGCGGTCCAGGGTTTTGGATCCGTGATGGCGTTGCCGTTCTTCCACTGCGCGCAGACTTCCGCCTCGCTGTGAGTTGTCGGATCCCCGGGCAGCACGGGATCACATTGGGTACCGTTTTGCACGAAGCCGTACAGGCATTTGCAGGTCTGCGAGGCCGGCTCGCAATAAAAGCCGTGGCCGCACGCGGGGCTGCAACTGACCGGCGGTGCGCCTCCCGTGCCGGTGGCGCCTCCCGTGCCGGTGGCGCCTCCGGTGCTCGTGGCGCCTCCGCTTCCGCCCGTAGCGCCTCCGCCTGCCGCGCCCGCGTTGCCGGCGCCTGCCGCTCCGCCGGACGTCACTCCTGCGCTGCCGCCGAATGCCGCGCCACCGCTGCCGAGATTGCCGCCGCTCGCGCCGCTACCGCTACTACCCGCTGCCGCGTCGGGATCCTCGAAACTAAGGTCGTCGTAGTCGAGCAAGGAAGCGCAACCCGCGGCCCCAGTCCCCAAAACGGCCAAGGCGAAGGCGGCTAGTTTGCGCATACCCTTCCTACTATTGCGCATTTTCCTAAGGACTCAAGGGTTTACCAACGTGACCCAGTCCAGGGCTTGGGCAGCAACCAAGGCGGCGCAGGCTTCCTTCTGGGTGACGACGCGCCCGCCGGGGTGCAGCGCTCGAAAGGGCCTCCCCCACGGGCAGGCCCCGTGCAGCGAGTGTCACGGCGTGCCGCAAGGACGCCGGAGCGCTGCCGAGCTCTTCTTCGCTGCGCGTCAGCCCGTGGCGCGGACCGGGGGCCAAAAGTACGTGGTCCTTGGGCAACAGGCTCCGTGGGTTGCCCTCGCTCAATACGATCGCCCCCGCCATCATTGGGCTTGCCAGGTCGAGATCCAGCGGGAATTCCACGCGAGTCGGTTCGGGCCCGCGATAGAACATGGCGCGGCCGTCGCTCCAGCCATAGGTAGCCGCGACACGATCCCGGCCCTGGTCGCGAATGGCGCGGAAAACATTGACGGCTTCGACGTAGCCGAGACTGACCAGCGTGTCGCCCAGGCGCCCGCGGGAGCGACTGATGACCGCGAGGGCGCTCTCCAGCTGTTCCCGCTGGAGCTGGCCGCGGCGGATCAGATACTCACCGAGCAGTTCGAGGCGATCCGACGAGGCCACGTGGATCAGGCGGCCTTCGCGCAGATAAAGCTCCTTGCGCTGCGTCGCGGCGTCCGCCCGCTTCTGCTCGACGAACAGGCAGCCGGACTCGCGCTTGTGTCGCATGTGCGCAAGCACTTCTTGCATCGAGGTGTCCTCGAGCAAAGCTTGGAAGTCTGGAGCCCCTGGGGAAAACAGCTGACTCGTGGTTGCGGTGGACGAAGGTGGCAGGTGGCGTGCCAGTTCGTCGATTTCTTCGATGCACCTTGGCTCGCTATCCCAGAGCTGGACCTTGTCTTCGCCGGAGAGTTCTCCCGTGGCGATCATCGCCAGCGCGGGTCACAAGCGCTTCTTGTCCCGCGGCTGGTAGGTTGGGTTGGCTGCCGACGCCGCCCGCGCGGATGCGCACAGCGTGCATGCGCTGCACCGAGTCCCGCACCTTGCTCTGCACGCGCTCGGCCAGCTCTTTAGAGTTCTTCGCAAACGCGACGAGTTTCGCCAAATGCTGTTGCAGCGACTCCGGGTCCGGACCCTCGAAGGGGCGCAACGCCTCGGAAAGCGACCCTGCGTCGGCAAAACGGGCATCCGGGTCGCGTGAGAGGGCACGCTTGCATAGCTCGAACAACCCACGCGGCAGCGTGCCCTTGCGCCGCTCCAAGGGTTCGATGTTCACGTCTCGGATCGCCAGTAGCACCGCAAGTTGCCCGCTGCCCGGGAAGACGCGCTCGCCGATCAGCAGCTCGCCGAGCACCGCTGCCAGCGCAAACAGATCACTTCGGTGGTCAAAGGACTCGCCCGCAATCTGCTCTGGCGACAGATAGGCAAACTTGCCTTTGAGCCCCGGTTGGTGCGATGGCGCGCGCACATGCTCGGCGACCCGCGCGATGCCGAAGTCGCCCAGTTTTACTTCTCCGTCTATAGATAGATAGATATTCGATGGTGTGACGTCGCGATGCACGATCTCCAGTAGGTCGCCCGTGGCGTCCCGCGCGCCGTGCACAGCAGAAAGCGCCGACGCCACCTTCCTCACGATGTGTACCGCGAGGGGCGCCGCGAGCCGCTGGTTTTCCGACTCCGATACGCGCAACAGTCGATACAGATCGACTCCGTCCACATACTCCATCGCCAGGTAGGGCTCGTCTCCGACGATGCCGGCGCCGAAGACCTCGACCACGCAAGGATCGTGCACCCAGCGGTGCAGAGCGGCTTCCCGCTCCAAAAGGTCGAGCTGCTGCGATTCACGGGCGGCGTCCAACAGCCGCTTGACCACGAGCTTCTTGGCTGGCTTGTCGCCTTGCTGCGGGCGCGCGAGGTATACGTCCGCACTGCCACCGACGGCTAGGCGGCGTTCGAGCACAAATGGCCCGAACGGGATTTCGCGCAGTGCGTCCCGAGACACGGCGGCGATTATTCCAGGATGCGACAAAAGCTGCGAGGATGCCTTGGGATCTGGCCGGATTTCGCATAGTTCATTAGGACCTGCTTCATGAGATTTCGACCGAGAGCCCGGAGATTGGTTCCCGCGCTACTTTTGGCGGCGCTGGCCACGCTGTGCTTGGCGGCGAGCTGTCGGAGGACCCAGGGGCAAACTCCAGAGCCAGAGCCGAAGCCGACGCTACGCATTTGGCTGATCTCGACCCTCGCCGGCGCCCTTGAGCCCTGCGGCTGTCAAAAGGACATGCTGGGGGGAGTCGATCACGCCGCAGCACTGGCTGCGCATCAGGGCGGCGCACCCCAGATCCTGCTTGGGGCGGGGCCGTTGTTCTTCATGAACCCCGCCTTGGACGAGCAAGCCAAGACCCAAGAGTTGTGGAAGGCAGAGGCGTTGGCCGACTCGCTCGCGGCGATGTCTCTGGTGGCGTGGGCGCCGGGCGCCAATGACTGGGCGGCCGGTCCGACGACAATGAATGCCCTGGCGAAGCGCGCACGTGCCAAACCCCTGGCCGCGAATCTAAAGGCGGCGGGCATTGGTTCGATACACGTCGAAAGTGCTGGCGGCGTGAAGGTCGGCATTGTCGGCGTCAGCGCACCACTGATCTCAGCGTCCCCGCCCGAGGGAGTGAGTGTTTCCGACCCCAATGTCGCGTTGAAGGCAGCACAGCAACAGTTGGACAAGGACAAGGCACAAGTCCGAATCGCCCTGCTCTCCATGAAGCGTGGTGAGGCGCTACGCCTCGCGGAAAACGTCTCCGGATTTCATCTGGTCGTGATCGGCAAGCCTTTCGATCGAGGCGAGGCCAACGATGCTCCCACTCCGCCGGTGTTGATTGGCAAGACCCTGGTCGTCGAAGCTCCGAACCACCTACAAGCGCTGGCGCGCGTGGACTTCTACGTGCGCGGTGGCAGCTTCGAGTTTGCCGATGGCACTGGCGTTGCCATTGCCGAACAACGCACACGGCGGGCCAGCCGACTTCGGGAGCTGTCCGAGCGCATCGCCGGCTGGGAGAAACGCAGTGACATTCAGGCGGCGGACTTGGCGGCCCGGAAGAAGGAGCGCGACTCCGTCTCAAAACAGCTGGCCGCCCTGAAAGAACCGGCGCCGCCCAAACAAGGCAGCTATTTCCGCTACGCCCTGGAAGAAGTGAAGCAGAGTGCGGGGGAAGAGCCGAAGGTAGAAAAGAAGCTACTTGCGTACTTCAAGCGCGTTAACGAATACAACCGAGACGCATTCAAGGATCGCAAACCCCGGGAACCTGCCGAGGGCGCGAGCCGCTACATTGGCGTGAATGCCTGCGCTGTCTGCCACGCCGAAGCGTACCGGTTCTGGAAGAAGACGGGCCACGCCGGCGCATACAAGACCCTGGTGGACGAACACAAGCAGTTCAATCTGGACTGCGTGGGCTGCCATGTGACTGGCTACGAGAAGCCGGGTGGCTCGACGGTGACCCACGTCGACAAGCTCGAAAACGTAGGTTGTGAGAACTGCCACGGCCCCGGCTCGCGACACGTTGACGACCCGCAGAACAAGGAACTGATGCGGCTGAGCCCGGAGCGGTCTTTATGCGCTACGGAGTGCCATCACGTTCCGCACGTGTCCAAGACGTGGAGCGTCGATGGAGCGTGGAAGCAGATCGTCGGTCCGGGGCACGGCAGCAAGTAGTTCCTCAGTTCAGCAGATGGCGGCGCGGCTTTACCCGGGGCTCGTGAACGTCTACGTCTGCCAGCGGAGGAGCATATGAATAAGGAGTTCTTGGCGGGAATGCGCGATGTGATGAGCGCGAAACTCTTCGACATCGGGACCACGCCGATCAGTGTGAGCACGCTGGCAACGATGCTTTTGGTCGTCGTTGGCGCCTACATCGCGTCCAGGATCTTACAGGCGGCCACGACGCGGGCGTTGAAGCGTCGGGGAGTAGACGTGGCCAAAGGCGGGCTCGGCGCCATTGGACGCTTGCTCCACTACAGCATGATGCTGATCGGCGTGGCGATTGCGCTGCAGACTGGCGGTATCAAACTGAGCGCGTTATTCGCCGCGGGCGCGGTCTTTGCCGTTGGCATCGGTTTCGCGATGCAGAACATCGCGCAGAACTTCGTCTCTGGGGTGATCTTGCTCGTGGAGCGAACTATCAAGCCGGGGGACATCCTAGAGGTGGACGGCAAGATGGTGCGGGTCGCGCAAATGGGCATCCGCGCCACGGGCGTGCGCACCCAGGACGAAGAGGAGCTGATCGTGCCGAACTCGGCGTTGGTGCAAGGGGCCATCAAGCATTTCTCTCTGGGCGACCCGATGTACCGCCTGCGCGTGGCGGTGGGCGTGGTCTACAGCGCCGACATGGATCAGGTGCAGCGAACGCTGCTTGAGGTCGCCAAGAACTTCGCCAAGCGAGAGAAGGAGCGGGACCCCGCGGTGATCTTGACGGACTTTGGCGCCAACAGCGTGGACTGGGAAGTGAGCGTTTGGGTCATGGATCCTTGGAACCGACGGCCACTGGCGGGCGCACTGCGCAAGGACATCTGGGACGCGCTCAAGCGCGAGAAGATCTCCATCGCCTTCCCGCAGCTCGACGTGCACTTCGATCCGCCGGTGATGGAATCCCTTCGCGGCCTAGCGGGGCAGCGACCGGCTCAATTGCCGTCTTGATGGCGAATCACATAGAAGAAGTCCCGCGGCTCCGCCTGATGCAGGTAGCCGCGTTTGCGGTGTTCCATTTTGGGGATCAGCGTGGACGTGACTTGTAACGGCGCGTCCGGCTTCGGGCGACCGAAGATCAGGAAGCGCACCCAGTAATAGTTGATGTCGAGCTGGGCGGCGTGGTGTGCGCCAGCCGCCTTCAGGCCGAGGGCGAGTTCTTTCGGATTTGTTTCGTCGCCGAAACCGTAGAACAAGATGCTGCCCGTTGCGTCCAAGGCGATGGCCGACCGGCGGCGAGTCTTGCGTTTTGGATCCCGCCCGCCCCAGCGACGCTCATCGCGTTTCTCGAAATCTGGGTGCAAGGTTCCGTTTTCCAGAATGCAGCCTGGTGCCTGACGCCAGGCGTGCATCTGCGCCACCTCGGCGGCAAGCACGGGCCAGGAGCCCATTTTCACGCGCCCGTCCTTGTAGATGGCGATGGTGCAGCCGTCTTGTCGCGGCGGCAGGTACACCTTGCCGGCTTTCATCATGCCGTAGCGGCCATGACGCGCTTGCCAGCTGCCGTTGAACGCTGCGAGCACGTGTGCACGCTCCGCTTCGGGGATCAGGCCTGTGCGCTCTGCTTTAGGCACCGCGTCGGAAACGGGCTCATCCAGGCCCTCCGCGATGTTCAAGCGTGCGCGGGAGAGATCCATGGCCACGACAGTGACGGCTTTGAATCTACTGACCTTGTGCGGGTGCACCACGGTGCGATAGACCAGGCGTGGCTCTTGTGCGGCGTTCTCGTGCTTCGCCGCCTCCCCCATGGGGACCCAGATGCCGTCGCCTTCCTGCGCGGATTGGGCGTGAACGGGCGCGAAGTTGGCGGGGGGGAACGCCGCTTTGGGCGGGACCGGTGCCGGGTCCGCTGTGGGCTTGGCCGCTCCTGCTGCGTCTGCGCCGCCGTCGCTCACGGGCATGCGGGCGGTGGGCTTTGGCGCAGCAACGGCCCTAGGTTGGTGTCGTTCCGGCGCCGCCGGCTGCGCGGCGCACGCGGCGGCGCCGCTGGGGCCCGCCGCGAACGCTGCAATGGCGGTGATACGGAGCAGCGACTTCATCGGGCGCGAGTTTAGCGGATCGCCGCGCACGGGAAAGAAACCATCGCAGAACACGGCGGCGAACTCGCCCCGACCATGAGAGCGCGCCTACCCCGCCTGGAGAACAGCCGAGAAGAGTTGAGTACGCCGGTCAAGTTTGAGGCTCGACAGGTTGATGGACGGGCATTGACGCCGGCTATTCACCATGCGACCGCTTTTTTCGAATCGTTCGCTGGGGCAGCCGTCTCACGAGCAGGGAGGCAAAGCATTACTATGATTCGACGTATCACTCTTTCTACATTCTTCGTTGCGTGCGGACTTCTCGGAGCCTGTGTGGTCCATCAGCGACCGACGGACGCGCCGCCGCCCGCGCCGGCACCGGCACCCGCTCCTGCGCCGACGGCAGCACCGACCGCAGCGCCGACCGCAGCGCCCGCGCCCGCGCCTACCGACGAAATCCCCGCGGACCCGGAAGATCCGGCGCCCGTCACGGACGCACTGCCTCCCCAAGAGGCGGTGGAAGCACCACCAGCCACCCCCGGCCTCGCCGAGGAGCTGCCAGCCGGTGTGGCCGACGGTCGCCCCAGTGGCATCGACCCCGGTGCGCCCGCTGGATTCTGGATTTGGCGCAACGCCGCTGGGATCTGGAAGCTGCGCACCACCACGGCCAAGAAGCTGCACCAGTTCCGTGGTCGCGTGAAAGGCGTGCGTCACGCCATCGAGAAGGTGCGCCCGTCGCGCACGGAGTTTGGCGATCGCATGGCGAAAGGCACCGGCGGCGAAGTGTACTTCCGCTTCCACACCAAGGGCCATGTTGACGGCTTCGACTTCAAGGTGCCGGGCTGCGTGCGTTTCGACTTGCAGCTCGATCAAGCTGCGGAAGCCAAGAAGGTCTTCATCGGCAAGGGCGCAATGAGCCCCAAGAGCAACCACTTCGTGGTTTGTCCGCCGAAG
>CBDUPW010000290.1:0-9335 GCA_965369205.1 uncultured Polyangiaceae bacterium | reverse complement strand
CTGGCGGGGCCACCGGCGGAACTGGTGGCGCGACGGGCGGCACCGGCGGCGCGACGGGCGGCACTGGCGGGGCCACCGGCGGAACTGGCGGCGCAACGGGCGGCACCGGCGGCGCGACGGGCGGAACCGGCGGCGCGACGGGCGGAACCGGCGGCGCGACGGGCGGAACCGGCGGCACAGGCGGCGGGCCGAATCTACCAACCTGCGAAGTGACCTACAGCGGGATCAGCGGCGTTGCCGCGGTTTGTGCGCAGACCGCGACCTCCTGCGATCTGCGCTACAACTCGACCACCGCGTCTTGCGCGACGATTTGCGAAGTGGGCGGTGGCGTGTGTCTGGGTGCGTTCAACAACAGCACGTTCTGCGGCCGTG
Source organism: uncultured Polyangiaceae bacterium (assembly GCA_965369205.1). Classification (GTDB taxonomy): domain Bacteria; phylum Myxococcota_A; class Polyangia; order Polyangiales; family Polyangiaceae; genus JACKEA01. The sequence goes on along the minus strand of CBDUPW010000290.1, from coordinate 8,963 downwards.
GGCAGCAGGTCACGTGTGGCACGACCAACCTCAATAGCGCGATCTGCGTGTGCAGCCGCGGCTGCGGCAGCGGGCCGCCGTGCTCGGGGACGCAAACCTGCCAATCGGGCACTTGCAGCTGACGGTCTCGCCCGAAAAGCTGGCACGCGGCGTGCTAGTGCCATAGCCGTGTTGGCGCGTTCAGTGATCTCTGGCTGTGTGCTGTCGGCGCTGCTTGGCTGCAGCGATCCCGCGGCCGAGCCGGAGCCATCGCCGACCGAACTTGTGATCGAACCGCTGATGTACGTGCCTGAAGACCAGCCGGTGCATCTGCTCGAGGACGGCGGCAACATCGACTTGTTCCTGCCGCCGCAAGGCGGGTTCGTCGTGCTTGTGGGCGCGCAGATCGATCACAGCGATAGCGATGTCGTGGACTTGGAAGCGTCGCTACGCGACGTGAACAGCGGCGAGCTCGTGGTGGAGTCCTCTCGCAGCGTAAAACTGCAGCGGTTGCCGGGGCATCCAACGAAGTACATCACCGACCGCCGCTCGATCAGCCAGGTGGTACACCTGACGCTTTGCCCGAGCGAACAACCCGGCGGCGCCGTGGACCAGGAGCTGTCTCTGGAGTTGACGGCCACGGAGCTGTACTCGGACTTCACCACCGGCACCGCGAGCATGCGCCTGACCCCGATTTGCAACGAAGTGACGCCGGCAGCACAGGCCTACTGCGAGTGTCTGTGTGGTCCAAACTACGTGCCTGGCAAATGCAACCTGCCTTGAGCCTAGATCCGGCGCCGAGGCGCAGCCCCAGGACGCCTGCGGGCGCGGGGGTGGATGGGCGCGGACCCGCGCGGGCACGCGGGTGGACCCGCGGGCGCGGCGGTCGGGGTAGCGACACCCGCGGTTGCCGCGGTGGTGGGGGTATCGGCCGAAAAAAAACGATTAGTATACAAACTGCTTTCTACGCATCCGCGACCTACCCACCCAGCATCCGCCTCCCGCTCAACCACGCATCCCGCACCTTCCCGCCGCACCCCGCCCCGCTTGAGTGTCCGGATCGCCGTGCCACCCCTGTGTGCCGAGCTGTGCCGGCACACTTCAACAATCCCCCGTGGATTTGGCTGATTTCTGTCAATTCTTGACCGGCACAGCCGTTGCACACTGGGAACCTACGTCCAACGCCTTCCTGGACGGTTTTCTGGAGGAACCCGATGAGAGCACGCACCCTGTTTCGTCTCGCCCTGACTGGCGCCGTCGCCGTTGTGGCCATGCAGTCCACGCCGGCTCAAGCCTGCGGCGGGACGTTCTGTGACAGCGGTCCCATCGCCATGCCGGTCGATCAATCCGGCGAGAACATCCTGTTTCTGATCGAAGACGGGCGCGTCGAAGCGCATGTGCAGATCCAGTATCAGGGCGAGGCCGAGCGCTTCGCGTGGGTGATTCCGGTTCCGAAGAACCCGAAGTTCGAAGTGGGCTCGGAGCCTCTATTCCAAGCCATGTTGAACGGCAGCGTGCCGGCCTACGGGTTCACGACCAGCGCGGATGTGTGTGAGGCACGCAGCAGCAACGACTCGGCTGGGGGCGGCGCATTCGCTTCCGGTGGGGCCGGAGGCGGTGCCGGCTCGCAGGGGCCCCAGGTCGTGCAGCGCACACAGGCGGGCGCTTTCGAGATTGTGGTGCTGGAAGGCGGCACCGCGGCAGAGGTTAGCAAGTGGCTGGGCGACAATGGTTACCAGGACTCCGACGCGGCTCCGGCGATCTTGGACGAATACGTGCAGAAGGGTTTCTTGTTCGCGGCGGTGAAGCTGACGGCGGGCACGGGCGTCAACGAGATCCATCCTCTGGTGTTCAGCTACGAAGGCGATGAGCCCTGCGTGCCGATCAAGCTGACGGCCGTCGCCGCGACGGACGACATGAGCGTGCGCACATTCTTTCTCGGCAAAGAGCGCGTCGTTCCGACGAACTACAAACACATGACGCTAAACCCCGTGCGCATCGACTGGCAGTCCCGGGGCGCGAACTACATGGAAGTCGTTTCCCGTGCGGCGGACTCCCCGGTGGCCAATGGCCAGGCGTTTGTCACGGAATACGCTGGTCCAAGCAACGTGGTGAGCCCTGCAGGCGTGTACAGCACGAGCTGGGACGCCGCGAAGTTCGTCAGCATCGAACCCGTAGATCTCTACGCGGAACTGCAGATCCAAGGCTTCGTTTCGTGTGGCGGCGGCGGCGGACCTAGCGGTCCGTTCTGCAACTTCAGCCACCCGCTGCTCCTGCCGTTGCTTCAGGAGTATCTGCCGCGCCCGGCCGGAGTGACGGATGAGCAGTTCTACAGCTGCATCTCCTGCTACTCGGACCAGCTAGACCTGAGCAAGTGGGATCCGGCGCTGTTCTCCCAGGACTTCAACGACCGCATCGTGCGGCCGGGCAAGCGCGCCTCGGAGTTACTGACGAAGTACCCCTACCTGACGCGCATGCTCACCACCATGTCGGCGTCGGAGATGACCGTCGACCCGATGTTCCACAAGCGCGGTGATTTGCCGAACGTGCTCTTGCCCGGGCTGGCGAACCAGCGCCAGCTCTGCAGCGGCATCAACGTCTTTGAGCTGCCCTCCGGGGAGCAGGTAGCGATCCCGCCGAATGGATCTTGGCCAACCTGGGACTCCAAGATGCCCTTCGCCCTGACCATCGAAGAGGTGCCCCTTGAGGGAGACCCCATCGTATTGGTGGACAACCGCAAGAAGGTGCAGAACGAAGTCGTCGCCAACAACTTCAAAGCGGGCTGGCCGGAGCAGGAGACCAATGGCTGCGCTTGCAGCACCATCGGTGGCTCGGGCGGTGGTGAGCACACCCCGATCTTGATGTTGCTCGGCGTGGGCTTCCTCGGGCTGTCAGCGGCGCGACGTCGCTTCAGTTGAAGTTCTGGTCCGAAGCGCGGGCGTGCGACGTGGTGTCGCGCGCCCGCGATGGTTTTGTGCGTCAACATGCGACGCGCAGCAGCCGGTTGCTAGCCAGTTCCGACACGTCCGCGGCGCTCGCGCTGGACTTGTCTAGGACCAGGCCGAGCGCCGCTGCCTGCAAACGGACTCTGGGATCCTCGGTAGCGGTGAAGAAGATCGCCATCCGAACCAAGCCCTGTGAGACCAACCTCGCAGCGATGTCGACGCCGTCCTCTGCGCCAACTTCGCAGTCGAAGATGCCCACGTCCACTGGTAGAGCTTCGGCAGGGATTGCCGACGAGGACGCGACCGCCGTGACGCGCATGCCCCGGGCACGCAGCTGTCTGATGAGAGCGCGCCGCACGCATGGATCGTCTTCCACGACCAGCGCCGCTGGCGATCTCAGCGTGACGTGAGAGTCGGAGCGGGACGGCATAGACGCTGCCACTAGAAGGAATACTCCAGCTCGTAGGGGATGCATGCGTTGCCTGTAGGCTGATCGACTCGAATGAACACATTTGCTGTGCTCCCTGTCACGCCGGAGCACTCGACTTTCGCTTCCGCCGCCGCGTTCACTGCGCAGCATCCGCTGCGACTGCCAGGAGAAGTCGCTGCCGTGCCTTTGGTGCAGGTAATGGTGGCCGTGCCTGCCACACAATCCGCAAAGACGCAGGTGCGCAGTCCCTTGGCGTCGACTTTGGCCACTGCGTTGGGCACACAGCCAACGAGATTGTCGGTTCCGAGGAACTTGTACCAGTCGCTGTCGCCCTTGCCATTCGAGACGCCCTTGACCTTTTGCTTGCTGTCGCAATCGTCCACGCCGGTCGCCGTCGTCGCGGTGGCCTCGGTTTCGTTCGAGGACTCAGGATCGGTGCAGGTGCCGGCGTCACCGCCATCCGTGGTTCCGCCATCGCTTCCTGCGCTACCGGCTGATCCTGCGCTACCGGCTGATCCTGCGCTTCCTGCGCTACCGGCTGATCCTGCGCTTCCTGCGGTACCGGCAGATCCCGCGCTACCGGCCGATGCTCCGGAGCCTGCCGCGCCGCCGCCATCAGCGCCCGACGCACCTCCCGTCGCTCCGGTCGCGCCGGTGCCCGCACTTCCCCCGGTCGCGATCGTCGCCGCATCGTCGCTTCCCCCGCACGACCATACAAAAGCCGCAGAAACTACAAATAGTACGCTTGGTTCAAGGAATCGATTTGCCATGAAAGGTGCCTCCTGAACTTAGCCTGAGGCTTCCCGTAACACGGCGTTAGCGTTGTTTTCCGACACCCCCGTCGGGCTCGCCGGCTGTGCGCTCACGAACGCCCAGCGCGAAGTCTTGCCAGCGTCGGCGGAGCGTTGTGCTTTGGGACAGCTCCGGCACCAACGTTGCTGCCATGGAGACGGCTGCAAGAAACGCCTCCGCACTGCGTGCATCTTCCGGGAGCGCCGGCCCTGATCGCTGCGCCGAGCGCGACAAGCGTCGCAGCATCTCGCTGGCCTGTCGCCTGGCTGCTCGGACCTCTTCGCTTGAGAACGCTGCTCGCGGGTCATGATTGGGCGCGAACAACAAATCGAAGGCGGCTGGCGTGTCCTGGGATAACCGCAGCGGGACGTCCAATGCCTCTGCTAGGCCCGGTGCAGCCGCAAGGCGCGCCGACAGTTCGTTCAGCGCTTTCGTCGCCAGCGCGGAGACAAGCGTTTCCAGCGAATCGAAGTAGCCGTACACTGTCGCACGCCCGAGCTCTGCCTCGGCCGCAACGCGCTCCACACTGAACGCACTCCAGCCATCCCGGTCCGCCACCACAAATGCCGCCGCCAGGATTTCGTCGCAGCGCTGTCGTCGCTCTCTGGCTCGGCGTTCGGAAATGCCCATCCCACAAGCAGACTTGGCGACCGGCGTCGCGCGGTCAAGCGTGCAACTACTTGCGGTAAGGATTGCTCTTGGAGATCCCGGTCTCGCCCGTCGGCGCAGGCGGCCCGCTGGTCTCCGCCTTCGGCATGGGCCCGGTGGAGGGCTTGGGCGCCCCTGGTCTGCGGGTCGTGGGGACGGGTTTTGTGCCCGCATCTACTTCGTCGCTCGTGGAGTGCGCGGGTGCGGGAAGTACCGCCGGCACTGCTGCGGACGGTGGGAGCGCTGGCTGCGTTTCCGATGCGGTTGGCGTCTGCTCCGCGCTGGGCTGGCTTGAGGCCGGGTCTTCGGATGCGTTGCTGCGCATCCACAGGAACGCCGTTGCCGCGCCTGCGGTCGCGAGCAGCCCCGCTGAAGCGATTGCAATCCAGGCTCGTCCGCGTCCGTTGACGGGGATCTCGTAGTCAGATTCATCGGCGCGTTGTGGCGCCACGGATGGGTTGACCAGCGGAATAGCCGCAGTCTCGATCGCGTCTCCGAGTGTGTTTGACGTCGCGAGCGCGGGCAGACCGTCCAGCGTCCGTGCTACGTCGCCAACGGGAAGGGAGAGTCGGGAGGCCACGATTTCGCGACGACGCTCCAGGTCCAAACCCACGAGGGACTGCACGTAGGTGCCCACGTCGTTCTGGCTCGCGATCCAGCCGGTGTCCCGCGCCAGCGCTTCGAGGTCCGCAATCATGCTCGCGGCGGATTGATAGCGTCGCTCTGGGTTCCGTTCACAAGCGCGTTCGACGATGGCAGAGAGACGCGGGGCAACCTCTGCTGCCGTCGACAGCGGGGGCACGCCCTGCTCCATGATTCGCGTGATGAGCGTGACTTCGTCCGCATCTGGGAACGGATCCGTACCGGCCAAGGCAACCCACAGCGTCACGCCTAAGGCGTAGACGTCCAACGAGGGACCAACGGGTTTGCGCTGCAGGTATTCGGGCGCCAAGTAGAGGATCTTGCCCACGAGGTAGCGCTGATCCGTCTCCACGGATCCGAGGGCGCTTTTGGCAATGCCGAAATCCGCGATGCGACCCACACCATCGATCCCAACCAGCACGTTTTGCGGCGAGACGTCCCGATGCAACAGCTGCAGGCTGCGTCCTGTGGCGTCTTCTGCCAGATGGGCCGCTTGAAGTCCGGTCAGTACATCCAATGCGATGCGCAGCACGATTGGGACGGGTATCCGGTCGCCTTTCAGTGCGGCGCGGTCAATCAGCTCATCGAGTGCGGCGCCCTCAACATAGTCCAAAACCAAAAAATGGCTCTCATGGTCTTTGCCAACGCTGTACGTTGCGATCACATTTGCGTGGCGGATGTGGGCTGCAAGGCGCGCCTCATCCAAAAAGCGTTGCACCGCGGCGGGTCGAGACAAGAGATGCGGATGCAGACGCTTGAGGACGACCAACCGCTCGAAACCGCCGGCGCCCACCGAGCGCGCCAAGTAGGCGGTTCCCATCCCGCCGCGCCCTAGCTCGAGCAGGGGCTCGTAGCTGCCAACCACGGAGGACGGCTTGGGAGCACGGATGTTCACGTTCAAAAGGCGCTCTCCGCACCAAGCACGACCTGCGCGGACGAAACAGAAGCTACCGGACGCACTCCCCAATCCACCAGCGCGACTCCGGCATAGGTTGTTAGCGCGGAAACCAGCACGGTCGTGCCCAGCAGTACGTCAGTCCGCAGGGCTTTCCCGCGCACGTCGTCTACCTCGGTGGTCGTCGAACGCGACGTCAGGTCGGACTTGGCTCCCAAGGTGTCGATGCCCGACCAAGTGGTCACTCCGGCGAGTACGACGGACGTTCCTAGACCCACATAGAAAAGCGCCGGTGACAACGGCCGCGACGCGGCGACGTCGGCTTTGGTATCGCCGGTTGGTGCAGCAGGATCGATCGCCTTTGCGCGTTTCGTCGGTGCGCTTGGCACGACCTCTGCGCGCCTTTCGGCGCTGCCGGGCAACACCGGGTGTAGAGTGATCTGGTAGCGAACACCGGCTTCAAGCCGCATGCGCTCTTCCGCGCGCGCCTTGCCTGCCACCGCGACGAGACTCCTCCCCCCCGGTAGTACGTAGGCGGGACGCTCGGCAACGATGGCTCCATCGATTCGGATCTGACAGTCGCTCACGCTGCAAGCTAGATCGAGAACCGCGAGCTTCGCGGACGCTTGGACCAGCGCTTCTCGGGCGCGCGCCGCAAGCTCGGGTGCGTCGGCATCGCGGCGCACGGCGCGCTGCGCTGCAGCAACGACGAGCATTTGGTCGTTCGCGCGCAGAGCGGACTTGAGCGCGTTTTCTACGGCGTCTTTGCTGGGCAGTGTCTCGTTCGCGCGGAGAAACGCCCGCGCCGCTTCCGCGTACTCAGCACGTTCGTAGTGCTTCACACCGGCGTCAAAGGCCTCCGCTGCGCGGTCTCGGTCCGTCGATTGCGCGCGCGCGGGCTGTGGTTCACAGATCCCTAGAGCCAAGATCGACGTGCATGCCAAGGCTTTGATTGCTACTGATCGAAACATGAACTGCCGTTCTAGTCTGGCTTCAAGCAAGCGCTCATGGCAACGCTCGGCCTTGCAAGTAATCGCTTTTTGGGCGCTTTCGAGCTGCAGTCTGGCGATCGGAGAGCTTCCGGATGGTGTAGAGCCCGGATCGAGCGGGGGCAAGAGCGGGAGCGGTGGGAGCGCTGGAGCCGGCGCAGGTGGCACAGGAAACGTGGGAGGGAGCTCGGGTAGTAGCGGAGCTTCCGGAGCCGGCGGAACTGCTGGAGGCACCGGGGGCTCCGCCGGGGGAAGTGGCGGACAGACCGGAGGTAGTGGCGGACAGACCGGAGGTAGCGGCGGGACCGCTGGCTGCCCGAAACCGTGCGACTGTGACAACGACGGAGTCGATTCCGACAGCACGGCCTGCGGGGGAAAGGACTGCGACGACGACGATCCCGAGGTGTTTACCGGGCAGACCAAGTTCTTTACCAAGCCCAGCAAGACCCAAGGCTTCGACTACAATTGCAGCAAGACCACCGAGCACGAGCGCACCGCCACGCTCAGTTGCATCGTTGCCGCATGCCCTTCTGGTCAGGGCTGGAAAGGTTCGCTGCCAGTTTGCGGCTCGTCTGCAGAGTGGGGTGACTGTAGTGGAACCCTATGTAGCTTCATGAAGCTAGAAAGCGTGACGGTCGCGTGTCACTAGCTGGAGAATGCCCTGGCACCCGCTATGTCTGGCCGGTTGCCGCGAGGGTGTCACGATAATTGCGCGTCACGCCACCGAGTCGGTCCGCCCAGCGTTCCGGATAGCCGTCGAAGTAGCCACCCCAGCGGCGACCCGTCGCTTCGCGATAGATCAGTGCGTACAAGACACGCAGCACGCTCGGCACGCCCACGCAGGGTAAGTACAGCGGACCGAGTAGACGTGATTGAAAGGTATGCCCGTATTCGTGCAAGCGCGTGCTTGCGTCGTGCACGAAGTAACGCGTCGAGCCTTCGGTCCAGAACACGAAGTAGCCGAGGCTGACCGCGCTGACCCGAGACTTGATGAACAGGCGTCCGTTTTCGCGGTCCGCCCCTTCCACGAAGCCGACCGCGCGCTCTGCGGCATATAGCGCTGCGCCGAGCAGGTTCTGTGGCGCTTCCCAGAGGGCAAGCAGAGCGGCGCGCAGGGTCACGCGAAAGACTAAGGTCGGGTTTCAGTTGGGATCAATCGACACGCAGGATCGCGTGTCCCAGGCGTCCGGGTCTTTCGAGGTGTTACAGAAGAAACCCGACGTGGCTGGGCCATAGCAGCAGCCGATAGCACCCGGCACGTTGCATTGGTGGCCGGGGGTTGGTGCCGACTCGGGGCAGCAGACTTTTGAGCTCACCGACTTCCACGTCCCGACAGGAGTGCCGCCATCGAGGCTGACGCCGCCGATCGCGCACACGAAGGGCAGCGGGTGCGAGGTGTAGCAGCACGTCACGGCCTTCGTGCAGACCGCGCCGGTGCTCGGCGCCGTCTGCGGGCAACCCACGGGATTGATGTTGCGTACGCCCGCGCCGCCGGTTCCACCGGTTCCGCCCGTGGCTCCACCGGTACCGCCCGTGGCTCCACCGGTACCGCCGGTGTTCACGCCACCGGTACCGCCGGTGTTCACGCCACCGGTACCGCCCGTGGCTCCACCGGTACCGCCGGTGTTCACGCCACCGGTACC
>CBDUPW010000289.1:0-9339 GCA_965369205.1 uncultured Polyangiaceae bacterium | reverse complement strand
TCGCCGGGATTCGGGGAATGAGGAAAGACGGCTGGCACAGCCGACGCTGTGGAAAAGTCGATCACGACGTCTGCGCCTAGCAGGCCGGCTCCCAGGTCGGCTGTGGCCACGACCCCAACCGTGCCGAGCCCAGCCAGTTCGCCAATGTCACGATCTTGTCCCGGGTCGACGCTTGAGCAGACCGCACCGACGATCTCCATATCTTCAGCGACATGGGCAAGACGCGCGACCGCGAGCCCCATGCGCCCGGTCGCCCCATGTAGCGCGACTCTCACGAAGCTTCGTACTCCTGGATGACCTTCATCACCAACTCCTTTGCCGCCGCACTGGCTGTGACCAAGGGCAGCCGCACGGAGGCGCGCATCATTCCCCGGGCGGCGAGCACAGCCTTGGCGGGCTGGGGATTGGGCTCCACGAATAGCACCTTGTGTACCGGGTACAGAGCCAGATGCTTCTTGCGCGCGTCTTCCCAGTGACCCGCTTCGACGGCTTCCACAACCTCCGTTACTTGCCGCGGGTAGATGTTGCCCGTGACGCTGATGATGCCCTTCACGCCTACCGACATCATGGGAAGCGTCATCGGGTCGTCACCACTCATCATTTGAATGCGGTCCCCGGCGCGACGGATCACTTCCTGGCAATAGGCTACGTTGCCCGTGGCATCCTTCACAGAGATGACGTTGTCGCATGCGTCGAGCAGGCGCAACGTCGAGTCCGCAGAGAGCTCAACGCCCGAACGCCCAGGGATGTTGTACAGAATGATCGGGCAAGGCACTGCCGCGGCGATGGCTTGAACGTGCTGGCACATGCCCTCTTGGGACGGCTTGTTGTAGTACGGCATCACGATCATGACCGCGTCCGCACCGGCTTCGAGTGCTGCTTTGGAAGCCGCGATGCTCTTCTTGGTATCGTTGCTACCGGTGCCGGCGATGATCGGCACTTTGCCCTTGGCCAACTTGGCCGTGCGCTTGATCACCTCCAGCTGTTCGGCTTCGCTCAACGTCGGAGTCTCGCCGGTGGTGCCGCAGGGAACCAATCCGCTGATCTTGCCGTCGAGCTGAGCATTGACGAGCTTTTCAAACGCTTCCCAATCGATTTGGGTGACGTCTTCTTTGAAGGGTGTGACGAGAGCGGTCATCGCTCCGCGCAAACTCAGTTGGGCCATGCCTCGACTATTTGCCGCTTTTCGACGAAACGCAAGAAGCGGCTCTTCTCGGTCGGCACTAGCGTCGTATGAAACTCGCCACGTAGTAGCCCTCTGTGCCGTGTGCGAGGGGCAATAGGCGGAGTTCGTGACCGCCCGACGCAGCAATGGCTTTCGCCTCTTCGCTGTCGAAAGCCTCCGGGGCCAGCACATCACTTACTCGCAGCGCCAGTTCCTCGCCCTCTTCAGGCAGCACACTGCACACCGCAAAGACGACCCGCCCGCCCGGGCGGGCGCAGCACGCGGCACGCCGGAGGATCTGCTCCGCGAGTTCCGAAAGGCGCCGGGGATCCTCGGGCCGCAAGCGCTTGCCGATCTCCGGACGCCGACGCAGAGTGCCAGTGCCGGAACACGGCGCGTCGACCAAAACGCGGTCGAAATAATTCTGAGGGACTTCACCGCAGCCTTGGGTCCAGTCCACGGCGGCGGTCGACGGCGGCAACAGCCCCAGACGTTCGAATTCGTCGCCAAGGGCGCGCAGCTTGTGGGGATGCAGATCCGCCGCCCAAAGCTCTCCGTCTGGAGCGATCTGCTCGGCCAGCAGCGACGACTTTTGACCACGGCCAGCGCACGCGTCTAGCACGCGCTCTCCGGCGCGCGCCCCAAGGCACAGTCCGACGACCTGGGCACCTTCCTCTTGAATCACGTAGGCGCCCTCCGCGTACCCGGCTTTGGCGCGCAAGTCGCCGCCTCCCTGTAGTAGACGCGCACGCGCGCTGACCCTGCCCGCTGCCAAGGCCTCAAGCCAATCCGGCGGCGGCCTTTCCGACACCAAGCGCACACAGGCAGCGAACGGTGCGGCGTCCGCACCGAGCAGCGCCCGCGCCTCCTCTGGCCCTACGGCCTCGCGCAGTCGTGCCAGCAGCCACTCGGGAGTGCTGTCTTCGACGGCATCTGACATGGAGAGCGGCTTGGCAAGCGCACCGACCTTGCGCAACACGGCGTTGACGAAACCGGCAACTTTCGGTCCGCGCTGACCGCGGACTTCACTGACAGCAGCGTCCACAGCTGCGTGTGCCGGAACGCGATCGAGCAGCCGTATCTGGTATGCCGCAACTACCAAATGCAAACGCACCCATGGATCTGTGCGCGACAGACCTGCCGGAACGAACTTCGAAAGCTCCGCTTCCAAAGCGCCACGCGTGCGCAGCACGCCGTACACAATTTCCGTGCACAGCCCGCGATCGCGACTGTCCAGTTGCGCGGTACGGGATAGCTCGGCATCGAGTGCAGCAGCGGCATAAGCGGTATCCTTTTCCACCCGCATCAACACGCGCACCGCAACATCACGCGCCGAAGGAGGACGCCCGCGCTTAGCAGCTTTTTCCGCCATTAGCCGATGAGTTCTTTGAACTGACCCACGATCACATCCCAGCGCCGCTCAACGTCGTTCTTGAAAGCCAAGGCCATCAGCCCGAGCAAGATGGCCATGCCCACGATATGAGCGACCTCCCGCACTCGCAGCGGAAGCGGGCGGCGCATCACTCCCTCGATCACGAAAAACATCAGATGCCCGCCGTCCAATACCGGGATGGGCAACAGGTTCAACAGGCCCAGATTGATGCTGATCAGCGCCATGACCCACACGAAATAGTCCGGCCCCTTGCGCCCCTCGTCACCGGCGACTTCGTAGATGGTGATGGGACCTGAGAGCGATTTCAAGCTGATACGCCCCTGCGCCAAGCGCACCATGCTCAGCAGCACGAACCGTGTCACGTCTTTGGTTTCCGCCACCGCCTTCTCGAACGCATAGCGCAGAGGCGTCGGATGCTCCACGCGGTCCTCGGGTGCCAGCGGGATCCAGTGCTGCACACGGAGCACGTAGCGCGCAAACGTCTGGCCGTGCTCGTCCGTAAAGTCCTCGCGGCGCATTTGAAACGTGCCGGAGCGTTCTCGACCATCTCGGGCGGCCAGATAGTCGATACGATGCGGACGGTCCGGGGCCGACAACACGCGTTCGCGAAACGTGGACCATGCGGGGATCGCCTCGTCGTCAAGGCGGAGCAACTTGTCGCCCGGACGCAATCCGGCTTTGTGCAGGTAGCTGTCTTCGGGAACGATGGCGGCGTAGAGATCCGCCAACTCGACGCCAGTGCGCGAGGTAAAATCCGTCCCATTCGGATCTGGCGTGAGGGCAACGACCCCCGTCTCGTACACGCCGAAGTCCGCCGCGCCACCCAGGGCGTCGGACATCACGTCCGGGCGCAAGTACGTCACCGGCACGGTTTCGCCGCGGTTTTCCCGCAGCGACTGCTCGAGATCCATGTACCGCCGTACCGGTTGCCCTGCGACGTGGGTGATCACGTCAAAAGTCCGCAAACCGGCTCGATACGCCGGCGAATCCGTGTCCGCGATCCCGACTACGGCGGCAGGCGCGCTCGGCTGGATGCCGACGGTCCCCACCCGCTCAACGATGTCGAGCTCGCGCCGCTCCACCGTTTCTTCCGCCGTCACCTCGACGTCTAGGTGTTTGTTGTCGCGGAATACCTTGAAACGCACGGGCTTGCCCGGGTTCTTGGCGACGATGCGTTTGAGCTCGTCGAAGGTGCCCACCTCTTCGCCGTTGACCGCCATGACTCGATCACCCGGGAACAACTTGCCGTCTGCAGGATGGTTCGGCAGCACCACGCCGACGGTGGGTGGCAGGAACGGCCCGTCGGTCATGAAGACGGAGAAGTACAAGAGCACCGGGAAAACCAGATTCATCAGTGGCCCGGCCAGCACTACCAAGATCCTCTTGTAGAGCGCCAGGGACTCGAAGGTGCGATGTCGGTCTTCCGGCATCACGATGTCGGTCTTGGTTTCCTCCAGCATCTTCACGTAGCCGCCCAGGGGCAACAGACTGATGCAGTACTCGGTCTCTCGGCCGCGCAAGCGCAGAACCTTCGGTCCAAAACCCAAGCTGAAGGTAATGACCTTCACGCCAAAGGCTTTGGCGACGGCGAAGTGGCCCAACTCATGTACGAAAATGAGAGAGCTCACCAAGATGACGAAATAGAGCAGGTCCATCTGGGGCTACGTTGTCGCGGAGTGTACCTTGACCGCGTACGCTGCGGCAGTTTTCCGTATTGCTGGAAAACGCAGTCGGCTCAGTCTCAGCCGCTGCGCCACCAAAACCCGCACGAAGCTGCGACTCCCCGCGCCCGCGACGCACACGGAGCATTTCGCGGTAGCCTCACCGCGACATGACAGCTGGCAAGACTCCCTCCCAATGCCGCGTGCAACTGCACCAACTAATGCTGCCCGAACACGCCAATGCCTACGGCAACGTGCACGGCGGTGAAATCATGAAGATGGTCGACGAGGCCGGCGGGATCGCCGCGATGCGCCACGCGCAGAGACCGTGCGTGACGGTAGCCATGGACTCCATGACGTTCATGAGCAAGGTCAGCATTGGTGACGTGCTCTGCTGCGTGGCCAGCGTCAACTTCGTTGGCAAGAGCTCTCTGGAAGTGGGCGTGAAGGTCACCGCCGAAAACCCCATCACGGGAACCGTCAGCCACACGAACTCCGCGTACTTGGTGTACGTGGCCATCGACGACGACGGCAAGCCCACACACGTGCCGCCGCTTATCCTAGAGAGCGACGACGAAAAGCGCCGTCACGGGGAAGCACGAGCACGCCAGGCGCACCGCCTAGCGCTACGCAAACCTTGAACAACACCCTCGACCTCGCGCGCAGCGCCCGGCGAACGCGCTCCGAATAGAGGCCCGCTAGCGCAGCACCCACAGCACGAGCAGCTGGAAGTTTACGTCATCAGGGTCGTGCGGACGCGTTGTCGCACGTTGGAAGCGTTTCTTGATCGCGGGAGGCGGCGTGTTGCAGCCGTTCTCGGTGATCACATACCGAGCCCGATTGGCGGCGTGCTCGAGTTCCACAGGCGTGTTGAGAAACTCCTCGGGCGGGCGGTAGTACTTCTTGCGCGGGCCGTGCACAGGCACGCTCAGGGAATCTAAGGTGTACACCCCGGTGTCGAGGGGCGGCTTGCAGGAGATGACGAGCACTTCTTCGGACGGGTTCGACGGCGGGGGCGCTGGGCGCAGCGCCGCGACCCGCGACTCGCCGCCGTCGAACACTTTGTCCGTGTGGTTCATGGCGAAATCGAAGAAGACCAAGTCGCCCGCCAGGGAGTCCAACCCCATGCTGCTCTCTCGGCGCCAAACGACGTGGGTGGCGCCCAAGTCTCGGTAGCGCTGCCACACTGCCGGTGCGGTCCGGAGCTGCCCGTAGTCGACGGCAAATTGGTAGGCCGGGATGTCGGTGATGATCCCGCGCCCTAGGCCAACGCGCTCCTCGAATTCATGCATGACGATCAGGGACTTCGGCGGCGTGGAAGCGCCCAAAGCCGCGAACGTCGACCCGATCCACTCGAAACGCTCGTCGTATTTTTGGTGATGTCCTGCTTCGAGCAGTTCGATGGTTTTCCGCAGTGGCGACATGTGGATCATGCGGTGGGTTTGAAAGAAGACCACATCCCCACCCCACAGCACCTGAAAGCCCACAACGAAGGCGAGCCCTACGCGCGCCGGGATCGTGTTCAGGCGCCAGATGTGCACAATCATCGCCGCAACCACTGCCGCCATTAGAGGCGCATAGGCTTGCAAGTAGCGGTCTTGGTGATTGATCCAGTACCAAGAGCCGATGCCCAACAGGATCCAGGCCCAAAGCAGCCAAATGCGGCGCACGTTCTTGAGAAACGGCAGGCACACCGTCAGGAGTGTGAACAGCGATCCAAATACGGGAACGTTGCGGTGCAGATTCGGCCAGTCGTGGGGCACGAAGGAGAAGGTGAACAACACCTTCGCAGTGTCGATGACCGCCTCCACACCGCGGACCTGCGGGGCCCACAGCTGCCGATTGATGAACGCGTGACGGTAGTAGTACGCACCGTCTTCGATCCAAGGCCGCGGTGACATCACGCCAGCGAGCATTGGGTACAGCGGATCGCCATACCAAATCCAGTTCTTGAGCCAGTGGGGCGCGCTGCAAACCAAGCCAACGACAACAGCCGAAAGGATCCCGAGCCAGGCGGCACGCATGCTGCCGCGACCGCGTAGCGCGCGCACAGTGGTGATGCTTAGCATCACCAGAACCGCCAGCATGGGACCGGTGGAGAGCAACACCGCCGACGTTTCCTTGGTCATGACAACCGCCGCAAGCAGCAGCGCCAGCAGCGAGAGACGCTTCGGCGTGAGCCCCCGAGTGCACCAGAACAAGGCTAAAAACAGCGGTGGGCCGAAGGACGCACCCACGTGATCCGCACCTGCGGACAGGCTAGAATCGTAGAGCAACACGCCGGGAAACAAGAAGCGCGCGACCCACACCACACGGGGATCTGCGCTCGGTGCGAGGCGACGCGCGACCGCGGTGATGCCAAAGAACGTGGTGACCAAGAAGATCATCAGCTCTAAGTGGGCAGACAGGACGACGAAGTCGAAGGAAGAGCCGAAGGGCAGCATGAAAGCCCAGGCGTACAGAATGCTCGTGAAGTGCGGAGCCGCACCTGGGGTCCAGCCCTCGGGAAAGCGCCGCACGCCGCCGCTCGCGACGTAGTCCTCAGCGATGGCCAAATGTCGCCAACGTGCGTCGTACTGCACGTTGTCCGGCGTCATGATGATGGCGTAGATGAAGACCAGCGCCAGAGCGCCGAATCCAACCAGAAGCCAAGTCCAAGCCGGCCGCCCTCGGGCGAAGGTCTGCCCATGACGAACGACACGGCGCAGCTCCCCCAGTAACGGACGAGCACCGAGCGCGAACAGCACACCCGGATAAACGAAGAAGGTGACCGGGTGGTACGCACGGGCAAGCCCAAGCAAGAAGAGTCCGAGCTCGAACAGGTACAAACCAACCGCGAAGGAAAGCGTGATGCGTTCGAGCCAGCGCGCTTCCGGCACCAGCCGCACCACCACCAGTCGCCCCACCGACAGACACGCAACGCCGACGTACAGGCTCCCGGCCGCGTACCCCAGGTAGCGCCACACCAACCACTTGGTGATCGGGTAATGCGTGTTGGCAACGGACGAAAAGAGGCTGACCGCGAGGTACAGGAGCACCGCGATGAGCACGGCCCGTAGCCGCGGGGTGAAAAGGCGTTCGAGCCGCTCCAGCATCGATGGCTTTCGGATCGGGACCTATCATGAACGGGGGACCGGGGCGCCCCGTCCGTCGATTTCGTCAATTATTTCAGGGCGAAAGCGGCGTGGATCGCCGGTCTTTCGGCCCTAGGGAATAGCCCAGAGGACCGAAGCGCTGGCAGGCGGTGGGTATTGGCATTAGCTTGCCCCCACTTTTTCGCCCCCGCCGGGCATTTTCCCTCGCGGAGGCAGGAAACGAGCAAATGCTGACCTGGGTAGCAAAGAAGCTTTTCGGCACGTCCAACGAGCGTTCCATTCGGCGGCTGCAGCCGAAAGTGAACGCCATCAACGAGCTGGAACCGAAGATCCAAAAACTGTCTGACGCGGAGCTGAAGGCGAAGACCGCCGAGTTCAAGGAGAAGCTCGACAACGGAGCGTCCCTGGAGGACATCCAGCTTGAGGCCTTTGCCGTCGCACGCGAGGCCGGAGTACGCGCCCTGAAGATGCGGCACTACGACGTGCAGCTCATCGGCGGAGTGGTGCTGCACCAAGGCAAGATCGCCGAGATGAAAACCGGCGAGGGTAAGACCCTCGTCGCGACGCTGCCCATCTATCTGAACGCCCTCGAAGGCAAGGGCGTGCATCTGGTTACGGTGAACGACTACTTGGCCAAGCGCGACGCCGAGTGGATGGGCAAACTGTACAACTTCTTGGGCATGACGGTGGGCACCATCGTCAACCAACAACCAGACACCGAGAAGCGACGCGCCTACCAATGCGACATCTGTTACGGCCAGAACAACGAGTTCGGCTTTGACTATCTGCGCGACAACCTGAAATTCTCGTCACTGGAATATGCTCAGCGCCGGCTGAACTACGCCATCGTTGACGAAGTCGACTCGATTTTGATCGACGAATCGCGCACGCCACTCATCATCAGCGGTCCCGCAGAAGCGGCGAGCGAAAAGTATCGCACCATCAACGAAATCGTTAGCCGCCTGCGCAAGGACGAGCACTACAACGTCGATGAAAAGGGCTTTACTGCAACGTTGACAGACGAAGGCGTCGACACCGTCCAGCAAATGGTCGGCGTCAAGAACCTGTACGACCCCGTGCACGTGCAGACCCTGCACATTCTGAATCAGCTGCTCAAGGCGCACGCACTGTACAAGCGTGACCAGCACTACATGGTGAGCCCGGACGGCAAGGTGCTGATCGTGGACGAGTTCACAGGGCGTGTTTTGGCTGGCCGCCGTTGGAGCGATGGTTTGCACCAGGCGGTCGAAGCCAAAGAGAACGTGGAAATCCACGAGGAGAGTCGCACCATCGCGACGATCACGTTCCAGAATCTGTTCCGCATGTACAGCAAGCTCGCGGGCATGACCGGCACCGCGGAGACCGAAGCTCAGGAGTTTCACTCTACCTACAAGCTCGACGTCGTGAGCATCCCGACCAACAAGCCTCTGGTGCGTGGGGATGCCGAAGACATCGTCTACAAGACCGAGCGCGAGAAGTTCACGGCGGTGATCAAGGAAATCCTGGCAGAGCACGAGGCTGGGCGCCCGGTGCTAGTGGGCACGACCAGCGTGGAAAAGAGCGCGGCGATTGCGCGCATCCTGCAGAAGAAGAAGATCAAGCACAATGTGCTGAACGCCAAACACCACGAGAACGAAGCCTTCGTGGTTGCCCAGGCGGGGCGCAAGACCTCCATCACCGTCAGTACGAACATGGCGGGCCGCGGCACCGACATTCTGCTGGGGGGTAACCCGGAGATGTTGGCGCGCTGGGAATTCAAAGAAGCTGGTAAGGACCCGGACCTCGACACCGAAGAGTTCGAGGCCCTCGTAAAAAGCTTCGAAAAGTCCTGCAAGCAAGAGCACGACGAGGTTATCGAGAACGGCGGCCTGCACATCGTCGGCACCGAACGCCACGAGTCTCGCCGCATCGACAACCAGCTGCGCGGCCGCGCCGGGCGCCAAGGCGATCCTGGCTCCACGACGTTCTACCTCTCCCTGGAAGACGATCTGATGCGCATCTTCAGTGGGGAGCGTGTGAAGAACC
>CBDUPW010000288.1:0-9361 GCA_965369205.1 uncultured Polyangiaceae bacterium | reverse complement strand
GGGACTACTACCTCGCGCAGTAGCTGAGCGGGCGTCGACCGGGCGAGCGCCGGGGCAGGCGCGCCGCAGCGGCAGCGGCGTTCTGGGGTCATGGAGACCCAACGTGCAGCGCAATACCCGGGGAAAACGTTTGGAACGGGTCTTGCGAAGGGAGCCCAATATGCAACCTCGAATCATTGTGTTCTTCGGCGCAGCTTCGCTGCTCTTCGGCTGTAGTTCCGGCGGTGGCGGCGGTGGCGGTTTCGGCGATGCGGGCGTGACCGGCGGCGGTGGCGGTTTCGGCGCCTTCGGGGGTTTTGGTTCCGGCGGCGGCAACAGCGGTGCTGCGGGGCAAGCGGGCGGCGGTGGATTCGGTGGATTCGCGGGCGCGGCGGGCGGCGGCAGCACCGGCGCGACGGGCGGCAATGGCGGCTCTGGTGCGTGCAGCGCAACGTCCGTGATGTGCCCTAAGGGCTGCGCCGACTTGCAAACCGATCCGAACAACTGCGGCAGCTGCGGCTACCCCTGCAGCGCCATCCCGGACTCGAAGGCCGTCTGCCTGAGCGGGAAGTGCGGGATCGAGTGCAACCCAGGGCGTTCGCTGTGCGGAAACGAATGTCTCGACCTGCAGAACGACCCGAACAACTGTGGCGCATGCGACAAGTACTGTTCGAAACCCTATGGCGGCAGCGCGCTGTGCCAAGGCGGCAAATGCGTCGACAGTTGCCCCACAGGTCAAAGCGCCTGCAACGGCAGCTGCAAGAGCTTGAGCACAGACTCGGCCAACTGCGGCAGCTGCGGCAACGCGTGTACGGCCCCCACAGGCGGCTCGGTATCCTGCGTGGGCGGCAAGTGCACAACGGCATGCCCCGCCGGCAAGACTCTGTGTGGCACCGAGTGCGTTGACACTCAAAGCGACAACCTCAACTGCGGCGCTTGCGCAAAGAAGTGCTACGGCAATCACGCCTGCAGCTCCGGCAAGTGCAGCACCTATTCCTGCGCCTACGCTTCGTGCGACGGCGAGTGCTGCGACGCCACGGAGAAGTGCAATTCCTACTGGGGCACAGACATCAACGGCAAGCCGGTGAAGCACTACTACTGCGGATGAAAGAACGCTTCGCCGCGGCGGCACCGGTGCGAACTGGGACGCGCGGCTGGCCATTTTGCCGGGCTACGCCGATAGTCATCCCGATGAGCGACGATACGGCTTTCGACCTACGCAACACCTACGTGCACTTCACCGACGGCGGCAGCGCTGAAAAGCTAGCTGTCACCGAGCAGTTCTGGCCGGACTTGGTAAGCGGCAAGCTGCACCTTGGAGGGCGACTGATCACCGTGGTCCACATGGAAAGCGATTGGCCGCACTGGGAAATGCATCCCAAGGGCGAAGAGCTCGTGGTGCTGCTCAGCGGGGCGATTGAGCTCATTGTGGAGCGCGACGGCCGCGAGCTGCGCCAAAAACTCGAGCGGCCTGGTCAAGCCTGGCTCAATCTGCGTGGCGACTGGCACCGCGCCATCGTGCACACACCGGGCGACATGTTGTTCGTGACGCACGGTGAAGGGACCGAGCATCGACCCGTGGAAGCGTGAGCGAGCGCGTTCAGCTTGCTGCGCGGGCGAGGCGACGGCTCTCGGGCCGGAGCACGTACGAGGCAAGCATGAAGCCCAGCACGACGAGTGGCTTGAGCACGTCTGCGGGACCGTCCCCGGAATAGATGTGCGAGCACGCGGCGCCGGTCAGATCGAATACGATGCCCGCGTAGGCCCACTCCTTGAGCAGCGGCCGCTTCGGCGCCAAAATCGCAAGCCCACCAAGGAACTTCCAGATCCCGAGGATGCGCCCGAAATACAGCGGGTAGCCCAAATGCGTGAAGATCTTCACGACGGGCTCCGGCAGCAACATGTCCGCAATGCCCCCGGCGATCATGGCAAACGCCACGATGCCCGTGCAAACCCAATACGCGATCACCTTCCCCTGCATGTTGGGCCGCAGGGTATCACGTCTCACTCACGGCGCCGGCGCGCCGTTGCCCCCGAAGATCCCAGTCCCGCCGCTCCCCCAACAACGCAACACGCCGCTGCCGAGCAAGGCGCAACTGTGGCGTCCGCCCGCAGCGACCTCGATGGCGTCGGCAGGCACGATCGCGAGGGGACCACTCGTTGAACTGCCGCTGTCCGCGGCACCCCAGCAATGCACCGCTCCACCATCGGAACGAGCGCAGGTGTGCTCGATGCCCGCAGCTATCTGCACGATCGTGGAGAGTCCTGGAACTTGAACCGGCAGCGTGCGATCTACACTGGGACCGGTGCCGAGTTGGCCATACGCGTTGCCACCCCAACACCACACGTTGCCCTCCGAAAGCGCGCAAGCGTGGTCCCGGCCGTTTGCAACGCTAGTGGCAACTGGCGGCAATCCCACGACCGGCACCGGTGCAAGGGCGTCCTGCTGCGTGCCGTCACCCAATTGCCCGTGGTCATTGTGGCCCCAGCACTTCACGCTGCCGGCGCCGGTCACCGCGCAGGCGAAGAATCCCGCCGCCGCGATGTGCCGGGAAGGTTCCAGAGAAGCCACGCTGGCGGGTGTGAAATTGTCTCCCAGCCCGCCTGTGCCCAGCTGCCCGGAGCTATTGAGTCCGTAACACTTCGCACTGCCGTTCGTCGCAAGCGCGCAATGGAAGTAGATCCCCAGGGCCATGGACGCCACGAAGCTGAGCCCCGGCGCTTCGAAGGGAGCAGGCGTCGCAAAGTGCGTGCCCGGCTGTCCGTTGAAAGAGCCGAACACCGACTCGCCCCAACACATCGCGTTGCCAGTCTGCAAGACCGCGCAGTGTGACACCGGCCCGCCAAAAACCGCGCGCACACCCGCCGCCAAGCCTTTCACGACGAGCGGCTGCGACGAGCCGCTCAAGTTGATGTCGTCCACGCCCAGTTGACCGAAGGTATTGTCACCGAAACACTGCACGCCGCCTTGCGAATCGAGCACGCAGCTGCTCGAGTTGCCGAGAGAAAGGCGGGCGAGGGATGGGTCGAGGGTGAGGGAGGCATCGGGCCCCGCGTCAAACGCCGCCGCATCCCCGCCCGCATCCGTGGGCTCGAATTGCCCGACCTCGGAGCGCGTAGAACACGCGGCCAAAAAGGCGCAGGCACACAACAGGCGCCCTACGTCCGAGCAGTGAACGCGCCACGCCACGCCCGTCACCGCCCCAGCAGTGCGTCAATGCGACGAAGGTGTGCGCTCTTCGGATAATAGCGAGCGAACTGGTCGCCCCTCGCCACCGCTTCGGATCGACGTCCCAAGCGCAGCAGTGCGTCGATCTCAAGCACGTCGCGCTCTTGTGAAAACGCCGATCGCGGATAGTTCGCCCGGTGTTCAGCGATCAGCTGCAAGCTGCGTGCAGGGTTAGCGCCCAACGCGTCTTGCGCCTTGCGCAGATCCGCCATGGCATCCGCAGAACTCCGTGCAGGCTCAGGCGCGACAACGGGTGCCGTACTCGGAGCTACATGGGGCGCAGCGCGTTGCGCGGGCTTCTCCGCGCTGGGCGCGACGGGCAGCTGCGGCAAGTCGTCAATAGAAACGACGGGCGCCGCCTCCGTGGCTTGATTTTGTTTTGGTTCCACGGCCGTCTGCGTCATCGTAGCCGCGGTGACCGGCTGCTGTGACGGCGCGGGCGTCGACTGCGTCGCCGTCCACACGCCGCCTGCGATCACCAAAGCGGCAAGGGTCCCGATGCCGGCCTTCGCCGCAAGGGATCCGCCACCGACGCCAGCGACTGTCGCCGGCGCAGCGCCCCCCGTCGCGCCCACCTTGCCAGCGATTTCCGCGACGCCGACAGCGTCTGCGCCCGGAGGCATGCTTTCGCCGCCGGACGGCTGCGCCCCGATGTCCGCTCCGCTGCCGCCACCATCACCGCTATCGCCGCCATCGGAACCGTCCGGCGGCGGCAGTGGCAACTTGTCCGCAAGCGCGAGCGCCAAAGCGTCCATGCGCTTCTGATCCGGCACTTCCCGGCGCGCAGCGCGCAGCAGCGCGCCCATCAGCTCGTCAGAGCCTTCGTCCAGACGCGGCATGTGTTCGGGGTCGGTCATCCCGCCCACCTTCCTTGCGCTGCGCGCCGCACGGATGCCTGCACCTGTCGGCGCGCCGCATGCAAGCGCGAGTACGCCGTCTGCGCAGGGCACGACAGCGCAACCGCGACTTCATTCATCGGCAGTTGCTCTATTTCATAGAGCACAAACACGGCGCGCTTGTCGTCGTCCAGTTCACCTACGGCACGATCCAGCAGCTGCCGCGCCTGTTGGTCTGCAAGTTGATCGTGCGGGCCGTCCGGCGACGCCACTTCCGGAGGCGACGCCCAAGGTTGCTCGCGCTGCGTTGACGCGCGCCGACGATGCGCCTGCGCCACGCGCACCGCGATGCCATACAGCCACGTCTTGAAAGAAGAACGGTGTTCGAAGGAGTCCAGACGGCGAAAGGCCACCAAAAAAACTTCCTGACACAAGTCGTCGGCGTCGGACTCGCTCATGCCCAGCCGACGCAAAGAGCGCCACACGAACGCGCCGTGCTCTCGAAACAGCTCTGCGACGTGCGCTGCGGCTTCCGCGGGCGAGCGTGCCGCTCCGCCTGACGACGTGGGTCCTGCATCCGCGTGCGGGGACTGAGCAAGGGCCGCGACCGTCATGGCGATGGAAAGAGTAGCGTGAGACCGAGGGCTGCGGAGACCGCGGCCCGGGAAGGCTCAAAGAGCGTCCGATCGGCGCCATCTGCAGTGCGATAGGTCACTTGGGAGCGCACCAGGGGCGTCAGAAATGACGCGCTGGCAGTCAGCGCCAAGGGACCCGCGAGCGCGAGAGTGAGTCGACTGGGTACCGTGGCGTAGACCGAAGGCGCGTCGTCGGAGAGCTGCTTGTCGAAGCCACTGCCGCGACTGCGCAAGGCACCCAGGAGCAGCCCCCCGCAGGTATGAAAGCGCACACGCCCGGTGTTGAGGGAAAGCGGACATAGCGCCGCGCCGGCGTGCACCAGAGACATGTCCGCAGATGCGCCACGCTCGGCGTCCACGCTCTGTCCAAACCAGTATGCCGCAGACAGTTCGATGTCCCACAACCCCGGCGGGTCGAGCAGCACGGCAGCGCCGACGCCAAGCGCCGCGCGAGGCAACAGACCCAACGCGCCAGCGAACAACGCACTGACTCCCACGCGCCAGGGCTCAGGCGGCTTTTCGACCGGCACCAACACGCGTTCACGGCGGACCACGACGCGAGATGGCTTCGGTTCGACCGCGGGCGCTGCAGGCGACGGTTCTTTTGGTTTCGGCTCGACCAATGCGGCGTCAGGATCGATCAATATCGAGACAACAAAGACCAAGCCCTCGTCCAGAGACGCGCACTCGGGCTCGACGCTGTCGAGGGCGCGCGTGCCGAGCAACGCGCCCGTTCCGTCGCGGATCGTCAGAACCGCTTTCCAGCGCTTGCCGTCCCGGGACAGATGGCCCTCGACAGAAACGTCCGCTTCCGCCGCCGACACGAAGACGCGCCGTGCCAAGCGCTCTTCCACCGCGCGCGCGAGCGCCTGAGTGGCAATGCACGACTCCGCTCCTTCCAGCCGTACCCAGCTGAGCGACGACGTGCGGGCCGGCGTATCCTCAGCCCAGGCCGGCCGCGCCCACAGAAGCGCAACGGCCAACGCGGCGACAGGACCGGCGCCCTGCAAAACGCGCGCAATCCGACGCATTTTCGTGGAGTTTTCGCGGGGGAGCGGCAATGGGACCCCCTACATACGGCCGATCCCGGCTCGCCGCCCCCAAAATGCCCGCGAATTCTTGCACCGATGGCGGCCCGCAGCCGAAACCCCCACCCCAGGCTTGGCCCTCAGAGCGTGTCTAGAACCGATGACAGACGCACAAGGACCACAGCGACATACCGCTCGACCAGCACCAAACCCCCTAGCCCGACCAACATGGCAAGCAAGGGTAGCTTCGCGCCTCGGAGCCCAGAACTCGACCGAATGCATAGCAGCGACGAGATCACCACAACGCAGGCCAAGGCGATGCGCGGCGTCACAGCTTAGCTCCTCGACAAATGGTTTCATTAGACGTTTTTTGCCACATGTAGCTCTATCGACACGAATCGAATCGAGTTGCGCCCAATTTTGGGCACGCGCTTCCCGCGCACGATGGCTAGACGCCCAGGGTGTCGTCGGGCAAATCAAGAGCGTGGGTCACGAGGAGCGCCAGTTCGTTGGACTGTTCCGCGCCAAGGCGCTGCCCGAGGTAGGCCGTGCCGTACACCATCGCGGCAAGCCCAAAGCCCAGGGGCAGCGCCCACAGCGCCCACAGCGGCTCATTCAAGAGCCACTGCGAAAACGCGAAGAGCATCGCAAAACTCGAAGTGATGCCCACGATGGCGTACATCGCGACTAGCAACGTCCACACTTGCGGTTGCGGGCCGATCCGGCCGTACACCAGCGTGCCTTCCTCATGTGTGTCGACCTGCAAGCTGATCTGCGGCGACCAGAAGTCCTGACGCTCAGCTTCGACCGTGAGCTCAACGCAGCTGCCCAGCACGCTGCCCTTGCACCCGGCGGCCTTCAGGCACGCCTTCAGTCGCGCCAGCACCTCTTTGGGAGGCAGCGCTACGACGAACTCGATCTTGGGGCGAACGTGCGGGCGACGCATGCGTACGTCAGAAGAGCTGTAACGCGTGCACGCCGCCGCGTCCACGACGCACGCCCGGACCTCAGGCGAGTACAGTCAGTGCACTCGCTTCAGCAACCCTCCGGGCCACAGGCGGCGCCTTCGGCAAGCATCTGCGGCGCTTCGGCGGTTTCCGCCCACGCCTTTTCCAGCACTTGCTTCAGCACTGCCGGCGGTTGCGCTCCCGAGATCCCGTAGCGACCGATGATAAAGAACGGCACGCCGCGGATGCCCAGCGCCTTCGCTTGTGCCGCGTCCTCACGGACGGCATTCGCGTGGGTGTCGCTTGCGAGCACTGAGGCGACGTCGTCCGCCGAGAGCCCCGCCTCCACCGCCATGCTCGTGAGCGCGCCGTGGTCACCGATGGCTTTTCCTTCAGTCATGTAGCCGCGCAGGAGTCGCTCCTTCACCGCGTCCTGCAAGCCCACATCGGACGCAAGATGCAGCAACCGATGCGCGTCGAAGGTATTGCCCACTGCGATGTGATCAAAGCGAAACTCAAGCCCGACGCCACGCGCGGTCTCCGTCATGCGCTCAATCATCGCGTTCGCGTCTTCTGGCGACACGTTGTATTTCTTCGCCAAGCGCTCGGTGTAGTCGCCGGGGTAGACGGCGGGCGCTGCAGGATCAAGCTCGAAGGCGCGCCATCGGATGCGCACTGCGTCGCGTTGTTCGAACTCCGAGAGCGCGGACTCCAAATGACGTTTGCCCACGTAGCACCACGGGCACGCGATATCCGACCAAATCTGAACCGGCAACTCGACTTCGATCATCGCCGCTCAGTATGGTGCACGCCTCCGCAGTGTAAAGGCCGCAGCAGGCGCGCTACTTTCCCCGAGCGACGTCCCGACAACAGCGAAACCCAGTCGAGTAGTCGTGATAGTCCGGCGCGTGCGTGGCCGTGGTGTAAGCGCAGCCGCGACCGTGTTCCTTCTTCGACGAGTAGTAGCCGCCCATGAAGACGCCGCTGCCCCGTGGGCCCAAACGATGTTCGCCGTACTCCAGCGGGATCTCCCTGGGCAGCGCCGAACTGACGTCGTCCGCCACCCATTCGTGCAGATTGCCGACCAGATCGAAGGCACCTTCCGGGCTCTTGCACGCGTCATGCACCCCGGTAAGCGCGAGGAATCCTGGCTCCTGATTCACCTTCGGGTTGTTGTAGTGACTGTCTTTGGTCAAGAAGACCTTCTTGCCAAACACCTGGGTCAGCACGTGCCCCTTGCCCGTGTTGCACTTGCCGCGCACTTCGTCCTTTCCGTAGGGCATGCGCCGCCGCCCCTCCCCGGCGCACGCGCGGTACCATTCCTTCGCGCGGCACAGTCGCTTGCCCGCAAGCCCACACGCCGCCGCTGCTTCGATGCGGCTGATGTACCCCTGCGGCGACACCCCCGCCGCACTCCGCGCAATCACCGCTTCGCCATCCCGCAGGGGCTCAAAGGGCGAGTGCACGACATCCGGAGTCTTCGCAAGCACCGTATGCGCCTCCCAACGGTCGACACAGAAGTCCGCAACGCGCGCCATCTCCCTCGGACAGCCGGCCGGCATGTCCTGGTCCAATCGGTCAGCCGTGGATTTCTGATCAGCCTTGGCTCCTTGATCAGTCTTGCTTTTTTGGGAATGCCGCACCGTCGGCGTCATCGGCCTCTCACGCGCTTCGGCCGGTTGCGCCTGCGCGTTCAGCCCGTCACAGCCGCCCGACGCAATAAGCAGCAAGGCCCGCGCAAGCAGCGCGCCACAACCAACTCCGTTCCTTCGCCGCACCGCACGCGACTCTAGCAGGCCGAGAAACGGATCCCTCGATGCTGCGCCCCACACCCGTCAAAGCCGACGATATCGTGTTGGTTAGTGCCCAAGACTGTTGCCCGCCGTTGGACGCGCCTGCAACGGGCCGTCGCCTCGGACCGGGTCACGGGTCGGGTGCGCTTGTGACGGGCCGTTCGCCTCGGACCGGGTCACGGGTCGGGTGCGCTTGTGACGGGTCGTTCGCCTCGGACGGGGTGGTGCTCGGTACCGCAGTCAGGCTGACGCGCGGTGTTTCGCGACGAGCAAACCCAGAAACGACGCCCACGTGTGACCAATACGCAACTCCGCGCCCCACCCACCCGACACAGTGTCCCACCCCGCGGGTGGGCGTCGTCAACAATTCGCGCAACTGAATCTTCAGTTGGCCGACCAATATGCCCACCCGCCCAGGGCTCATTTGTCTGCGGCGAACCGTGGCCCAGGCTGATGGGAAAACGCGCGACGCAATGCGCCGCAAACGTGCGTGCTGCAATGCCAGCGTGTTGCCAGGTGCTGCAACGCCCACGTGCTGCAATACCAGCGTGCTGCAATGCCAGCGTGCTGCAATGAACTGCAATGCCTCTGGCGAAGGCGGAGACCGGCGTTGGACCTTCGCTGGCGACTGTGGAATTCGTCGTGGTCGGACTGACGGTCGGGCCACGCACCCGCGTCTCCCGAGTCGCTCGGTTCTCCCGAGTCTCCCGGACGCCGCGTGCACCTCGCCGTCGGACCTTCGCTGGCGACTGTGGAATTCGACGTGGTCGGACTGGCGGTCGGGTGATCGCGCACGAAGCGATGGTTTCGGAACTACGAATCGTTCGTAGCGGCGAATGGGAACGATGCGGCCGGGCCACAGAAGCGCCGGCGACCGCCGTCGTTCCGAAGGTCGGGGCTCCGAGGCGGGCGGG
>CBDUPW010000287.1:0-9367 GCA_965369205.1 uncultured Polyangiaceae bacterium | reverse complement strand
CCGACAGCTGGCAAGCGTGGACTTTCCCCGCTGGCGCTCCCGCGCATCTCAGCGCGGCCGGCGGCAAGATCTGGCTCACGTCGGGTTCTGAACTGCTGCGCTTCGACGGTTCCACGTGGCAATCGGTTTCCCTGGCGTCAGCGCCCAGCGGTAGTACGCAGAGCGTGCACGCCCACGCTGGCGGCGCGTGGTTCACCCGCGGTGGCTCCGCATGCCACGTCGCGACGGGCTCCATGTTGCGCGTGAGCGGCATTCGCCCGTTCTCGCGCAGCAAGGAGCTCGAGTATGCCATCACGCTATCCGCGGATGACGCCAGCGCCGTGTCCGCTTCCCTGAACGGCAATGCTTTGGTGCTGTCCCCGGACGCGACGACCGGGCTGTTTTCGGGGTCGATTCGCTTGGACAGCGTGGGCTGGCACGAGCTGGTGGTGGAGGCAGGGTCGAGCAGCCGCAGTGTGCTCGTCAAACGCTTGCCAGAATACGAGCGCAGTTGGGCGACGGACATCAAGCCCATCTACGAGAAACACTGCAGCGGCGGCGACTGCCACACGGCCGAAAACCCCAAAGGCGGTCCCGCGCTGTCCAGCTACGACGACTGGGTGCGCTACGCGAAGCAGATCCGCACCCGCGTGGTGGACGCCGGCAACATGCCGCCCGCTGCCAATCGGGCCGCGGACTACGACGACGGAGACGTGCAGGTGATTGCCCAGTGGCTTGCAGGAGGAATGGCGCCATGAAGATCCCGAAGACTTGGCATTCACAGCTACGCAACAGCTCCCGGGCGCTTGCGCTGTGCGTGCTTGCGGCCAGTTGCTCCGGCGGCGATGACCAAGAAGCTGGGCGGTCTCCCACGGGGCCGAACGGTGGCAACGGCACCACTTGGAAACCATCCGGCAATGCCGGCGAGTGCAACGTGGACGCCCTGCTCAAGCCGCATTCTTACGGTTCCAAAGTCAAAGCTTTGCTCACCGGCTACGCCTTGGAAGATGCGGAGTTGAAACAACTCCAAGCCGACCCCGAAAGCCTGGGCTCACTGATCGACGGTTGGATCGCCTCGGACGGCGCTCGCGCGATGCTGGAGCGCTTCTTCATGACCGCGTTCCAGCAGACCGGCCTGGACAACGAGACGTTCTTCTATCCCCTGGGCATGACCAATACGGCGCTCGGGCGCTTCACCGGACCGAATAGCGCCACCACGGACGAGATGCTCAACGCGAACTTCTCCGAGAGCTTCGCGCGTACCGCCTACGACATCGTGAAGACAGGCAAGCCCTGGAGCGAGGTGATCACGACGAACACCTTCATGATGACGACCGCGCAGATGGCCTACATGGCCTATCAGGACGACGTCGTGGTCGACGACGACGAGAAGAAGACCGTTCGCACAACGAACGGCGACTTCCCGAAGCTTCGCTTCGTTCGGGACAAGGCAAACGCGCCCCCAGCCAGCGAAGCGCTGGATCCGAAGCACCCAAACTTCGGTACGTTCTTCCACGGCGACCTGAACGATCTGCCCGCGTCTTGCAACGTGGCCGCGACCAATGTCGTCGACACTACGAAGAACGTGGCCGGTGAGTGGCGCATCGCCAGCGGCAACATGCCGCCTTCCTATTACGTCTTCAGCAGCATGCTTGGCCGCCACCAGGGCCTCAGCCGTCACCAAGCGGGTTGCAGCACCGGCGCCAACAACGACACGCCGCTGATGGAGCGCACGGACTTCAATGATTGGCGGTTGGTCACCATCCGCAAACCCGTAGGCGGAGAGTCCGGCACGGTGTTCTACGACCTGAAGAAGTTGCGTGGCTCCACAGAGCTGGTGCTGCACGCGGACCGCCCCGGATTCATCGGCTCTCCGGGATTCATCGCGACCTGGCCCAACAACGAAGACAACTCGGCCCGCGTCGTGATCAACCAGATCTTGATCGTGGCGCTGGGTGCCAGTTTTGAAGGCGACGCGGTCAACGACTTCTTCCCCACGGTCGACGAAGAACACGCCGCGCCCGGAAGCGAATGCTACGGCTGCCACCAACAGCTCGACCCCATGCGCGACTACGTGCGGGCGTCGTTCACCAACTACGCCGGCCAGCAACTGGACGCCGAGCGCACCGGGCTGCCCGCAGACTTCGTCTTTGGCGGCGTGAAGACAAAGGGCAACGGCATCCTGGACCTGACGCAGATCCTGGCCAAGCACCCTTTCTTCGCTCGCGCGTGGGCACAGAAGCTCTGCTACTACGCCAACTCCGCCGCGTGTCCCGAGGGCGAGGAGCTGGACCGCGTGGTCAAAGTCTTCACGGATTCCAATCTGGACTTCCGCGTGTTGATCCGTGAGCTGTTCTCCTCGCCCATGCTCACGGGCAAGGTGTGTGTGGCGGGCATCGATGCTGGCACGACCGCCACCATCGCTCGGCGCTCGCAGTTCTGCATTCAGCTTTCCCATCGCTTGGGCGTGGACGACGTGTGCGGATTGCGCACGCTGTCCCAAGATGGCACGTCCCTGCAAAACCAGGTGCGTGCTGCCACAGCGTCGATCCCCGACGACGGATTCAGTCGCGCAGTGGTCGAGCCCGTGGTCATCGGCGAGACGGGCATGTTCACTCGTGCCAACCGGGAAGCGGCATGCACCATCGCGGCGATGAACGGCTTCGGCATCTTCGACGGCATGGCGCAAAGCGAGGTCGTCGGCGTGTTGGTCGGAAAGGTGATGGGGCTGCCAGCAAGTGATCCGCGGCATACCGAAGCCCGGCAGATCTTGGACGACCACGTCACGGACGCGCTTGCGCTCGGCAAGAAAGAGAAAGAGGCACTGCAGTCCGCCTTCGTGGTGGCGTGCATGTCGCCGGGTTCTGCTGGAGTTGGGTTCTAAAAGGACAAGCCATGTCGAACAAAGCAAAGAACATGATGCTCAGTCGCCGCGGTGCTCTCGGTGCTTTCGCGACCGTCACCGGCGGTTTGATCCTGCGTTCCCTCGCGACGGGCATTCCTGCTCGCGTGTTGCTCGATCCGCTCAGCGCCCACGCCGCGGAGCCCGGCGCCGGCAAGATGTTGATCCTCAGTTGCTCCAGCTCTGGGGACCCGCTCAATGCGAACGTGCCGGGCACCTACGGCAAGAGTGATCTGTTCCACCCGCCGGGTGCCGAGTTTGCTGCGACCAGCATGAAGCTCGGCTCCCAGACGGCCACGGGCGCCAAGGTTTGGGCCGACTTGCCGCAGAACATCCTGGACCGCACCTGCTTCTTCCACCACGCGACCTTCACACCCGTGCACGGGGAGTTGCGCCGAGTGCAGCGTATGATGAACGCGACGGAAAAGAACGACATGCTGGTGTCACTGCTAGCGCGGGAGCTTGCTCCGCGCCTGGGCACCGTGCAGTCGGATCCCGTGAGCCTCGGCGCCAACGGCGGCGAGCTGCTCAGCTCTGGTGGCCGCGTGCTCGCCAACGTCGGCCCCACGTCGGTTCAAAAAGCCTTAGGTGGCGTGGACGGGCCGCTCAAAGACCTGACGCAGCTTCGCGACCAGAGCATCGATCGCGTCTATGCCTTGTACAAGGAGCGCGGCACGCCCAGCCAGCGCACCATGCTTGACGCCTGGGCGCGTTCCCGAGACGAAGTGCGCGGCATCGGCGGCGCGTTGATCTCACGTCTGGACGCCATCAACGGCAACAATCAGGAAAACCAGGTGCGTACCGCAGCGGTGCTCGCAGCCATGAACATCACGCCAGTGATCACCCTGAAGCTCGATTTCGGCGGCGACAACCACACGGATGCCGGGCTAGCGCGGGAAGCCAGCCGCCATCAAACGGCCATTGCGCAGCTTGCCCTCTTGATGGACGAGCTCGACACCATGCGCGCGGAGAACTTGCTCAAGCACGACGTGCTGGTCGGCTGCCTCAACGTCTTCGGTCGCACCCTGAAGAAGAAGGGCACGGCGGGACGCGATCACAACAAGTCGCACCACGTTACCGTGCTGATGGGCAACGGAGTGCGCGGCGGCGTGGTCGGCGGCGTGCAGCTCGACAAGAGCGGCAAAGAGTACGAGGCCCAAGCCATCGACTCCGGCAGCGGCCAGGGCGGCAGCAGCGGCGACATCGCCTACGAAGACACCCTGAACTCCATGGGCAAGACCCTCGGCGCCGCCGTCGGCGTCGACTCCGACCGTCTCAACCAAATGATCCCCGGCGGCAAAGTCGTGGAGTCCGTGATCGGCTAGGAAGCGTCGGCGTCCAGCTCGACGTCGGCGTCCGCCTCGACGTCGGCGTCTGTCTCGACGTCCGGCTCGGTGTCGTCCGCGTGGACCGCTTGGTACGTGCCGCTCTTCGCGATGGTGATCTTCGCCGACAGTCGCACCCGGCCGTCTTGGCAGTCGAGCAGGCGCTCGAAGCTGCCCAGTGCTTTGCGGAGGCGTTGCACGACCTTGGAGATGCGGTCGTCCATCGTGTGGGCGAGGTCTGAGGACTCGGGGTACGCGACGCCGAAGAGGCGCGGGGCGATGTCTTGGCGGCGAATGCCAGATTCCGAACGCACGAGCAGCAGCAAGAGTGCGCGCTGTCGGCCGCGTACTTCTACGCGCAGCGTGCCGTCGCTCACTTCGCCCGTTTCTGGATCCAGAGTGATGGGCTGCGCTGTTTTTCGGCTCGTTGCAGTGGCGCGCCCGCTGTCACGTACGACCTTGCGCAGAAGCGCAGCGAGCTCGCCGGCTGGCATGGGTTTTTGCACGACTGCCGCGAACCCAAGATCGTACGCCAGCGTGCGCTCCTTTTCACCGGCCTTGCCGGTGTACAGCACGCAGGGCGTCGTCACGCCCTTCGCGCGCAGCGCGCGGAACACCGTCAGCCCGTCCGTCTCGCCCAGGTGGTAGTCGAGCAGGATTACGTCCGCATCCGAGCTCGGCGCGATCGCCAGCAGCGACTCGGCGCTCTCGAAGCATGTTACTCGGATGCCGCGGGGCGACAGAGCGCGGCGCAGAGACGTCAGAATGCCGGGCTCGTCGTCTAGGTAGAGGAGGTGCATGGTTTGACCTCGTCTGTCGGTCGGTCTCCGACCGGGTTGCTGGTTTATTTCTGGAGGGGGGAGTTTACGCCACTTTTTTCGGAAGGCCACGCGTCTCCAGCCTCGACAACCGCGGGCGCGGTCCCGCGGTTGTGCCAGTGCAGGCGCGCCGTCGCGTTGGGTTGTTCAAGATGGCGAGCCGGCGTCGTTCCTGCCTGTCTTTCGCGCGGGTGCACTCGAACGTGCGCACGCCACCTACTCGGTTCGCAGAGTCGACCACGAGACTGAATACCCCTCTGCCGCGCTGATCACGAGTGACCCGCGCGAGTCTCTCGATTCGAATTGACACCGCAGTTCGCCAGTCTCAACCCGAAGATTGGTCGCCATCTCGTGGCACACAACGGCCAGCACCGTGCTGCCCTGTCGTAGCTCGGTCTGAACGGATCGATCTGGCAGCTGAAAAGAAAACCGCAGGGTGATCTTCCCCGCGCATCTGACCTCGTAGCTCCAGTAGCCGTCGTCCACCGCACGTTCAACCGGTTCGCAGCCAAAGAAGGCCTCGAGTTCCAGTTCATCTGGTACCTGGAAATGCTGTGGCTCCATCGTCAGCCTCCGAATGGGATCACCGAAGTCAGGCGCAGCCTGCCGCCACTCGTGACCTGCCAGGCGGATTCGAACTTGAGGAAGCCGCCAGGGCCAGCGAAAAGCGACTCTTTCACCACCGATTTCCCGTACTGGTCGACGAACGTCCTTGATACGTTCGATGGATCCGCAGCGACGCTGCGCAAATGGTCGCGGAGCAGTTGTCTTCCAGCGGAGTTGTCATAGACGCCGACTCGCGCCAATTGACCAGCATTTTGGTGGGCACGTGCGACGTTGTGGGCTCTGCCGCTCGCTTTTCCAAGCACGTAGCCCAGCTTGCCCTCGGAGATTGAGATCTGAGTGCTGGCCATGCGCCCGTACCGCGCCCCTTTAAGCAGCCCTCCTGCTGCGCCCCCGAGCGCTCCCAACCCGGCCGCGACCCCCACGTCACCCCAATCGAGGCAGTCGAAGTTGCCGCCGTTGAGCGCGAGTTGCAGCGCGATGTCCGACACGGCGCCGACGCCGGCGCCCACTGCCGCTGCGGCGAGCCAAGGCGCGTGCCCATCCGGATCCACATAGTTGATCGGGTCATTCCCCGCGTAGCCGTAAAGATTCCAACCGCCTGCGAAACCGCTGGGGTCGCGGGTGAGGAAGCGGCGGACTTCGGGGTCGTATTCACGGGCGCCTAAGTGTAGCAGTTTGGTGTCTGGGTCCCAGAGGCCTCCTGCGAAGGCGAAGGGTTGGCGGTGTTGAAACCCACGCTCCGGTTGGGTTGCCCCACTCGTCTCGGCGGCGCTCGGTGTTGCGCGTCAGTGCGACTGCGATTGCACAAGCGCGGCGCCGCCTCGCCGGTCTCCCTCAAACCTGGGCTGCGTGCAGGCGGCGCGCGCGAACGCGCGATGATCTCCGCGCGCTTACACGAAGCCGCCTGCGCTTCGCGCAAGTGGGGGAGACATTGCGCATCGCTGTGCGTCAGTGATTTCGGACCGCGGTGCTTTGGGCGGGCTCAGCCGAGTTTCGACGCGCTGGTGTCGCCGGCTGCGCGTCGTACAACCGTCAGCTGCGTCGTCTTCCTGGCTTTTTACATCAGGTGAGCCACCTCGACGCTGAACCCCTTCATCCCGGATGCTGCAATCGTCTGCCAAGCTTCGGCTGACAATAGCAACACGGGCCTCGGTCGCAGGAGCCCACGCCGGACACCAACCAGCTGCTCCGTCTCAACGAAGTCAGTCGCCGGAACGGACGCTCTTGCAACTGTCACCTCCGAAAGGAGATTCAATCCGACCACGTGACCGCGCGAGCAACGACCAGTGCTTGTTGTGTCGAACGGGTCGGAGCCCGCACGGGTCGGCGCGATCAAGTTCGCTTTCGGGGCATCTACGAGTAGCTGATACCAAGCAGGCAACGGTGCTCCTTTCTTGTTCGCAACGCCGTTCTGCGCCGCGCGCTCAGCCATTGCCTTCTCTAGCATTGGGCGGTTTTCCGCGCGGTTTATCCACACCCAGAAGGGCCACGTCGGGTGTATCGCACCCGCAAGTGAGGCGCGCTGAAGCAGTCCACGCCCGGCAATCGTCTCCTCCAGTTTGATCCCGCCGAGCTCGGGTCCGGCCTTGTGCGTAACGTTGGCTAATTCGAACCCACGCAAGCTTGAGCCTACCAAGCACTCCGCAAGTCGTTGCGACACGATTTGCTCTCCCGCAATGGTTTCGGCAAAGTCAACGCCGCGCGGCACCCTTCGAAGATCAAGCCGTAGGTCAGACACTTGCTTCGCCCCTGCTCCGCACTCCGCACACGCAGACGTTTCGTCGTACTCCGTCCCACACTCTTCGCCTGCGGGTTCGAAGGTCTTCCGGGCCGAGACGTGAACCAGCGTCGCAGCGGCCAGCTCATCAAGGGAGTACTTGCGCCGAATCTCTCTGCCCAGGAAGAAGAACTCGCCCTGTGCTCGAAACTGAGCATGCAGCACGCCTATTGTCGTGAATAGCGGATCGTCCGTCGACACAACAACCTTCCGGATGGCATTGCCAATCTGGTTTCCTACGCCAGTTGGCAAATGCGCAGCCGCATTCGCCTCGGGAATTCGGAATTCGACGGTTTCTCTCATCCCTATAGCCCGGGCAATGGGAACCGCTCGTAAACCTGCTTCTTGATCGCCTCTAGCTCCGCCACAGAGGGTTTGCTCTTTCCGTAACCCCAAACCTCTCGGAAGGCATTCGTGATCTGCTGGTGATATGCCGCATCCAGAGGAACCGTTGGTCCTTTGGCAGGTCCGCCGAGATATTTGGGCGTGACATGATGATACTCAATCTTCCCCGCCTTGGATGGATATTGCTTTTGCGCGGCGCGCACGAGGTCGTCGATGTTGCGACCGACGAATCCGATTGACCCGCGCGTATCCGCCAACAACGCGCGCCAATTGAGCCCCTTCCCGACTCCAGGCAGCGCGCCGATCGCGGCACTGACCCCGACATAGCCCCAATCGATACAATCGAAGTTGCCGCCATTGGTTGCCAACTGCAGGGCGATCTCCGTGACTGCGGAGGATGCGGCGCCCACTGCCGCCGCCGCGAGCCAAGGCGTGTTCCCATCCGGATCAACGTAGTTAACGGGGTCATTGCCCGCGTAGCCATAGAGGTTCCAACCGCCTGCAAAACCGCTGGGGTCGCGGGTGAGGAATCGGCGGACTTCGGGGTCGTATTCACGGGCGCCCAAGTGTAGCAGTTTGGTGTCTGGGTCCCAGAGGCCTCCTGCGAAGGCGAAGGTCTTGTTGCCCCCACCCGCGTCAGCCGCGCTCGCAGCAGGGCGTTACCTCAAAGACTTCTGGCGACGATTGGCGCGGCTTCCGCGACCTCCCCCAAAGCCGGGCTGCGCGCTCGCCGCGTGCGATGGATCTTGGTGCGACGGATTTGTGCAAGATGCGGCGAGCGCTCGCGCGGCCGGGGGAGGTCGACGCGCCGTCACGGTGTGGAGCGCGCGATCGCGGGGAGCGACGGTGTAACGTGCTCGCACCGCATCTTGTCGCCTCGCTGCTCAGATCGCCGTGCGCAGCACCGCCGCTGACTCGCCTTTCACGTGACGCACTTCCCGCCCGCGGCCGGGCTTCTGCATTGGGCGCACGCTCCGCGCCACGCCCAGCGTTGGATCGAGTTGTCTGTCTAGGTGAAGCGTGTTTCGCGGCGGAGCGTGCGCCCTCGGGCGTGTCACGCAGCCTGCGCCGTGGGCTTCCGAAGCCCGGCCGCTCCCCGGGCAGGGAGGTGCATCATGTTGAAAGGTCACGGGTCATCGTCGGCGGTCATGCAGCAGCGGGCGCGCGTGATGCGCTTCGCATTGACGCCGTCGGAAGCGGCGCTCTGGGCAGGGCTTTCCGCGCGGCAACTCGGTGTGCAGTTTCGTCGTCAGGTGGTCGTTGGCGGTCGCTTCATCGCGGACTTTTGCGCGCCTAGCGTAAAGCTCATCGTGGAAGTCGACGGCGCCTATCATGCGCGGCGCCGTGCCGCGGACGCGCGCCGGGACCGTGCGCTTGCGCGCGCAGGCTGGCGGGTCGTGCGCGTGGATGCTGAGCTCGTCATGCGAGATCTCGACGCCGCATTGCGCGCAGTACGCGGCGCGCTGTCGTGAACCGCCGCCAGGGTGTGGCGCTCAGCCCGAACTTCGACGCGCTGGTGTCGCCGGCTGCGCGTCGTCCGCGTCGACCGCCCGGTACGTGCCGCTCTTCGCGATGGTGATCTTCGCGGTGAGTCGCACGCGGCCGTCTTGGCAGTCGAGCAGGCGCT
Source organism: uncultured Polyangiaceae bacterium (assembly GCA_965369205.1). Lineage (GTDB taxonomy): Bacteria > Myxococcota_A > Polyangia > Polyangiales > Polyangiaceae > JACKEA01. Next base: position 27 of record CBDUPW010000287.1, on the reverse strand, counting down.
CGAAGCTGCCCAGTGCTTTGCGGAGGC
>CBDUPW010000286.1:0-9377 GCA_965369205.1 uncultured Polyangiaceae bacterium | reverse complement strand
CGTCGCGCCACCCGTTCCCGCTCCCGCAGGTGAAGTTGCCGGCCCCGCGCCGGTTCCTTCGGGTCAGCCTCCGGCGTGGCAACCCGGTGTGGTGCCACCACAGTCGCTACAGCGTCCAGTCAGCGCGCCCCCGTCCACGGTCGCCGGTGCGCCCGTGGCCGGCCCGCCAGGCCGTCCCGGCCACGGCGCGGCGCCGCAGTCCCCGCAACAGCTGCCCTACGAAGCGGCGCAACCCGCGCCCACGCGCACTCCGACCCTCGACGACCCCGAGGGTGCCGGCATCACGCCGCTGAACTCCACGCGAGTCGACGTGAACGATCAGTCGCGGGCGATTGGGACGCAGATTGCGGCAACCCAGAAGGGCTTCGCTCCTTACGACGAGCTCACTTCGAATCCCGCCCAGTTGGCGGCGGACTACGAGCGCTTGCGACTCTCCCACGAGCTATCACGGGAGATCGCCATGGAGCGCGATCTCCGCAGCCTCCTCAACAAGATTTTACTGACACTTTTCAAGTTCGTGCGCGTGGACCGCGGGGTGATTTTCCTGCGGGATGCAGCGGATGACCTTGTGCCCGGCGCCAGTCTGCGCCGAGACGGCAACGAAGCTCCGATCACAGTGTCCTCCACCATCATGAACCACGTGATGAAGGAGCGTGCCACGGTCCTCACCCACGACGCTGCGATGGATTTCGCAACGTCAAAGGGCAAGAGCATGATCCTGAACCGAATCAGCTCTGCGATCGTAGCGCCGCTGTTGCACGACGAAGAGATCCTCGGAGTGATTTGGCTCGACAGCGAGACCTTGGCTCAGTTCCAGCCCAAGGACATGGAGATCGTCACTGCCATCGCCGCCCAAGCCGCGATGTTCATCGAGATCAACATCCTGGGAAAGAAGATCGAAAAGGAGATCGTCAACCGGGAACGCTTCAGTCGGTTGCTCTCTCCCAACGTGGCCGCGCGAGTGCTCAGTGGCGAACTGGATGTCAAGAAAGGCGGGCAACTGGTGCACGAGTGCACCATCTTCAACTCCGACATCCGTGGCTTCACGCAAATGAGTGAAGGCGCCAACCCGGAAGGCATCGTCGAGATGCTCAACGAGTACTTCGAGCACATGGTCGAAACCGTGTTCAAATTCGAAGGCACCTTGGACAAGTTCATGGGCGACGGCATCATGGCGCTATGGGGCGCACCCGTGCTGCACCCTGACGACGCACTCCGCGCCGTAAGCTGCGCCATCGAGCAGATGGAGACCCTTGGGCGCTTCAACCGCAAGCGTATGGAGCAGGATTCCCCGCCCCTTGCCATCGGCATCGGTATCCACACCGGACCGGTGGTTGCCGGCTACATCGGCAGTTCCCGAGCCCTCTCGTATACGGTCATCGGCGACACCGCCAACACCAGCGCACGGCTGTGTGGAGTCGCGACCCCGGGGCAAATTCTGGTCAGCCAGAAAACCCTGGACCAAGTGCGTACGCGCTTCACCTTCGAAGAACTGCCCCCGAAGCCCCTCAAGGGCAAAGAAAAGCCTTTCCCACTCTTCAATATCCTGGGCACGAATCCCAGTGTGCAAGTCCCCGCCAAGCTCGAACCCTCTGCCGGCACAACGACCGGCTGATCCGCAGCGCAGGATTTGAGAGGGAAGGTCCCTGCGTCACCCGCTACGCACTGCTCTTCTTGCGGGAACCCGGGTGAGCTCCAACTGCGAAAGACGCCCTGCGCCACGCGAATGCCCTCGACCGGGTGCACCCCTCCGCCGTTGAGGCTTGCAGATCCGCGCGGATTCGGCGAAAGACTGTGGTCCCTATGGGACACGTGCTTCCCTTCGAGCGACCCGTCGTCGAGCTAGTTTCCCGCGTGCGCGAGCTGCGCGAGCTGGCGGCCGACGACGCACGGCTCATGTCCGAGCTCAAGCGCTTAGAAGACAAGGCCGCACGGGTTGCCCGGGAAGTGTTCGCGAGTCTGACGCCGATCCAAAAGGTGCAGCTCTCGCGACACCCGAATCGGCCCTACACTCAGGACTACATCGTGCGGCTGTTCGACGACTTCGTGGAGCTTCACGGCGACCGCCGCTTCGCAGAGGACGCCTCGCTGATCGCCGGCTTGGCGAGCTATCATGGCCGAAGCGTGGCTATCGTCGGCCACCAGAAGGGGCGCAGCACGAAGGAAAACGTCACACGCAATTTCGGCATGCCCAACCCGGAGGGATATCGCAAAGCGATCCGCTTGTACGAACTCGCGAACCGCTTCGGGCTGCCGGTGATCACATTCATCGACACTCCGGGGGCCTTCCCAGGCATCGAAGCGGAAGAGCGCGGGCAAAGCGAAGCCATTGGCGCGTCTCTAGAAGTGATGAGCGGCCTCGGCGTTCCCATCGTCACTACGGTGATCGGCGAGGGCGGTTCTGGGGGCGCTCTGGCCCTTGGCGTCGCCAACCGAGTGATGGTGCTCGAATTCGCCTACTATTCAGTGATCTCGCCGGAGGGCTGCGCGGCGATCTTGTGGAAAGACGGCAGCCTGGCAGCCGAAGCCGCGGAGCGCCTGCGCATCACGGCACCGCAACTCTTAGAGCTGGGCTGCGTCGATTGGGTCGTGGAAGAACCGCCGGGCGGCGCGCACCAAGACCACGACGACGCCGCACGGCGCCTGGATCGCTCACTGTACGAAGCACTGGTTTCCCTGGACGGCATGGACGAAGACGAGCTGCGCGAGGACCGCTATCAGCGCTTCCGCCGCCTGGGTAGCTTCGTCGCCTGAAAACGCTTCACGTTTTTCAATGATTGCGCGGACTTGAAGGCCGCTCTGCACACCACAAATGTGCGACCGGCACAAGTCGTGCGATGCTCTCGCACATGCGCGTTTCGACTTATGCAGGTTTGGTTTTGTTGGGCGGGGTGTGCGGCATCGGTTGCGCCGCGGACGCGGATCCCGGCGGCAGCGGCGGCAGCAGTGGCAGCAGTGGAGAGGCGGGCTTTGCCGGCGGGTTCTTCGGCGGCTCCGGCGGCACGGGCGCGGGCAGTTCGGGCGGCAGCGCGGGCACGGCGAGCGGCGGAACCGGCGCAGGTGGCACGGGGGGCGGCGCGTCCGGCTCCGGCGGAGCCGGCGGAGGAACCGGCGGCGGAGGAACCGGCGGCGGTTCCTGCAACGACCCAGGCCCGGAGCCGAACGACACCATCCCCAAAGCGACACCGGTCTGCAGCAGCGTACCGTGTGAAATCGGCTGCAGTGACACGCCCTTGGGCAATCTCTCCGGCGTAGCGGCGCCCGGCGACGTGGATCTGTTCACCTATTTCGGCAAAGACACCATTAGCTGTTCCGTGAACCCCTACGCAAAGACCGACGACGCGGGCTTTCGCCTCTGCATGTGGGCGCAGTGCGCGGACGGCAAAGCAACGACCATCAAGAAATGCGGCAACGGCACTGCGACGGACGGCCCGGGTGGCCTCAAGGGCTGCTGCGCGCAGGCCCCGATCGAATTGGAGATCGAGCACGATTGCCCCGGAATCACCGACAACGACTCCGGCGCCATCTACATGCAGGTCGACCAGGCCACGGCCTGCGTCAGCTACAGCATCGACTACCACTTCTAAGTTCGCCGCCGGGCTCGAGGCCCCGCCGGCTGTTTAGCTCACCCGCACTTCAGTCTTCTCCAAGGTGTCGGGACGGATCGCCCACTGGGGAATGCCGCGCTCGATCAGCACGATCTGACCGGGGCGAAAAGGCGGGAAGCTGGGCTGCTGCGCCAAGAAGGCACCGAGGGCACTGATAGTCGGTTCGTGGCCGAAGACGGCCACCTCTTGGCCGTGACTTGCCAGCTCTTCGGCCACCAAACGCGGCGGCCCGCCGGGCGCCAGGGCGAAGAACGATTCGACCACGCCCGTGTACCCAATGCCCTCTGCCATGAGTTCTGCAGTCTGCACGGCGCGCACCAAGGGGCTGGTCAAGACGGCGTCGAAGCGCATGCCCTCTTCTGCCAGGCGGGCGCCAACTTTGCGCGCGGTCGCCCGACCGTCGGGTGTTAGGAAACGCGCTTCGTCGGAACGGCGCGGCCCCGCTTCGATGGCCTGCGCGTGGCGCACCAGAAAGACTCGCATCGCTCCACGGTGTTCATGATTTCCCCGCGGATTCAAGGCCACGCCACCCCGAAATTTCTGCACTGGCGGCGACCTTGACCGGCCCCGAACGCCTGGCTAGCGTGCCTCTCCCCCCAAGGAGGCGCCACTTCTGAATCGCGCGCCCGCGGGGCACACAACTGTGACAAGGACGCGGTGTTTAGACACTGCACAGTCGAGGAGTCTTCGATGGCAACGAAAATCGCGATCAACGGATTTGGCCGCATCGGGCGCTGCGTATTGCGCGCGCTCACAGAACAAAAAGTCACGGACCTCGAGGTCGTGCACATCAACGATCTGACTGACACAAAGGTGCTGGCACACCTGTTGAAGTACGACTCCGTGCACCGCGGGTTCACCGCCGCAGCCGTGGGCCACAAGGACTCCGGGCTGAGCGTGGGCGGCAAAGACATCGCCGTCAGTGCCATCCGCGACCCCAAAGAACTGCCCTGGAAGAGCCTCGGCGTCGACCTGGTCTTCGAGTGCACGGGCCTGTTCACGGACAAGGCAAAAGCGATCGCTCACGTCGAAGCTGGCGCCAAGAAGGTGCTGATCAGCGCGCCCGCGAAGAACCACGACAAGACCATCGTCATCGGGGTCAACGACCACGAATACGACCCCGCGAAACATCAGGTCATCTCCAACGGTTCTTGCACCACGAACTGCCTGGCGCCTGTGGTCAAGGTCATGCTGGACAACTTCGGTATCCAGTACGGTCTGATGACGACCATTCATTCCTACACCAACGATCAGAACCTGCTGGATCTGCCCCATCGCAAAGGGGATCTACGACGGGCGCGCGCTGCCGCCGTCAGCATGATCCCGACCAGCACCGGCGCAGCCAAGGCCATCGCGGAAGTCCTGCCAGCTCTCAAAGGCAAGTGCGACGGCATGGCCATGCGCGTGCCGACCGTGAACGTGTCCGTGGTGGACCTTGCACTGCAGACCGAGAAGGCCGTGACCATCGACGCCATTCACAAAGTCATGAAAGCGGCTGCGGAGAGCGGTCCGCTGGCAAAGGTCTTCGACTACACCGAGGAAGAGCTGGTCTCGACCGACTACATCGGCAATCAGGCTTCCAGCATTTTCGACGCCACCCTGACCCGTGTTCAGGGTGATAAGTTCGCAAAGCTTTTCGCTTGGTACGACAACGAGTGGGGATTCTCCTGCCGTATGATCGACTTGGCGCGGCTGGTTGCGCAGAAAGGCTGAGCACCGCCATGCCCATGCTCGATGGAATCGTGTGTGTCGATGAACTAGAGGCACTCGCGGGAGAGCGCGTGTTCATTCGCGTGGACTTCAACGTGCCTCTAGACAAGAAGACCGGAGCGATCACCGACGACGAACGCATCGTCGCCGCTCTGCCCACCATCAAGCATGTTGCCCAAAGCGGGGCGAAAGTGATCCTCGCCTCGCACCTGGGCCGGCCCAAGGGCAAAGCCAACCCGGCGCTCTCCATGGAGCCGGTCGGTGCCCGATTGGCCGAACTCCTGGAAATGGAAGTGCACGTACCGGATGACTGCATCGGCGAGTCTCCCAAGAAGGTGATTCAGGACTTGCGCGACGGACAGCTGTGCCTCTTGGAGAATCTGCGCTTCCACCCCGAGGAAGAGGCCAACGAAGAGGGCTTCGTTCGGGAGCTCGCCAAGCTGTGCAGCGTCTACGTCAATGACGCGTTTGGCGCGGCCCATCGAGCGCACGCCAGCGTGGACGGTCTGGCGCGCGCAACACCCATGCGCGCCATGGGCCTGCTTCTCAAACGCGAAGTTGAGTCCCTCTGCAAGGTTCTCGAAAAGCCGGAGCAACCCTTTGTCGCGGTCCTTGGCGGAGCCAAGGTCACGGACAAGATCGGGGTGATCGAGGCGCTCTTCGACAAGTGCAACGCCATCTGCATCGGTGGCGCCATGGCCAACACGCTGTTGGCGGCGAAAGGCCTCGACATGCGCGCTTCGAAACTGGAAAGCGACTGGCTGGCCGCCGGACGTACGCTGCTCGAAAAGGCGGAAAGACGCGGTATTGCCGTGGTTTTGCCCAGCGACGTCGTCGTCGGCGAGAGCCTAGACAGCGACAACGGGACCGTGGTCAAGGTCGGTGAACTGCCCCGGGGAAGCATGGCCCTCGACGTGGGGCCGGCAACCGTAGAGGCATTTCGCAAACACATACTCGGCGCCAAGACGGTGTTCTGGAATGGCCCCATGGGTCTCTTCGAGAATGCTGCGTTCTCGGCGGGCACCACGGGCATTGCCCAGGCCCTGGTCGACAGCGAGGCGTTCAGCGTCGTCGGCGGCGGCGACAGCGCGGCCGCGATCCGAAAGGCCGGGCTCGAGGCGAAAGTCAGTTTCGTTTCTACAGGAGGCGGCGCGGCCCTCGAATTGGTCGAGGGCAAGCGACTGCCCGGAGTCGAGGCCCTGCGCGGCGCGCGCCTGCCCGAAGCTCCAGAAGACATGGAGGGTGAAGGATGAAACGCGTACCGCTCATTGCTGGCAACTGGAAGATGTACAAAGGCGGCGCCGACGGCGTGAAGCTCGCGGGCGACCTAGTGAGAGCGTGCGGCGATCTAGCCGCTATCGAGGTCGTGATCGCTCCGCCGTTCACCGCCCTGGCCGCCGTAGCCCACGAATTGAGTGGAAGCCGCATCGGCCTCGCCGCACAAAACTTCCTTCCGAAACCCGAGGGCGCATTCACCGGGGAGATCAATGCCCCCATGCTGCTGGAGGCCGGCTGCCGCTGGGTGATTGTGGGCCACAGCGAGCGCCGACAGCACTTCGGCGAAACCGACGCTTCGGTGCGTGAGAAGGTGCAAGTCGCGATGGCTTCCGGCCTACGGCCCATCGTCTGCATCGGAGAAACCCTCGAACAGCGGGAAGCGGGCAAGACGATGGACGTTGTGTTTGCACAGCTGGACGCTTTCGCCGAGTTACTCGCCGCCCGGCCTGGGTACGGAGTGGTTGCCTACGAGCCCATTTGGGCCATCGGGACCGGGAAAGTGGCTGGACCGGAGCAGGCCGAAGAGGTCCACGCAGCCCTGCGCCAGCGCCTAGCCAAAAACTCCAATGATTTCGCGGATGATACCCGGATCTTGTACGGCGGCAGCGTAAAGCCGGACAACGCCGTGGGGCTTTTGGGTTGTGCGAACGTGGACGGCGCGCTAGTGGGAGGCGCTTCACTTTCCACTGAGAATTTCTCGAAGATTGTAGAAGCCGCACCCTCGCTGGTCTGACGCCATGGGCGAACTGATAAAAACCCCCCTCACCGTGATTCACATCATCGCGTGCATCTTCCTGATGCTGGTGATCCTGATCCAACCGGGAAAATCCGGTGGGCTCGGCGCGCTCTCCGGCGCAGCCGCGCAGCAAGTCTTCGGCGGGCGGGGCGCTGGCAACTTCCTGACGCGCATGACCTGGGTCACGGCAACGATCTTCTTCGTGTCGAGCATCACCCTCGCGTTCCTGTCCACGAGCACGGACGAGTCCTTGCTGGAGCGTGGCACCAAGAAGGCAGCTCCAGAAAAAGTGGAAATCGGCCAAGGCGCGGCCAAGCCAGCCAGCTCCAAGTAACGCGGTCGGTGCGAGTGCTCTAGGAGCAGTGTGACGCGGCGGAGCGACCACACGCGGCACCTTGGGCTGGCACTGGGCTTCAAGGCCCTCGTCTCCGGGCTGGTGCTGCTTTCCGGTTTTCGAGCTTTGTCAGACGACGACTACGCGCGCATCGTCATTGCGCAGCGTTTCGCAGTCGCTCCGAGCTTCGACCCAAGCGGGACGAGCTGGCTGCCCTTCCCCTTTTGGTTGAACGGCAGCGCAATGCTGCTTTTCGGTCGCGCGCCCTGGGTCGCGCGTGGTGTCGCGCTGGCATCCGGCATTTTCGCCGTGGCCTTATGCTACGCAGCCGCTCGCCGGCTCGGCTACTCCACGCGCACCGCTCTACTTGGTGCGACGCTTTCAGGCGTCGTGCCCTACTCCGCATGGCTCGGTGTCGCCACGGTGCCGGAGCTACTCACTGCCGCCCTGATCGTGTTCGGAGCAAGCACGGCCAGCCGCGACGCATCGCTCAAAGAGCGCACTCTGGGCGGGGGCGCGCTGTGCCTCGCGGCGCTGTCTCGCTACGAAGCCTGGCCCGTCGTGCTCTGCTTCGCCGGCTTTGCCCTATGGGACGCCCGCCGCGATGCCAGCGCGGCCGCGGCCGGCGCAGTGGCATGCAGCGGTCCCGCCGCGTGGCTTGTGCATGGGAGTTTGAGCCACGACAGTCCATTCTTTTTCATCAAGCGAGTCGCCGATTACCACCGCGCGGTAGCCGCGGGCGGTCAGTCTTGGTTCAGCGGTCTGTTGGAGAAGCCACTAGCCTTCTTTCGTTGCGAACCCGAACTGAGCGCGACGCTCACTATCCTGCTAATCGCCGCATGGCAAACGCCGTCACGCGGACACGCAGGGTCGAGGCGCTTCTTTGCTTGCCTGGCTGCCCTGCTAGCGTTTGTCGTGGTCGCGGACATGCGCGGCGCTGCCGCGACGCACCACGAAGAGCGCGTGCTGCTAGCGCTTTGGCTTGGCTCCGCACTCCTGATCGGCCACTTGGCCCTCGCGCTGCCGACAGGCTTTACGCAGGCGAAGCGCCGAGCGCTGGGCGGCATCGTGCTCGCGGCCGTCGCGGTGAGTGCTGTCTGGTTGCGTCCGTGGTTTGCACGGCGGGACGCTTTCATCGATCGCAGCACTCACATGGCGCTGGGCAACCAGGCCGCCAGGACTGCGCCAGACGCCCGAGTCCTGATCGACACGCCGGATTTCGGCTTCTACGCCGTGATCGCGGGTCATGGGGATCCGCGCCTGGCGCATCCCCTAGACGATCGCGATCCGCGGCGGCCGCGACATGCGGATCCCTTTGCGGATGCCAGCGCCCTGCGCGCAAAGCTCCGCAGCGAAGACGCGGGGCTCCTGATCGCTTCGGGCGACGCGCATCGCGTCCGCGGACGCGAAATCGGTTTCGAGTTGGCACGCGCCGGCGAGCTCTCGCTTTTCGCGCTGCAGCCACCGCAGTGAGCGAAAGTGCAAGGTGGACGCCGCAGCGTCGACGCCCGAGTGCTGCCGTGACAGACTCAGCGTCATGCCGTTCCGCCGCATTCTGCCGATGTTGAGCGTCGGCGCCGCATTCGCGCTGGCAGCGTGCGGGAGCGACGACGATGCGGTCGGTAGCGGCGGCGGCGGTGGCAGCGGCAACGCTGCAGGCGTCGATGCCGGGGGCGCGAGCGGCGCCTCTGGTTCGTCGGGCAGCGCAAGT
>CBDUPW010000285.1:0-9532 GCA_965369205.1 uncultured Polyangiaceae bacterium | reverse complement strand
CCCGCGCCCGTCTGGAAACTCGATTTCCAAGTCACCGTACAAGCCGTCGAAGTTCTCGGCACCCGAAAGCGCGCGTCCCAGCAGCACCCGCGGCGCCTGCGGTCCCAACTTTCGGGCGGCAAGGGACGACGCGACCAGATGCGGACGTTCGGGGTCTTCGCCCGCGCGATGGGTCACCCGCATATGCAGTCCCAGATCACGTACGACGCTGGTCACCACCAAGCTGAAGGCGTCCGGGGAGAGTGCCTTGCCGTCCACACGAAGCCGACATGGCAGCGGATCCAGAATCGAGCGCGAGTAGCTGTCCGCCAAGAACGACCCAAGGAAGGTGCGCGCCACGATGCGCGCCGCGCTGGCGTAGCCCCCACCGCCGCGGGCGTAGTACTTCTCGAAGAAACGGGCGACTAGGCCGGTGCCCAGAATAAATCCGATCCGCTCGACCGCTTCCGAGCAGTCAAGCACTCGGAGCGACGGCGACGTCAGTCGTTTGAGAGGAGCCGCTCCGTTGGTCGCGCGGGCGACGGTCGTCAGTAGTTCTGCGCGCTGTCCCCAGTTGCGCGCCACGGTGGCCACGGTGCCCGCCGGAGCCACAACCAGCTCCGGGAGCGCGCGACCTTCGCTGGCACGCCAGAGAGCTGTAACGCTCGCCATGAGCGTGCCGTCCCCGCCACACAGCACGACCCGGTCCGGCTCCCATTCGAGCAACGCTTGTGCCGCCTGTGCCAAGGCGCCTTCGTCGGCGGTGACCCAAATGCGCGCGGCTCCCCCGGCGCGAAGGCGCACGGCGGAAATCAGCTTTTCGCGGAGTCGAAAGGCGCGCGCCTGAGGATTGACGACTAGGGCGGTCTTCACTGTGCTATCACCTGCCCACTATGCGTCGGGCAACTGCCCTGCTTTCGGCCTTGTGCCTGGTTTGTGCCTGCGGGGGAAGTACCGTCGTGCAGACGGCGTTGTCTGGGGATTTGGCGAGCCTCAAGCGCGAAGTCAAATCCGCTCAGGATGCGGGCAAACTCAACGACAGCGCAGTGCGTGAGCTAGCCCACGCCGTCGCCTCCCGAGAGATCCGTAGCGCAAAGGGGCCGGATGCCGCCCTCGCCTTCCGCTCATTGCGCAGCTGCGCCCCTCAACTCACCCGTGTGCTCGAAGACCGCGCGGAGCGCGGCGACGATGCCGCCGCCGAGGCAACGCTGATCCTCTTCGAGCTGGGGAAGCGCAGCTCCAGAAAGCTCGTTTCTCAGTACCGCGAAAGCGCGGCGGGTTCGTGGCGCGCCGTCGCCGCGCGCGCTGCGGTGTCACCCGCTGACGCCATATTCCGCCGCGAGCTCATGCGAGACGCGGACGAACGCGTGCGCCGAGCTGCCCTGTCGGCGGCCCTGGCGGCGCCGCTGCCGGACGACACAGAAGCGCTATTCGAAGCGGCACGCCTGGACCCGGATCCGCTGAGCCGCAGCATCGCCATTCGCGCCTTTGGCGCTCTCGGTGGCACGGACAACGTCAACCGCCTCGACGACTTGTGGGCGAAGGCCGACGAGACCACCCGCGTGACCTTGATCGACGCCTGGGCTATGCCGGCTGCGGCACGCGCGGGGGGCGAAGGCAAGCTGCTGCGAATTGCGGAAACGGAACGCGGGATCCCGGCGCTCTCCGCAGCTGCCAGCCTGGCCCGGGGCTCTGGCAACGCGGCCAACGTGGGTCAGGCGGTCCTCGCTCGGGCGGTGCAGCATGGCACCCAGGACGAGCGGCGCCTGGCCATCCGCATGCTGCCTCTCGACGACCCGGACGCCCGCAAGGCCGTCGAAAAGGCCGCCAAGGACGAAGACAAAGACGTCCAGGTGATGGCCTGGGCGCGGCTAGCAGGGTTTTCGGATACCCGCGCGGCCGCCGTGCGCCAGCTCGCCACTCTGGCCACCCCGGACGACCACATCGCGCTCCAGGCCCGAGTCGCACTGGCCGCCGCAGGCGAAAAGAGCGTGTTGCCGCAGCTCACACCCCTGCTGAACGCAAAAACGGCCCGCGCGCGCCTAGTGGCTGCCAAGGGACTGCTCTCCCTAGGCGAAGGACGGCGCGCCGCCACGGCTTTGGCCGACGACGACCCCTGGGTGCGCATGCGCATCGCGTGCGTGATTCTAGGGCGCTAGGGCGTCCTCCGGCGACAAGCGTTGAATTTCCAGCGGTTTGCGAGTATTCCGGCGCCCATGAAGTGGGTGAGCGGGATCAGGGCGGTACTGCTGGTAGCGGTACTGGGAACCACAGCCTCAGGTTGCCTCAAGAAGGTGCTCCTGAACGGACAAATCAAGGGCACGCGCCAAGGATCGGCAGCGGTCAATACGTTGCACGACTACGAAGTCGCACGCGGCGCGGCGCAAGCCGGCATGGCCCAGCTCGAAGGCATGCACAAGCTCGCTCCGGACAACACGGACGCGCTGTTCATGCTCACGCGGGGTTGGGCCGGTCTCTTCTTCGGTTTCACCGAGGACGACTACGAAACCGCCTATGAAAAAGGCGACGACGTCATGGCCGAGTATCACATCCTGCGCGCCCGCGCTGGGTTCCTCCGTGCTCGCTACTACGGCATCGAGTTGCTCGGTCATCACGGCGAAGGCTTCAAAGAAGCCAAGCGCAACCAAGAGACGATCCGCAACTGGCTGGTGGAGAACTTCACGGACGAGGAGCAAGCGGAAGACCTGCTCTGGGCCGGCTACGCTTGGATCGGGCACGTCGCCACATCGAAAGAAGTCCCGGAGGCCGTCGGTGAGCTGTACGTCGGTGTCGAGATGGTCAAGCGCAGCGTCGAGCTGGACGACAAGTTGGTCTACGGGACTGGCTATACCATCTTGGGCGCGTACCACGCGCGTTCGGCCATGGCCGAGCTCGACAAGTCCAAGGAGATGTTCGACAAGGCCCTCGCCATCAATGGCGGCAAGTACCTGGCGACCAAGCTCAACCTGGCGCAACGCTACTACTGCTACAAAGGCGACAAGGACGCCTACGTGCGGACCCTGAACGAGGTGCTGGCGGCGGGCGACGAGCTGCCCGAAGCGCGCCTCCCCAACGTCATCGCCAAGCGCCGCGCGCGGCGCTACCTGGGCAACAAGATCTGGCAGGAGGAGTGCGGCTTCCGCCTATAAATCGCCGGGCTTTTGCCACGCTGACTACTCTGAACGCGCTTTCAGCGGGCGCAGCCAATCTTTTTCGCGTAAATGTTGAACGCTTTGGGGCAACCGCCCGTCTGACTTGCGCCGGGCGGCCTCTGCCCGCAAACCCTTCGGTCTCTTTGAGGAGGATCACAGTATGTTTTCAAGGCTGATGGCGGCATGCATTGCTGCCGCTTTCCTAGTGATGGGCACGGGCGAAGTCGCTCACGCCGGGACAACGCTCAAGATGGCAACGCAGGCACCGCCGCGCAGCCCTTGGGGGAAGGTCTTCAAGACCTGGTCCAAAGCCGTGGATCAAAAGACCAAGGGGGAGGTCAAGATCGACTGGCTTTGGAACGGTACCGCGGGCCCTGAAGGTGGCGTGGTCGGTAAAGTGAAGTCCAAGCAGCTCGATGGCGCGGCGGTCACCGCCGTTGGCCTTTCCACCATCGACAAGCGATTCCTCGCGCTGCAGATGCCAGGCGCCTTCAAGAGCTGGGGCGAGCTCGACCGCGCTCGCGGAAAGCTTGGCCCGGAGCTAGAGGCAGCCGCCAAGAAGGAAGGATTCCACCTCGGTGGCTGGGGTGACGTGGGCATTGGCCGCGTGTTCTCCAAGGGCTTCGGGGTGAAGGTGCCGAGCGATCTAAAGGGCAAGCGTCCCGGCGCCATCGCCGAAGACGTCATTGCACCGAAGGTCTATGAGGCCATTGGCGGCGTAACGCCCGTCCCGTCCACCATCACGGGCTTTTTGCCCAAGCTGAACTCCGGCAGCATCAACGTGATGAACACGCCGTCCCTCGCGGCAGAGCTGCTGCAGTGGGCCTCGCGCCTGGACCACGTCAACGCCAATGCCACTTACTTCGGAGTTGGCGCGGTGATCATGAGTCAGAAATCCCTGGAGAAGCTGCCCGCGGATCAGCGCGAAGTCGTGATGGATACCGGCAAGCAAGCCGCAAAAGCCCTCACCAAGCGCATCCGCAGAGCGGATGACAAGGCCTTCAACCGCCTCAAGAAGAAGATGAAGGTCCACGAGCCCACAGGCGCCGAAAAGGCCGAGTGGAAGAAAGTCTTCGACAAAGCCTGCGGCCGCCTCAAGGGTGCCATCCCGGCCGGCGCGCTGAAGACGGTAGGCGCTTGCTAAGCTGAGCAGCAGCCAAAAGACTCGGGCCAGGCCATTGGGCTTGGCCCGTTTTCTTTTTGTCGGGGCACTTCCGTCCCAATTCGCGCAGAAATCGCGACGGCTTTTCGTCAACTCGCGATAACGTGCGGCCGATGCCTGCAGAGGGAAAAGGGAAGCAAGCCGTCGGGGGCGACGACAGCGGGAAAGGCGCCTCGGAGCCAACGCCACCGAGCCAGGACCCGCCGCCAGCGAAAGTGGCCGCCTGGGGTCGCCCGTGGATCCGCTTGGACAACGCATGGACCACCTGGGAGGGGTGGCTGTGCGCGGGGGTGCTGCTGCTGGAAGTGCTCGTGCTCTCGCTCTGGGTGGGGCTCAAGGGGCTATCCACGCCGCCGGACGCCGGCAACGCGGGCATCGTCTTTCGGGCGCTCACCGGGTCCCTGGTGCTCGGCTTGGGCGGCTTTTTGGTCGTGCGCAAGAAGCCCAAGAAGGTCCAACGCGCCGTTTCGATCACGGGCGTCGTGATCGGCATCGTCGGAGCCAAGTATTGGCAGACCACGGGCGTGGAATGGTCCAGCAATCTGCTCAACTGGTATCAGCAAGCCTCTACCCTAACGCTCTTTGGCGGTCTGCGTGGTGTGGGCACCCGGCTCACACTGCTGCTGGCACTGCTCGGAGGGTCCCTGGCGACCGCGAGCGGGAAGCACATCACCATCGATCTGGTGACGCGCTTCGTACAGCCGAAGGTGCGTCTGCCCCTGGTCATCGTCGGCTGGCTAGGCTCCGCGGTGATCTGCGGCGCCGCTGCCTGGGGCTTCTTCGACCACATCGCCATCGAGGACTTCGGGGCCAAATCCGATATCACTGCATCCGCAAAGGTGTCCAAAGTGATGCATGGCCTCGGCGAAAACACATTCATCGCGCGCAAGCAGATCGCCCTCGACATGAAAACCCTGCCGAAGGTGCTCAAGGGTGAGCGCTATTCGGAGTGGCTGGGCGGACAGGAATGGAACGAGTTCCTGGAAACCGGCGGCTTTGTCGAGCGCTATGGCAAAGAAAAGATTGACGACCTCAAACTGACCGGAGACGCCAAGCGGTCTCCCATCGTCGTGGTGCCGGATCGGGGGGAGCCCCGCGGCGAGTTGATCAAGGCCGCCAACCTGGTGTTCCCGATCGGACTGTTGATCATTGCCCTTCGCTTCGTGCTGCTGTCGCTGCTGGCCGCAGCGGGGCACAAGAGCGTCGACCCGGACGCCCATGTCGAGGGTGACGACATCGAAAAGCAACGCAGCTTTGATGGGCCTAGCGAGCCGGAAGCGGCGGAAGCAAGCAAGAAGGCGTCGCCCGAGGACGCCAGCGCTAGCACCGACGACGAGAAGAAACCGCCAGACAAATCCAAGGATTCCGACGACGACGATGAAGACGAAGACGTCGCCGCAAAGGACGACTCGGACAAAGACGACGAGGACGACGACAAGAAGGACGTCGTGGCCAAAGACGACTCGGACAAACACGACGACAAGAAGAACGTCGTGGCCAAAGACGACTCGGACAAAGACGACGACAAGAAAGACGACGACAAGAAAGACGTCGTGGCCAAGGACGACTCAGACAAAGACGACGGTAAGAAAGACGTCGTAGTCAAAAGCGCGGACGACAAGAAGGCCGACGAAAAGGCCGATGCTGCCGACGGCGACCAGCCGCCTGCAGGCAAGCCCGAAGCGGTCGCTTCCAAAGACAAGGACGACGTGGGCGGGAAGAGCTCGGACCCTGCCACGCCGAAGGACACAGGCAGCGACGACGAGAGCAAGGGGAAGAAGTCATGATCATCTTTCTCTTCGTTGTCGTGTTTGCGCTGATCGGTGCGCCGGTGTTTGCCGTCATGGCGGGCACTACGGAGCTTGCGTGGCTGCTGCACCCGGATCCTTCGATGCATCACCTGCGCTTCTTGGCGCCGGACGTTCTAGACGAGCGCTTCGCAGGTTCGCCCATTCTGGTGACGGTGCCGCTATTCACCTTCATCGGCTACTGCATGGCCGAGTCGAATACGCCGGAACGCATCGTGCGCGCTTCCAACGCCTTCTTCGGCTGGATGCCCGGCGGGCTGGCCATCGTCTGCATTTTTGCCAGTGCATTCTTCACGACCCTGACGGGCGGTAGCGCAGTGACCATCGTTGCGATCGGCGCTCTGCTCTATCCCGCCCTGCGCAGCCGCGGCTACCCGGAAGAGTACTCCCTTGGCTTGGTGATGACCGGCGGCTCGTTGGGTTTGCTGCTGCCTCCGTCCCTGCCGATCTTGGTCTACTCTTTGGTGGCGGGCATCGATTTCACCAAGGCGTTCAAGGCCGGCATCATCCCCGGACTGCTGGTGATCGGTCTGCTCGGCATCCACGCCGCCTACATCGGCATCAAGGAAAAGATCCCGCGCACCAAGCCGAATTTGGAGGAGATGGGGTCCAGCCTGTGGTTCATGAAGTGGGAGCTGGGCATCCCCGTACTGATTCTCGGCGGCCTGGCCACGGGTCTCACGGACATTGACGAAAGCGCGGCCTTTGCAGCGCTCTACGTGCTGCTGATCGAGATCTACGTCTACAAGGATCTGACGTGGAAGGACTTCCCAAGAATCGCGCGAAGCGCCATCGCGCTCGCGGGCGCGGTCGTCCTGATCATGGCCATGGCCATGGCGCTGACGAACTACCTCATCACCGAGCAGATCCCACAGAAGATATTCGAGTGGGTCACGGGCATGGGCGTGAAGGAAAAGTGGCAGTTCCTGATCACGCTGAACATCTTCCTCTACATCCAGGGCATGGTGATGGACGGCTTCTCCGCCATCCTCGTCGCCGTTCCCCTGCTGATCCCGTTCGCAGCAGAGTTCGGTCTGTCGCCCTTCCACCTGGCGATGATGTTCCTGCTCAACCTCGAGATCGCCTACCTGTCGCCACCACTGGGGCAGAACCTGTTCGTGACCAGCTTCCGATTCAATCGGCCGATGGTGCAGCTGTACCGGATCGCGATCCCCTTCATCTTAATTCTGCTGGTTGGGCTGGTCATGATCATGACCATCCCGCGCCTCTCCACCTACGCCGTTGAAGGTGACATCGCCGCAGCCCGCGCCAAGGCAGAGAAATTCGGGGAGCCCCCTCGGGATGCCTGGCTGATGGAGTGTGTGCAAGAGGACCGCAACAACCCCTTGCCGTGCTCCGATGCAGACAAGGCCAAATGGGGAGCTGGCAAGGACGTCGCCACGCCACCAGAGGGGGAAACAGACCCCGATGCGGACCAACCTGAGGGCGAGGACGACGACATGGACGACCTGCTCGAGGACATGTTGGAAGACGGCGACGGCGAAGAGAAGAAGGAGCCTTCCAAAGACGGCACTGACGACGACCTGCTCGAGAAGATGCTGGGAGAAGGCGGCGCCGGCGGCGAGGAAGAGAAGAAAGAGAAGAAGGAGCCTTCCAAAGACGGCACCGACGACGACCTGCTCGAAGACATGCTCAAAGACGACTAGCGGCGCCGCGCTAGTGCATCGAGTCGGTCAACCAAAGCAGCGCGGGCTCCATGCGGCGCGCGCTGCTGGCATCAAAGAAATGGCCCACGGGCCCCAGGCTGAAGAAACGCGCGTCGAAGCCCGCCCGCGCCAAGGCGCCGGCCGCGCGGCGTAGCTTGGCCGCGGTGCGGTCGTTGTCCCCGGCCACCAAGGCCAAGCGAAGCACCTGCGCCTTCTCGAGCTGCGCAACGCTGGGCGTCACCGAAGCGTTCACGATCATGAGGCGCTGGTAACGCCCGGGCGACGCCAGGGCGATGCGCAGTGCGGCTGGCGCGCCCAGGGAGTAGCCAACCAGCGCGCGGCGTCCGATTTGCGCGCTGTGCGCCGTTTCGAGCGCGTCGCTGAAAGCGCGTACTTGGCCGACGAGTTGGGCGTCCTTGCCGATCCACATGCGACCGCCGCCGTTGCAGGCCGCGGGCCCGGGGGGACACAGCAGCCACGCTTGTTTCGCGGCACCGACGAATACGGGACATTCCCACTCGGGAATGGCGCACATGCCGTGCAAGAACACGACGAGGGGCTCCGCCGTCGCACCCTTTCCCGGTGCGTGCACGAGTGCGGGACGGGACGCCCCGGCGCGCGTACCAGATCCGGTCGGACCCCGCTCCAGTTTCGAGAATCCAGCGGGGCGCGTCGGCGAAGGGGTGCTGTCCGCGATTGCAGCGTCCTTTGACCTCGCCTCCGGCGCAGCAACGACCCCGGCGTCCATCGGCGATGTCAGAGCATCCCGCGGCGCGCCAGCAGCGCGCCCGCGGCCGCCATCATCGCTTGGCTGCCGAGGCTTTGCGGGCAGTTCCGATCGCGGCGCACACCCGCCAAGCAGGGCAGCGGCCAGAATCGCGATGTCGCGCGCGCAGGGCATACCCCGCAGCGTGGCTCAGATCCGGATATCTTTCCAATCTCCCGAGGCGAACTTCCAGACCATGATGGCCGTGAGGAGAACGACATAGACCACCGCGGCGCTCCAGATCCCCACCAGGCCGTAGCCCAGAGTGATGCCTAGAAACCACGCCAGCGGTACCAGGCATGCGAAGTGGAGAATCAGCTCCACGATCATCACGAAACGGGTATTGCCGGCGCCGAAGAGCGCTTGGGTCAAGATCATGCCCACCGCGATCAGAGGCGTGATGATGCCCATGATCTGCATCGGCATCATGGCGGCTTCGATCACGGCCGGGCTTTGGCTGACCACCGACAGGATTTGAGCCGGGAAGATCACGCCTTCTAGCAAACCAACGATGCCGAAAATGATGAGTCCCAGCCGCACGCTGACCCAGCCAAATCGGGCCGCCTTGTTGCCGTCGCCCTCGCCAAGGGACTGACTGACTAGCGTCGCCGTGGAAGTGCCGAAGGCGAGACAGGCCGTAAAGGTGAGCTTGAGGATCCCGACGATGACCGTCGTTGCCGCGCTATTGACGGCCTCGGCACGTCCGCCGGGGCAGCTCGACTCCACCAGCGTGGTGCTGCTGATGCTGTCCAGCTTGCTGACGATCATGGCGAAGAGGGCGAATCCGCTCATCACGGCGATGGTGGCGACGGCACTCGGGACGCTGAGCTTCAGGATGTCTCGGGTCAGGGACTTGCTCAGACGCTTGAGCTGGAACGGCTCGAACACCCGGCGGTACTTGGCCAGCATGGCCCAGCCGATCATGATGGCCAAGCCGACCCATGTGCTGACAAAACCGGCCAAGCCGGCGCCGGCGATCCCCATACGGGGCGCGCCCC
>CBDUPW010000284.1:0-9533 GCA_965369205.1 uncultured Polyangiaceae bacterium | reverse complement strand
CTCGAACCACTGCAGCGTTTCTGCGGCCGTTCCCCGCACACGCGGGTTGGTCTTGAGTTCGTCCAGCACATCGACACGCGCTTGCGCGAGCGCCGCGTCAACTCTCGCTTGCGCTCTGCTACCCGACTCGCCGAGACCCGGCCCACCGTAGTCGTGAAACAAGCGCTGGCATTCGAGCAGCAATGCGAGCCGCACCCCACGATTCGTCCGCTGGGCTTCAAGCAATCGCGAGAGCTGATCCACGCTGTCCGGTCGGCTGATCAGAAAGTCCCGCAATCCGCCCAGGTTTTTGGTCTCCCGGGCAGGTCGCAGATGCTGTTCCTCGAGGGCGTGAATAGCGCGGTAGGTGTCGAATAGGTTTGTTGCATCCAACTGATCGGTGGGCACGTCGCCGAACGCCTCCCAACTGAGGTCGGACTCCTCGTGATCGTCTTCGGGCGCCTTGCCGGCGATCTTTCCGTAGACATGATCAGCATCTTTGCGGAACCAGCTGGCAAAGAAGTCATCGAGCTTCAATGCGGGCGTGTATTTGTGATCACTCTCCTCGAGCCCAAGCTCCGTGATCAGCCCGTGTGCGGTGCAGCGCACTTCCACGCCGTCTGACCCGACGCGCAGATACTTCACACTGTAGTCACGTTTCGGCCCCGGCCCTGCCGGCGAAGGGATCCGGCGCGGCTGCTGGGACAGCTCGATGGGCACTTCACCCGCACCTGGAAGCACGAGTCGCAGCTTCCGCGCAGCTGACACTTTCGTCAGCTGCACTCGATACTCTCGCGCCGCCCAGTCGAACACGACGAACAAGCAAAACGGCAGCGGCTGTTCCTCCTCTTCGTTGATGCCCTCCGCCAGTATTTCGGTCTCGGGCATGTTCGTGAGTCTCGGAACTACCCGCGCAGCTTCGCGAGGCTTGATGTCATACGCCACCAGCGCTTCCACGTTGATCGGTGCCCTGTCGCCAATGCCAAGAGCGGCGGTCGTGAAGTTTGCGGAGCCGAGACTGATACGCATCCGCGTCTTGCGGCGAAACGTGCCCTCGGCGAGATATAGCTTTGCGTGACGAAAGCGGCGGGGAGCCGGATCTGCCACGGCCAACTCGGTGACTTTGCCTGGAACATTGATGCCCAAGCGGACTTGACGGCCACTGGCGGTTGGAGCTGGAACCAGCTCGCACGCCCTCGCGCGAAATGCCTTGGTCAGTTGCAGAGTGTCTTCCGAATTCGACCAGTACGGCGAGAATGCTGTGAGCCGCGTCCACCAACGCGTACCGGGAGTGATCACAGCCGAGGGTAGCGCTTCCCCTTTCCTGCCCAGGCCGAAGCAGTGGAACTCTGGGACCTCGCGGCTCGGGCCTGCAAGTGGCCCGAGGCGCTTCAGTCCTTCCAGGAGGTCCGGCAGTGCCGGGACCCAGCTCCGACTCGATTCGTCGTCGGAGCCGAGGGCGGCTTCTCTGGTGCGCCGCTGGAGAAATCTGACGAGGGCCGCGACCTCGTCGCGCTGTTGCTCCGTCTCGACCCAAAAAGTCCCGACCGCCTCTTCGTTGTGCGCCCAGGCACGCAGCGTCAGATTGGCGGAGGCAACGCAGACCAAAACGCCCCGCTCGCTTGTGGCGGAAAACCTGCCCGCAATGACCGCGAGCTTGGGATGGAAGATCCCGGCCTTGAGCTTGATCGGTACAGACTGATAGCAAAATTCGCCGCCGCCGCGGGGCTGACAACTCATGTCGTAGTAGACCGCGACGGGAGCGGACTTCAGGCGGCTGTTGGTCTGCACGCGGCGACGGGTGCGCCCAGAACCCTCGATGCCAAACAGAAGCGGCAGAACATTCTGTTCGAAGAAGTCCGGCACGAAGGTGAAGGTCGTGAATACTGCCGCTTCGACGTTGAAGCCGTCGAGCGAGTGTTGCAGCCGTTCGCGGATGCACTCCGTTTCAATGGACATCGAGATCCTCCGCGAGGGAAAGCAACGCGTGGAGATAGTAGGTGGTTCGCCATGCCGTCGACGGAGATAGGTCGGGCTGCTCGATTCCGTCTTGGTCGATCAGGGCCGTAACAGTGCCTCCTTCGATGAGAAGCCAGGGCGAGCGCCCGCGCGTCTCTGCGACTCTCGCGTGAGTCTCGACGAGGCTCTCGATGAGGTGTTCGGTCGCGCTGCAATCCAAAGCTCCGTACAGCGCGGCCCTACCGCGCGCCGTTGCACTCCAGTAGGCGAGGCCGCGAAATCGCTGCTTGGCGTCTTCGAGCTTTGCGACCGGGGCGGCAAGCTCGGCCGCGACTTGGGTCACCTTGCGACCGTGGTAGCCAAACAGCGCGTCGAACAAATTGCTGATGGGAGCGAGAAAGCTCTCTGCAACGACGATGTCGCCAAAGATGCGGGCTGCATCACCAAATCGGTCTGCATCCCAGTCGTCTCCGGCGCAGGTTTCCGCGAACCGGCGATAGAACGCGCCCGCGTCGGCGCTTGCCTGCACGTCCTCGTCCATCGGCGTCCGAGGATCTGCAAACTTCTGCCACTCACGGCGTAGACGACGGGCAACCTCACCGAGCAACGCCGTGCGCGCCTGCGGATAG
The DNA here is from genome assembly GCA_965369205.1 of uncultured Polyangiaceae bacterium. GTDB lineage: Bacteria > Myxococcota_A > Polyangia > Polyangiales > Polyangiaceae > JACKEA01. The sequence goes on along the minus strand of CBDUPW010000284.1, from coordinate 6,966 downwards.
CCCGGCGGCGTTGCGTACTTCGGACGCTCGATCAGTCTTTCGCGAAGCAAATCCGCGTGTGGCAGCTTGTCGAGAACCTTCGCCAGGTCGTCGGAGAAGGAAGCGCGGTGGATCGCGTAGCTTTCATCTGCAGCGCGACCCAACGCTCGAAAGATGTCGTCGGTAGCGGCTATCAGGGTACGCGACCGATAACCGTTGCGCACTAGTTCGCGCAAATCGTCGGCCAAACGCGGCGGATCCGTTCCAATCAGCGCCGATCGCTCGGCGGCTGCGGCGTACAGTCCCCACGTGCCGCCGGCCATTTGCGAGTCCAGAAGGTGATGATCGAGTCCAATCTTGACCTGACCGCTCGCGCCGCGCACAGCCCTGCTACCGGGCAGCGGCCAGCACTCGCGCGCCGCAATGCCTTTCTGCTGGCGGCGCCGATAGGTGGCATGAGCAAACGCTTGTTCGAGCAGGACGTAGAAGTCTGAGAACTTGAGTTGTGCTCGGCCGTCACAAGACTGTTCGTAACGTTCAAAGAAATCCACGCCACTTAAGAGCAGCTGAAAGCCCTGGCCTCGCGTACTCTGAGCGGTGAGGTTTGGGATGAGGCGGCGAGCCAGGTTCGTCCAGACAGGCCCCGTGCCCAATGGATCCGCGTACCGTCGACCGCCAAGCAGTTCTGTGTCGCAAGCTGTGAATCCGAAGTCGAGCACTACCAAACACCCCCGTTCCGACCCTGGCTACCCAACCAAGGATCCTCACTCGCGGGCAGCGCGCGTCAAGACAACATTGATGGAGCGCACGGTTTCGGAAGCGCCGCGGAACTGGATGCGACAGAACCGGTCGCAGGGCGGAGCGCGCTTGACACAAGATCGTTGGATTGCCGGACCGAACAGCGTGAGGCTTGCGCCCGGCTGCGCGCCGGTGAATCACGTGACGGTGACTGCCAAGGATTGGGGGCCAAGAGATGTCGTATTCCGGAGATGAGCCGCTTGAGTACGTGATTGGCGAGTTGAAGGCCAAGCTCCCAGAGCTGCAGCGCATGCTTGACGACGGCGTGCACGCAGCCACTCTGCTTGGAACGGTGGAGATGCTCTCGGTACTGGTTGGGAAGTACGAGGCCGGCCTGATCGCAGAATCGGGCGAAGGTGTGGTCGCTCCGGACGACGCAGCTGCCTGCTGGGACGGGATAACGCGGCCCGAGACGCTGACTGCAGAGGGCGCGAGCGTTCGGCACGAGATTGCTGACGCTGGCAAACGCTCCAATTGGCCTCGCCTGCTCGCGCTGCTCTCTGAGCACCGGACGTTGGTCAACACGGTTCGCCCCGGCGGCGCTGCGCTCTACGCTCCGCTGCATCACGCGGCGTACGGAGGCGCGCCGGCCGAGGTCGTCGAGCGACTGCTCGAGCTCGGCGCGTGGCGCACGCTGCAGAACGCTCGTGGAGAGCGCCCGAGCGATGTCGCCCATCGGCGCGGGCACGATCGACTCACGCGCGTTCTCGAACCGGAGCTGAAGCGCCGCGTGCCCGTCGGAGTGCTCCGCGTGATTCAAGCTCACTTTCACGACGTGATCCGTGAGCGCGCCGCAGAGCTCGTCAAGGAACACGCGCTGCGGCTTCCGGAGCTGGAACCACTGCTGGAAATGGACCAAAAAGAGGTCTGGTTCGCGATCCCGGGCATGTACGGCGGCTTCAACTTCAGGCTCGCCGAGGAAGGCGTTGAGGCGAAGCTGGTCGCGCTGAGTTGGTGTCGCGTTGTCGAGGGCTCCGGCCAACGACACGAGATCACTTCCAGCGGAAGCAAACTCGTCGCCGAAGGGTTTGTGTGACACTCAGCCGCGAGGGTCCCGACGCCGCCAACGCGCCGGTTGCGACCGCGCCTGCCAGCCGCGGCGTGGAACTGCTGGCTCTCGACGACGAAGCCATCGCCACGAAGTTCAGCGCCACCGCGAGCCGATGGCGGCGAGGCAAGTCGGGCCCGGTACGTAACTCTATCGCTTTGGATCGCGCGATTCCCGCTCAACCGAATCGTTCTGTCAGGCGCCAAGGAACGCGACGCAGACTCCAACCCAGCAAAGCGCTGCCCTAGCGACCCGCCTGCGACGGGACTTGTCGCGATCAAGACTCAGGTTGGGGTCGAACGGCGGCACGCCCCCACCCTGTCATTCCCTGTCCCACCTCGCGCCCGCCGCCGTATCCGTTCCCGCGCCGCTCTGCTACGTTCAAACCGAACGCGCCCACAGCATGTCAATGACCGCAAGGTTTGGCGACGAGCAACGGCGCGGGGGTAGACGGACAATTCGGGAGTGGTGGCAGCGCTGGCCGTGGGGCGAGCTGACGAGGGAGTGTTGCGTGGAAATGCTCATGTGGGTGGCGGCGAGTCACTCCGGACAACGGACACGGAAGCAATGAACGACCGCATATCCATCACGCCTCTCGTCGGGCTCAGCTTCGGTGGCGATTCCGCGACGGAGTGGGAACCGGCCGTCACGGGGCAGGCGCGCATCGGGCGGCCGGTGTGGGGGCCGAGCGCGCTGCTTCGGGATCTGGAATTGCGGCTGGGGGTGGCGGGGCCGGACGCGCCGCGCACGGTGCGATTGCAGCAGTGGCAGCGCCACTTGGCGGAACACGCGGCGTCGCGCGACGCATTCTACGCGCGCTCACTCGAGCACGATCCCATCGGCACAACGGCTGCCGTCGTGCGCATGCGGGACGACTTGTTGGACGCGGGCTGGGACGGCGCGGCGATCAAGAACGGCGGGCCGCGGCTGGATACGATTGCGGCGCTTGCGTCCCCTGCCCTGCCACCGGGCGACGCGGACCGGCTGCGGCGCGTGGAAGAAGCGTTGAATCAGGCCGCAGCAGCACCGTACCCAGCGCTGATGTTGGCCGAAGCGCACGCCGCGTGGCCGGGACGGTGGCGGCGGATTTTCGAGCGACTCGAGGCGCTTGGCGCGGACGTGGGCGCGCTGGAAGTGCAGCTGGGCGACGGCGCGGATCCGAAAACGGATTTGGGACGCGTGCAGGCGCTGCTTCGCGGTGATGCGACGGCGAAGCAGGCGACGGTCCTGCAAGGCGACGACAGCCTGGTGCTGCTGCGCGCCGAGACCTGCGCGGAGCTCGCGGACGCGGCGGCGGCGGTATTGGCGAGCAAGGACGCCGCCGCGTCCACGGTGGTGATCCGCGGTGGCGAAGTGCGCACGCTGGATCTGGCGCTTGAGGCACATGGGCTTTCGACTCAAGGCGTCTCGGACGCGAGCCCGTGGCGACCGGCGTTACAGATCTTGCCGCTGGCGTTGGAGCTGCTCTTTGCACCGAAAGATCCTTGTAGGGTTTTAGAGTTGGTCACCCTGCCCGACGGACCTTTCTCAGGCATGACCGGCCGTGAGCTCGCACGCGCCTTGGGCGAAGCGCCTGGCGTCGGTGGGCCCGCCTGGGAAGGCGCGAAAGAGGAGATCGACACGCGCACGCGCGAAAAAGCTCTGCAGCGTGCGACGGCTGCGGGTGAGGCGGCGCCTGCTGCGCACGCTGAGCAGAACGTGAGCGCGCGCCGGCAACGGATCGCCGAGTGGCTCGAGATCGGTGGCTACGACGCGGTGCAGGGTGTTCCACGCGCCGTGGTCTTGGAGCACGTTGCGCGCGTCCGGGATTTCTTGCGCACTCGCATGGTGCTCGCTCGGGAGAGCGCCGAGCAAGAAGCACAAGCGGCGGCGCTGGGTGCGGCTCATTCGCGCGCGGATGAATTGCATGCGGCGCTGAGTCACGATCCTCAAGACAGATTTGATCGTTTCCGCCTCTGGCATCTGCTGGACGACGTGTCGGGCGGTGGACATGCCGAGAAAATCCGCGTGGCGCGGGCAGGTCGCTTGGACGTGGCGGACAATCCCGCGGGTCTGCGACGCAGCTACGACACCGTGGTTTGGTGGCACGCGGTATCCGGCACGGAATGGCGTCCGGCGGCGCGACCCTGGCGCCGCAGCGAAGTGCAAGCTCTCGTGACCGCTGGCGTCCACTTTTCCGATCCCGCTGCGCGTCTGAAAGACGAAGCGGGAAGTTGGCGGCGCGCGGTGCTGGCCGCGCGGGGCCGGCTGGTTCTCGCGGTGCCTCGTAACGCTCGAGGGCAGCGACTGGATCCGCATCCGATCTGGGACGAGATCGTCGCGCGACTGGGCGTGCAGGAGGCGCAACTGTCCACCGTGTCCCACGACGTCTCGGCCCTGTTGGAAGATCGGAAGCGCTCCGCTGGGCTGGGTCTGCAGGTCACGGATCTGGAGCCATTGGCCCTGCCGCTCGCACGGGCGGAATGGAGCGTTCCCGGATCGCTGTTGAGCCTGAGCGCCAACGTGTCTGCCAGTCAGCTGGAAGCACTCGTCGGCTGCCCGCTGAAGTGGGCACTGTCCTACCGCGCCGGTTTGCGTGGCGGCGCCGTCGCAGGTCTGGCGGACGGTCCGCTTTTGTACGGCAAGCTGACGCACCGCTTGGCGGAGCTGATCGCCGGGGACAGCGCTCTGGACAAACCCGCGCAGATCGGAGCGGCCATCGAGCGGCACTTTGACACGCTGATTGAGCAGGAGGCGGCGCTGCTGCTGCGCGCGGGGCAGAGCTTTGATCTGGTAGAAACCCGGCGCTCGATCACGCACTCCCTGAGCAAGCTCGCAGCATTGCTGGACGCGTCCAAGCTGACCGTCAAAGGCGTGGAGACACACGCAGAGGCAACATGGCGAGGGCGGACGCTCTCCGGTCGCTTGGACGTGCTGCTCGAAGATCAGAGTGGGCGCGAGATCGTCTTGGATCTCAAGTGGGGACGCAGCTCCTACACGGACAGGCTGAAACGCGGCGTTGCCACGCAACTGGCGGTGTACGCCGCCGCTCGCAAACTGGAAACGAAGTCGAAGAAGTTCCCCCCGGCGGCCTACTACGCGCTGGGCCGCGGAGAGCTGCTGGCAACGGACACGGAGCCCTTTGCGGATGTGGACGCCATCGACGGGCCACCCATCGAAGAGACGTGGAAGCGACTGGAAACCACCGTGGTCACCGTGGAGAAGCTCTTGGCAGCAGGACGTCTGCCCGTCACCGGTGTGACCGACGAGATGTTCCCGCTGCTTGAAGCCGCAGGAGTGCTGCCCGCAGCGGAGAAGACGCACTTGCTCGTGCAAGGGGAAGAGAGCTGCGGGTACTGCGACTACGGCGCTGTGTGCGGTCGACAGTGGGGAGGCGTGCAGTGAGCGCGAAACAGCAAGCGTCCGGTTTGACCTTGGTCGGTGCAAGCGCCGGCAGCGGAAAGACGCACCAGCTCACGGAGACCGTGCTGGAAGCGCTGGGGCCGAAAGCTAACCAGCGCATCGATGTCGCCGGCCTCCTTGGTGTGACGTACACACGGCGTGCCGCCGCAGAGCTGGAGGGTCGCATTCGGCGTTCGCTGGTCCAGGCGGGGGCGCACGATGAAGCGTCGCGCTTGCCCTTGTCATACCTGGGCACGGTGCATTCGGTGTGCTTGCGCCTCTTGCAGGAGCACGCACTGGACGTTGGGCTATCGCCACAGGTCGATGTGATGGCAGGCAGCGAGCAGCGCCTGCTGCGGGAAGCACTGGAGCGCGGACTGGCGCACGACCTGCGGCGAAGCGTGCAAGATCTCGCATTCCGACTTCAAATTCGCTGGGACCAGGTCAAGAACCAGCCCGAGTGGATCACACCCGTGTCGGACATCATGACCTTGGCGCGCAGCAACCGCATCGCTCCAGCGAGCTTGCCGGCCATGGCGGAACGATCTGTCGAAGGCCTGTTGAAGCTGCTCGGCAAACCCGAACGGGACGGCCAGGCCCTGGATCAGAAGCTGATCGCGGCGCTGGAGAGCACGCAGCGTGCCCTCGGCAAGCTGAAGGACGACACCAAGGCCACCGCGGGCGTGCGTCGAACCGTCAAATCCGCGTTGTCCAAGGCCAAGCGCGGGCAACTCAAGTGGAGCGATTGGGTCAGGTTGCAGAAGCTCGCGCCTGCGAAGGCCGCGCGGTCAGCCGTTGCGGATCTGCACGCGGTCGCGGCACTGGTGGATGGCCATCCGGATCTGCATCGGGAGATCCGGGAGTATACCCAATCCATCTACCGCGCTGCGCAAGTCGGTCTGGAGGCGTACGCGGACTGGAAACGCCGTCGCCGCGTCGTGGACTTCGTGGACATGGTCGATAGTGCGCTGACCCTTGTGGAACAACCTGCGGTGGCGAAAGAGCTCTCCGCCAACATCGAGCTTCTGACCGTCGACGAGTTTCAGGACACGAGCCCGGTGCAGCTCGCACTGTTTGTGCGCTTGCACCAACTCGCTGGGCGCTCGACTTGGGTCGGGGATCCGAAGCAGTGCATTTTCGAATTTGCGGGGGCCGATCCGGCGTTGATGGACGCCGTCAGCGATTGGGCCAGCGCCCAGGGTGGAACGCAGCGGCAGCTGCCAAAGAACTGGCGTTCGCGCCCGGAGCTGGTGGACTTCACGTCGCAGCTGTTTGCCGCCGCTCTGGAGAGCCACGGCTTCGCTCCGGAGACGGTCGCCACCAAGCCCGTACGAGAGACGCCAAAGGCCCTGGGCAAACTCCCACCCCTTGGGCTGTGGCGTTTGGAGTCTAAGAACAAACCCGATGACGCCCAGTCCATCGCGGCGGGGATCCAACGCATGTTGGCGCGGCCAGACCAAACACCCGTGTTGGACCGAGACGCAGACGCAGTGCGCGCGGTGCGGGCGGGGGACATCGCGGTGCTCGTGGCTACGAACGCGGAAGCAGCCGACATTGCCAATGCCTTGGCGCAGCGTGGCATTCGCTCAGCTGTCGCACGCCAAGGGCTGCTGGCCACTCCGGAAGGCACCTTTGTAGATGCGGCGCTGCGCTATCTGCTGGATGCGCACGACCGGCTTTCGAGCGCAGTTCTCGAAGCGCTGTACGGATTCTCGGGCAAGGACCCGGATACGTGGCTAGCCGAGGCCATCGCCCTGCGC
>CBDUPW010000283.1:0-9555 GCA_965369205.1 uncultured Polyangiaceae bacterium | reverse complement strand
GCCATGCGATGCGGCAACGGGCGGAACGCAGCCAGCCCTCGGCCAACGGCATCGGCGTCGACCCCGAAGGCACGCGCCGCGGCAACTGCGGCCGCGGCGTTGTCGTGGTTGTGGCGCCCATGCAATTGGGCATCCGCAAGGGGAAAGCTGGCGCCGGTGGCGCGTTCATAGATCGCGTCGGCCTGCGTTGCGTAGTCCGCATCCGTTCCGAAAGTCACGATCCGCCCGTGACCGCGACGGGCCTGCTGCAAACAAGCCGCGTCCCCCGCGGGCACGATCGCCACGTCGCCTTCGCCTTGATTCACAAAAGCGTTGCCCTTCGCCGTGGCGTACGCAGAAAATCCCGAATAGCGATCGAGGTGGTCCTCGCTGATGTTCAACAGGACGCTCACCTTGGGACGGAAAGTCGGCACGCGCTCCATCTGGAAGCTGGAGACCTCCCAAACAATCACGTCATAGGCGTCTTCGGCGGCTTCTGCCGCCGGTCGCCCCAGGTTGGCGCCCGCGAACACGCGCAGCCCGGCGGCCTGTAGCAATGCGGCCAATACGCTGGTTGCCGTGCTCTTGCCGTTGGTGCCGCCGACGGCAAGCACCGGCGCGTGCACGAACCGACTCGCCAGTTCCAGCTCGCCAATCACCTCCGCGCCCGCCCGCGCAGCCCGAGAAAGCTCTGGGAAATCTGCGACCCCCGGGGACAGCACGATCACATCCGCCCGGTCTAGCTCAGCGGCCTCATGCCCACCGGCGCACAGCTCGATGCCCAAGCCACGGGCTTCGGGCGACAGCGAAGCAAGGGGCGCGCTATCGGTTCCGATCACCCGAGCGCCGTTGGCGAGACACAGCTTGGCGGCGGCGACGCCACTCTTGCCGAGGCCCACAACGACTACTTTTCGGTTCGACAGCTCCATGACTCCTACCGAAGCTTCAGGGATGAAAGGGCGACGAGCGCCAACAGGATGGAAATGATCCAGAAACGCACGATGATGCGCGGCTCCGGCCAGCCCTTCTTCTCGAAGTGGTGGTGGATCGGCGCCATCAAGAACACACGACGTCCGAAAAGCTTGAAGCTCACCACTTGCGTGATCACGCTGGCCGCTTCCAATACGAACACGCCGCCCAAGAGCACACTCAAGAGCTCGTTCTTGGTCAGCACCGCCACCATGCCGAGACCGCCCCCCAGGGACAGCGAACCCACGTCTCCCATGAACACTTGGGCGGGATACGTGTTGTACCAAAGGAAGCCGATGCCAGCGCCGATCACAGCGGCACAGAAGATCGCGAGCTCGGTCATCTCGGGAATGCCGGCGATGTCCAGATATCCGGCCAGCGGCTTGCCGAAGAGCACAGAGCCGGCGATGTAGGCCCAAACCATGTAGGCGCCGGCGTTGATCATCACCGGACCAATGGCCAGGCCGTCCAGCCCATCCGTCAGGTTCACCGCGTTGCTCGTCGCCACCACGACCAACAGCGCAAACAGCACGTAGGCCCAAACCGGCAGGTCGATGGGGTGTTTCTCGAAGGCCAGGAAGGGGATCGAGAGCCGCGTGCGCAAGTCGATCCAGCGTTGAGGCACCCCGGACTGCGACAGGAACAAATAGCCCACTGCCCCGCCGCCAATGGCAATCTGCCCGAGCAGCTTGTAGCGGCCCGCAAGCCCTTTGGAGTTGGCGCCTTGGATCTTCATGCGGTCGTCGAGGTAGCCGATGAAGCCGTAGCCGGCCGTCACGGCGGCCGTCGCCACTACAAATACGTTCTGCACGTCCGCCCACAGCGCGGTGGGCACAAGCACCGCAAGCAAGATCAGCGCGCCGCCCATCGTGGGAGTGCCCGCCTTGATCTTGTGGGAGTCCGGACCATCGTCCCGAACAACCTGCCCGATCTGCTTGCTCTGCAGCGTCCGAATGAACCAGGGCGCGAGCACGAAGCACATGGCCATGGCAGTCAGCGTCGCCATGATCGCGCGGAACGGTGTGTAGCGCAGCACATTGAGCGCGCCGGCCCAACCGAACTTCGTGGAGAGCGGATAGAGCAACTCGTAGATCATGCCGCTCTCCCATTGCCGCTGCGCAGCCCCTCGACGACCTTGTCGGCGCGCACGCCGCGGGAGGCTTTGATCAATACAACGCTGCCCGCTCGCAACCGCTGACGCACGGCCGGCAGGGCGGCCGCGGCGTCTGCCACGAACACGGCATCCATGCCCGCACTCAACGCCGGCTGCACAAACCAGCGCGCGTCGCCGGAAATCGCCACCAAACCCGCGGCGCCGCTGCTGGCGACTGCAGCGCCCAGCTGCCGGTGTTCGCGTTCGCTGAACGCGCCGAGTTCACGCATCTCGCCCAGGACCAAGAGCAGCTCGGCGTTCCGACGAGCACTGAGTTCCTGCGCTGTCTGCAGCGCCGCCAAGACGCTGACCGGATTCGCGTTGTAGCTGTCGTCCAAGAGTAACGTGCCGTCCGGCAATTCCACTGGACGCATGCGTCCGGCCTCGGCGACGAGGGGTGAAGCGAATCCCGCGGCAAGGGTATCTGCCGGCGATGGCGCGGCGCCCACCGCGTCGGCCACCGCGACGGCCGCAGCGATAGCCAGGGCCGCTGGCGCGCCCAAGAGCGGAACCGTGGCCTCGATTACGCCGCCGGAAGGACGAGACACACGCACGCGGCTCGACTCAGCGCTCAAGGTTTCCCGCTGCAAGACTTGATACGCAGCCGGGGGCCTGGCGCCGTAGCCGACGATGCGAGGAGCGCCCGTTGCGCGGGCACTTCGCAGGGCGCGGGCGTCGTCCTGGTTGACCACAATCACACCGTCCGATTTCAGTCCGACGAATACAGAGGCTTCTTCGCCCTCGATAGCGTCCAGATCTCCGAGCCCTTCGCTGTGTTCGATCGCCACCAGGGTCAGCACGGCCACGTCCGGCTCGGCGATCTTGCTCAAGGCCGCCACTTCGCCAAGCTGGTTGGTCCCGATTTCCACGACGCAGATCCGATGCGTGTCGTTCGCGGCCAAGAGCACCATGGGCACGCCCACGCGATTGTTCAGATTGCCGCGTGTGACGTGCACTTGATCGGGCCATAGCGCCGACAGCGCCGCGGCGATGGTCGCTTTCGTCGTGGTCTTGCCTGCGGAGCCCGCAACGGCCACGACGCGCCCGTTCCAACGGCGTCGGTGCGCGCGCGCGATGTCGCCGAGTGCGCAGAGAGCATCCGCCACCCGGATGACGGCAATGTTCGCGGGCACGTCGACGGCGCTCCACCAATACGGCGCTGGCGCCGGCTGCGACCGCTTGGGCCACGAAGGCGTGGCCGTCGAAGCTCTCCCCAGAAAGCGCCACGAACAGCTTGCCCGTGCCCTCCCCGCGAGAATCCGTGAACACGCCGGAGACGCGCTGCTTGGGGCTGCCCTGCTCTAGGGTTCCGGAACAGATTTGCGTGATCTCTTCCACGGAGAACGCTGCGGCGTTTTGAATGATCGGCGTGGCCATCAGCGGAGCTGACTTTCTCGGCGCGCTTGCAGGGCGCGACGTGCTTCGACGCGATCATCGAAGGGCAGCTTCTGGTTCAAGATCGTCTGCGTGGTTTCATGCCCCTTGCCGGCGATCAGGACGACGCTACCGGGCGCTGCGTCCTGCACCGCACGGGCGATGGCGGCGCGCCGATCCAGGATGACCTCGAACGCGTCCGTGTAGGGCGAGAGTCCGCGCACGATGGCGTCGGCAATGGCTTCAGGAGCTTCGGAACGTGGATTGTCGTTGGTGACGATAGCGCGATCGGCGCCCTGGCCCACGACTTCGCCCATCAGCGGGCGTTTGAGCGGGTCCCGGTCCCCACCACAACCGAATACGCACCACAGATCGCCACTGGTCATCGGCCGCACCGCGGCCAATGCTCGGGAAAGCGCGTCAGGCGTATGTGCGTAGTCCACCAAGACGCAGATGTCGTCGCCGATGGCGTCGCAACGCTCCAGGCGGCCGGGCGCCGACACGACGTTCGTGAGTCCTGCCGCCGCCTTATGCAGATCGAGGCCCAAGGCGTGAGCGATCCCGAGCGCAACCAATACGTTCTGTAAGTTGTGGTCGCCGATCAAACGGGTTTGCACATCGACGCGCGTGCCGGCCACATTCAGACTCCCGCGCAGGCCTCTTTCGTCCATGGTGACGGCGACGGGGTGCACATCCGCAGCCGTCGTCATGCCAACCCGCAGCAAATCCGCATGGGAACGCTTCGCAAGATCTGCACCGAAGGGATCGTCGACGTTCACCACGCTGTGGCGAGGCGCCAGTTCGTCGAATAGCCGCGCCTTTGCTTCCGCGTACGCGGCCATAGAGGCATGAAAGTCCAGATGGTCTTGGGTCAGGTTGGTGAATGCGGCCACCTCGAAGCGCACGGCATCGACGCGTCCGAGATCAAGGGCGTGGCTGGACGCCTCCATCACGAGATGTGTGCCGCCCGCATCGACGACGCTCGCGGCGTAGCGACTGATGTCGTCCGCTTCCGGCGTCGTGAGCAGGGAGTCGAATTGGGTCGCCTCGAAGGCGAAACCCAGCGTGCCCATGCGCGCCGGTCGTCCGCCCGCTGCCGTGATCACCCCCGCTGCTAGGAAGGAGCAAGTGGTTTTGCCGTTGGTACCCGTGATGCCAACGGCACCCAGCGCGTGCGTCGGGTAGCCGTGCACGCACTCGGCCGCGTGGGCCAGTGCGCGGCGTGCGTCGCTGACCAGGATATACGGCAGGGCAATCGCCGACACTTCGGTCGTCGCGTCGCAGATCAACGCGGAAGCGCCTCGCGCGGCTGCGTCGGATATGAAACGCGCGCCGCTGTCTGTGCCGCCGGAGCGCGCCACGAATACGTCTCCTGGCACGACCTGACGTGAGTCGTGGCGGACGTCAGCCACCTGCGTCGCGGCAGCACCATGCAGACGTGCCCCGAAGGCCTCAAGGGCCTCGGCCAGCGCGCCCAATGTGGCCCCTGCCCTACGCGTGCGTCGCTCTGTCATGGCCCTGCTCATGTGGCTGGCTCGAAGACCAAGACCACATTGCCGCCCTTTTTCACGACGCCGTTCGGTGCTGGGGTTTGGCGTGCAAGGAGTCCCGAGCCGACGACTTTCACCGTGAGCCCTAGCTCCGCGGTGCGACGCACCGCCTCACGCACCGGCCACCCGGTCATGTCCGGAATCCGCACGCTGCCTGCTGACACTTGAGTGCCTGGATCCGCAACCTGCACGGCGGGCTTCATGCCTCGAGCCTGGCGCAGCACGTCGTATGCGGCGTTCGCCGGGTCCGGCGTGCTGCCGAGGGAAGCAACGTCCACGCGCGTCGTACCCTGGGGCGTGAGCCCTTTGTATTTGAGCGCCATGCGCGCCACGTTGCGGAACACCGGGGCTGCAACCGCGCCGCCCGCGTGCTCGACCATGGGTTCGTCCAGCATCACCGCAATGGCGACGACGGGCTTCTTCGCGGGTACAAAACCGACGAAGGACGCGATGTACTTGTCGAAGGAGTACCGCCCCGTCGCCGGATCGGTCTTCTGCGCCGTCGCCGTCTTGCCGGCGACCTGATACCCGTCGATGGCCGCCTCCAGGCCCGTGCCTTCGCCCTCAGTCACGGCGACCATCATCTCCGCCAGCGTTGCTGCTACGCGGCGTGGCACCACGCGGCGACGCGTGCGCGGCGCCGCTTCGCGCACCAACTCGCCCGTAGCAGTCGTCACGCGCTTGACGATGATGGGCTCCATCAGCTGCCCACCGTTGGCCAACGCCGCGGTGGCCATGGCAAGCTGCAGGTTCGTGACGCTGATGCCCTGGCCGAAAGAGGCCGCCGCAGTTTCGACTTGTACCCAAGGACGCCCACGCGGCCGCAAGGTCCCCGACGACTCTCCCGGCAGCGGCACGCCGGACTCTTGTCCGAATCCAAAGCGAAGCAGCGAGTCGTAGAGCTTGTTGCCGCCCATGGACAGGCCGATCTTGGCCGCGCAAATATTCGACGACACCGCCAAGACTTGGGACACCGTGAGCCAACCCGCAGGATGCGTGTCGCGGATCGTGACGTTGTCGACCGCCATCAGCCCCTTTTCACAAAAGAGCTTCTGGGTTGGCTCGATCACCCCAGCGCCCAGCCCGGCCGCGAGGGTGAAGATCTTCATGGTCGAGCCAGGCTCGAAAGAATCCGTCAAACCACGGGTGCGCCGCTCAGCCGGCTCGCTGTCCCCGTAGTCGTTTGGGTTGTATCCAGGCCAGCTAGCCATTGCCAGGATCTCGCCGGTGTAGGGGTCGACCACGATCACCGAGCCACCGCTGGCTTCGAAGGTGCGTGCGGCGTTCGCGAGCTCACGCTCGGCGGTGAACTGAATGCCCTGATCCAGGGTCAGGTACAGGTTGTGCCCCGCGAGGGCTTGTTCGTCGTGAATGCCTTCGGAGAAGATCAGTCGGCCGGAGCGATCACGCAGGCCGCGCAGTTGCTCCACGTGACCCATCAACTCCCGGTTCATGCTCAGCTCGAAGCCGTCCTTGCCTTCGCCGTCGGGAGCAACGAAGCCGAGTAGCGGGCCGCCGAGAGCGCGACGCGGGTAGTATCGCTTGCCTTCGCCCTCCACGATCAATCCTCGGACGCGCGCGTCGCCAGACTCTTTGCTGGAGGAAAGCTTGCGGATGGCCTCGGCCTCTTTGCTGGTGATGCGGCGCTTGAGCCATGCGAAGCGCCGTTTGGCCAGAATGCGGCGCTCCACTTGCGCCGGATCGAGGCTGAGCGCTGCGGCGATGCGATTCGCCGAGTCCCGCGCGACGACTGGGATCTTCTGAGGCGCCACGCCGCGTAGCAACTCGACGGCGTCCAAGGAAACGCTCGGCACTTCGACGCTGACGGCAAGCGCACTGCCGTTGCGGTCGTAGATGGTGCCGCGCTTGGGGGTCACGTGCAGGCGGCGCTGGCGCTGTTTTTCCGCAAGTTCACGCCAGGCTGGCCCATCGGCCACCATCAGCTCAAACCCCGCCGACAGCACCAAGCCCATCCCGAAGGCGAGCACGCCGCACAAGAATCCCATGCGCATGCGGATGTAACGCCCGCGGGGGGTGTCTAGACTCCTCACGGCTGGGTCTCCGGGCTGGGCGCGTCGAGTTGCTCTTCTTCGGGCTTCACCTCGGGACTGATCCCAGCGGAAATGATGCGGTCCGGGGAGGGCTCGCTCATGCCCAGCAGGCTGCGGGCGACCAAATCGACCCGTTCCGGGGTCTTGTGGCTAGATAGCTCAAGCTCCAGCACCCGCTTGACCTCGCGCAGCCGGGCAACGCGTGCGTGAGAACGTCCCAGCTCGTAGCCAAGCTCGACGTTTTTGACCCGCATGCCCAGGTACAGCACGAACGCCGCACACGCCGCGATCACCGCCAGCGTCCACAGCGTCAGGAACGGACTCTTCTCGTTCACTCGGAGTCCTCGCTCTCCAGGCGCTCGGCTGCGCGCAGTTTGGCGCTCCGTGCCCGGGGGTTGTCCGCCTGCTCTTCGGCGGCGGCGAGAACCGGTTTCTTGGTCAGCGGCTGCCACAACGCGCGCTGTCGCAGCGCACGCTTTACCAGACGGTCTTCCAAAGAATGAAAGCTGATGAAGGTCGCAATACCACCCGGAGCCACGATCCGAGCGGCCATCTCGAGCAGGTGCTTCAGCTGGTCGAGCTCTCCGTTCACCGCGATCCTCAACGCTTGAAACGTGCGAGTGGCAGGGTCGATGCCGCCCACCCGGCGCGGTCCGACGGCACGCACCACCGCGCGGCGCAGATCGAGGGTCGTCGCCAGCTCCCCGCGCTCTGCGCTTTGCTTGATGCAGCGCGCGACGCGACGTGAACGGCGCTCTTCGCCGAAGGCGTAAATGATGTCGGCCAGTTCGTCTTGACTAACGCGCTCGATCAACTCTTGCGCCGTCTCGCCGGCGTCGGGATCCATGCGCATGTCCAAGGGACCTTCGGCGCGAAAGCTCATGCCGCGCTCCGGGTCATCCAGTTGGTGCGAACTCACCCCCAGATCCGCCACCAATCCCGCGACGACGCCCGCCCCGCTCTCGCGGAGGTATTCTTCGACCTCGTCGAAACTCGCCCGCACGACCCGCGCTCGCTCTCCGAAGCGTTGTAGCCGAGCGCCAGCGGCGGCGATTGCGTCCGGATCGCGGTCGAAAGCAATGACCCGAGCGCTGTCGCTGGATTCGAGAATCGCTTCGCAGTGACCACCTCCGCCGGCGGTCACATCGAGAAACAGACCGCCGCGATCCGTCTGCAATGCCGACACCACCTCGCCGGGCATCACGGTGACGTGATGGTATTCGCGAGGCTCTTCGTAGATAGCTGCCACGTTGGTCATATCCTGATCTGCTCCATCACGGCGCGCCGGAAGTCTTGTTCCTGCTCGGGCGTCATCGACAACGCGGCTTCCCAGCGCTCCTTCGCCCACAGTTCCACGGTGCGACCCATGCCGGCCCACAGCGCGTCCTTGTTTAACTGCGTGCGGTCGCGCAGCGCCGGCGGCACCAGCACGCGCCCCGCCTTGTCCAGCTCGCACTCGATGGCCGCAGAGATGTACAGCCGCCGGAAGCGCACGATGTTCGGATCGAAACTGGGCAGTTCGTTCAGCTTCGACTCCAATGCCTCCCACGCCGCCATGGGGTGCAGGTGCAGACACGGATCGAAGAGCGCGGGCGTGAGAATGAAACGCGCGTCCCCGTCTCGCAGCAGCGCATCACGAAAGCGCGCAGGGAGACTCACGCGTCCCTTGGCGTCGATGCTGTGGATGAATTGCCCGCGAAACATGTTTTGCCACCAATTGGGAGGGAGCGACACTTCACCCCACTTTCTCCCACTGGCACTGGCGAAACTAGAGGGCGGCACCCCACCCTGTCAACAAGTCGGCAGACGTCCTTTCTCAATAATTCCAAGCACCTGTGCGCTCCCAATGCCCCACATGCTAGTCCGTTCAGTGCATCCGGGCTGGGGACAACTTGTGTACTAGCGCCTGCGGCGACTGCCCCAGGCCGCGTGTCCGGAGACCCACGGCGGGTGTCTCCGCAAACCCAGGGCTTGCCCAAAACCCATGGTTTTCCCTAGAGTCCCGCCTTCCCGGGCAGGGCACATGCCTTGCTCATCTGGATACGAACACATGCTCTTCTTCGCTCTCCTCCCCGCCCTGCTCGCCACGCTGCTGTTCGTTGGAACCGTGCGCCTGCAGCCGCGACGCACTGCGGCAAAGCTAGTCATGCGCGTTCCAGTCGAGGCCCTGGGGCGAAACCCCTCGGTGACCCCGCTACCCCGCCGACCGTCCCGGCCGTCCAGCCCACCGCCGGCGTCGACTCGGCGCGCAGCCTGAGACTGGGAGGGGCTTTGGGCGCGAGAGCGCGCGTGGGCGTGGGCGTGAGAGTGGGCGCGGGCGCGAGAGCGGGCGCGAGAGCGGGAGCGAGAGCGGGAGCGGGCGCGAGAGCGGGAGCGGGCGCGAGAGCGGGAGCGGGCGCGAGAGCGGGAGCGAGAGCGGGCGCGGCGGGAGCTATCGGGGCGAAATGCTCACAAGAGTGAGCATTTGGGGGGGATGGTC
>CBDUPW010000282.1:0-9589 GCA_965369205.1 uncultured Polyangiaceae bacterium | reverse complement strand
ATCGCCACGCCAGTGCGACTACCCAAAGCGCTCAACGGCGTGCGCATGATCGTGCCGCCCAAGAGTAGCAAATGGGGCATGCTCGACTGTCGCTTGGCGCTCGTTTTGGACGACCTGACGCAGCTACTTGTGAAGCACGACGTCACGGCCATGAGCGTCGGTAACTTCTATCGGCCGTGGTCCAAGCTCCGAAAAAGCGTCAAGAGCCAACACCACTACGGACTTGCCGCCGACATCGTCAGCTTCACCTTGAAAGATGGGCGCAAGCTGAGCGTAGAGCGAGACTTCGAAGCCAGCATTGGCGAGCGCGTGTGCGGCCCGGACGCCATCATGCACACCGTCACGGACGAAGCCGTGCGACTGCGCAACGTGGTCTGCGAAGTTGCCCGCGAAAAGCTCTTTCACCACATGCTCTCCCCCAGCTTCAACGCGGCCCACCGCGACCACTTCCACTGGGATATCAAGCGCAAGGGCTACGCCACCATCGTGCGCTGACTGAGGGCACGCCGGACAGGGAAGCGCCACGGGCACGGACGGGGCCGTGGCGCGGGAATGCACGACGGTCGAAGACACGGTCGTGGGAAGTTTCAGCGCAACCCGGCGGTAAGACTGCACCAGGGGGTCTGCTCATCAATCTCTCCCCCCAGTTCTTGCCATGCGTCCGCAGCCAGTTCCGCTCTGCCAAAACATATGGACCGTTGACTACACGGCACATCTTGCCGGCGTAACGCGTTTTCCCGCCCGCTCCAGCATCGTGGCAACTTCGACTGGACTGCTGATCATTTCGGCTCCGCCCATGGATGAGTGCCTGGTAGCTGAAATCTGCTCGCTGGGGCACGTGACAACGATCGTGGCGCCAAATAGCTCTCACCACTCGTATCTTGGAGCAGCCGTGGCCCGTTTTCCCAACGCTCGTCTGATTGCGCCTAAGGGATTGAGCGAGAAGTACCCACAGCTGCACGTGCAGGGCTGGCTCAACGACGAGCAGCTCGCGGGTTGGCCGCCAGAAATCGAGCGGTTGCCAATTGCTGGAGCGCCCGTACTCGACGAGTTTGCCTTCTATCACTCGCCAACGCGTAGCTTGCTCATCGCGGACTTGCTTTTCAACATCCACCGATCTCATAGCTGGATGGAAACGGCGGTGTACTGGAGACTCAATATCTGGAAAACGCTTACGGTGAGCCGATCCTGGAACGCGCTAATCCAAGACGCTTCGGCTACCCAGGCAAGCATCGAGCGCATGCTCGATCGTCCAATCGACCGCGTCATCTTCGCGCACGGCGATGTTCTCCAGGGCAACGTAACAGACCAGCTGCGCAGAGCGCTGGCGCGGCTTCGCTGAGCGGCAAGCGGCTACGGCGCACGGCTGCTCACCGCAGCCCCCTTGCCTTCATGGATTCCGTCAAGACTCCGCATCGCCTGGCATACTCGGTTTATGTCTCATCGAGCTATCGCCTTCATTGCCACCTCCCAGCCCAGCCAGGCCTTGGCGTTTTATCGCGATGTCTTGAAACTAGAGCTAGCTGAAGATACGCCCTTTGCCATCGTCTTCGACGCTTTCGGTACGATGCTGCGCGTCCAGAAGGTACAGAGTGTGACGCCAGCGGCGTACACGGCCTTTGGTCTGGAGGTCAGCGACATTGCATCCGAGGCTGAGCGCCTGAAGCAGAGCGGCGTGGAGGGCGTACGCTATCCACACTTCGAACAGGACGAGATCGGTATTTGGATCGCGCCGGGCGGTGCGAAGGTCTTCTGGTTTCGTGATCCCGACGGCAACTTGCTTTCCTTGTCGCAGTTCTGAGCGGCGCGCGTGAGATTCTTCCTGCCAAGTCTTGCGCGGCGGGACGTTAAGCGGCCGCTTTGTGGTGTCAGGGCGCTTGGAGGAACACCGGACGAAGGGGCGCGGGGGAAACGCTCGCGAAAAAGGGAAGACCGATTCGCATGCTAAGTGCTTTTCCAGCGGGCTGCCCACCGGACGCCAGGGAACTGATCGATCCTCCGCTGGGCTTGCGTGTTTAGGTCGCCGACCCGACTCCCGAGCGAAGGTGGCGCTGCCCTACGGGACTTCTCACACTAGCCTTGATATACTTGGATGATGGCTCGGTCTCGATGCCCCCTTCGACTGGCCGCGGCTATCCCGCTGACGGTTCTGGCGCCGGCCCCCGCGGGGTGCAGTGGCCCCTCGTCACCCGCCGTAGCGTTTGCTGACGCCGCTGGGAGCCAGAACTAGGGCTCGCGATGCGTCGCTCCGTACTTCTGAGTCTGTCCCTCGTGTTTGCGCCGACCCACACGGCACAATCCGCGCCGGAAGAAGACCCGGTGATCGTGCAGGTGGGCGATACCGCAGTGCGGGCGCGGGAGTTTGCAGGGCGGCTGACACTGATGGAAGCGTTCGAGCGGGAGAGCTACGGCAAGACGCCGGCCGAAGTGCGAAAGAACTACATCGAGCGAAAGCTGCTGCCGGAGCTGCTCGAAGCCGAGGAGGCGCGCCGGCGCGGCATGCACCGGAGCGCCGTCGTGCGGCAGAAGACCAATACGCTGCTCGCAGCTGCTGTGAAGGAAAGCGTGATGGCAGAAGTCGACGCCAAGTTGACCGACGCCGAAATCCAACGCTACTGCGAGACGAGCAAGACGCCAGCTGAAGACACCCGGGGCGCGCCGCGGGACTGCAAGCGCGACTTCTTATCCTACCGCATCGCCTTGCGACGCGAAAAGGCGTTCAAGCAGCTGACGGCCTTGCGCGAAGAACTGACGCGCACCCTCGTGAAGGCAAGGGATGACCAGCCTGTGCACGCGTTGATCATTCCCGAGCAGGGCCCCCCCCTCGTCGCGGCCGAGCCGAAGGCAAAGTGAGTGGCGCGGACGCTGTGGCTGGCTTTGCTGCTCTGCACGGCGTGTGGTTCGCGCTCCGAGCCGGGTGACGCTTTTGTGCCCGCCGGCAGCAGCGGACCTTGCGATCTCGACGGGGGCCGCACGCGTCCGTGTAAAAGCGTGTGCGGACAAGGCGTGGAGCACTGCATCGACGGCTTTTGGCGCAACTGCGACGCGCCAAAGCCAAAGCCGCCAAAGCTGCCAGGAGTTGTGCGCGACTTCCGCGACTCACATCCAGATTTCGAGTCCGGCATCATTGGCGACGACCCGGGCATCGTGCTCTCGGAGTTGGGTCCCGACGACAACCCCGTCTACGCCGGCGGCCCGCCGTTCACCACCCATGGCAAGAGCGCGTTCGACCAATGGTATCGCGACGTTCCGGGCGTCAACGCTTCGCGGCTGCTGGAGATCCCTCTGACTGCGTCCGCCAAACGCCCTGACCTGTTTAGCTTCAACGACCAGAGCTTCTTCCCCATCGACGGCGACTTGTTTGGCAATGAAGGCCGGGAGCACAACTTCCACTTCACCTTCGAAGTGGCCACGGCGTTTCGCTATGTGGGCGGTGAGACGTTTTCATTCACCGGCGACGACGACGTCTGGGTCTTCCTCAATCGCCGCCTCGCTATCGACCTGGGCGGCGTGCACGGCGCGCAAACCGGCAGTGTGAACCTGGACGCGCGCGCTGCAGAACTGGGCCTCGTGCTCGGCGAAGTGCACTCGCTGCACTTCTTCTTCGCGGAGCGCCAGACCACGGCTTCCACGTTTCGCGTCCAGACCACGATCGCGGAGCTTCAGATCTGCGACTAGAACGCGCGTCAAATCGGCGCGCAGTAGGTGCCCGCAAGCACTGCTGCACCGGACCTGCCGTGCGCCGCAAGCCACACCTTGGTGGCGTCATCCGGCACGGCAACGACCTGCAAGGCGATCGCGGCGCCGCCGAAGGTGCCCAAAGTCGAGAGGTCGAGGGCAATCTCGACGGGCCCTGGGGTGGCGGAAAAACTCACATCGGCGGCAGGCAGGGCAGCGCGGTCTTTTGGGGCGGTCGCTCCAGCCCCGTGCCACGTCTCGGTGTACGTGCAACAGCCATTCTCCGGCGCGCCCCCCGGGCAGCCAGTGCAGACCGCGACCCGGTTTGCCCAAGTGGCGCCGTCATAAGCACCGGTGCCTTCGCTCCACTCTGAACGCGTGAAGTACACCCGGGCGCTGCCCGCCGACGGCGTTGCGGGGCTGACCGTCGTGACCTTCAAGCTCAGGGACAGCAACTCGGCGCCTGCGGGGACCATGGTCAGCTTGAAGCGCATCAAGGCGACGAACTGCGCGGTGGGACTCGGCAGAGTGACGGCACTGGCGACGAGCAATTCGTCCAACGCGCCACCGTTGTTGGCAGCGCCGGTGCTCGGGTAGTTCCCGTCGAGGTGAGTATCGGCCGACACCGGCGCGTCAAAGGCGATCACCTCGTTGCACGCCGGACCAGACTCCGCGGGCGCGGTGTCACTTTGTGCATCTGGAAACGCCCCATCCTGCACGCCAATCGTGTCGGCAGTGCCGGAGTCCTGCGGGTTGACGGTTTGAAATTCGGGCGCGGAGCAGCCGAGCAAGAATAGCCCGCCGACTGTGGCAAAGACGCGCATGGAAAAGCTCAGCGCTTTGCAGCGCGCCGGCGACGCAACAGACCCACGACACCGAGCAGCGCAAGCGCGCCCAAGCCCGAGGTGGGCGCGGCGCCCGCTGTGCGGCACGAACAGCCGCCGTCGTCGCCAGAGCTGCCGCCGGATTTGCCGCCCGCGGCCGAGCCACCGGCTGCCGTCGCGCCGCCGCCGCCCGTCGCTTGTCCACCGGTGCCGCTGCCGGCCGTGGCCCCAGTGCCGGCTGTCGCGCCGCCACCCGCAGCGCCACCCGCGCCGCCCAAGGACGCGTCCGGCGCGCCGGCGTCTGCACCCGCGCTGCCTGCACTTCCCGCGAAGCCGCCGGCCCCACCAGCACCTGCGTCCGTGCCACTGCCGCACAGGGTGTCCACGGGCTTCGTGATCGTGATGCCGTCGATGATCTTGTTCGGCTGGGGCGCCGCCCCCCAGGTCTGCAGGGTGAGTTTCTCGTCGTTGATGTCGACGAGCACGTAGTGGTGGTCCCCGGAGCAGGTCGCGCGCCCGGAGGTGTTGCCACAGAGGAATGCCGGGATAGTGAAGGCGCCGGCACCACCGCTGACGATGTGCACGGTGCCACCCGCGAAGTTGGTGGCGCCCACGTTGCAAGGCTTGTCCGAGCCGGGCTTCGACTGCGCGGTGCAGTTGGAGGGGTGGAAGCGCTCGTACCAGTGGTTGTGACTGACAAACACGACGTCGACGTGGTGTTTATCGATGATCGGCACAAGCGCAGCGTTCTGGTTCGCTTCGTTGGGCTCGTGCGAAATGCTGAATAGCGCTTCGGTGGTGTAGGTGGGCTTGTGGTAGTAGACGAACTTCCACTTCTTGGGGTTGTTCGTCAGCACTTCGTCGAGCCACGCCGCCTGGGTCGCGAAGGGGATCGAGCCACCTTTGAAGGTCTCCGTCGAAATCGACACGAAGATCGCGTTGCCGTAGGTGAAGAAGTAGTAGTCCTCCGTATTGCTGCCGTAGGTGCCCGTGGACTTGGGCAGAGCGAAGAGCTGGTTGTAGTTGGCGTTGTTTCCCTCGCCCGGGCCGTTGTCGTGATTGCCGATCACGGGCATCAGCGGGATGCTCTTGGCCACGGGCTCCGTCCAGCCCAGGAACTTGATCCACTGACCGATGTTGTCACCGTCGATCACCATGTCGCCGCCGTTCAAAGTGAAGTCGGGCTTGTGGTTGGCGGCTTGGCCAAGGATCTGCGGCCAGTTCTCGCCGCCGCCGAAGGTGGGATCGGGCCGGTTGTCGGCCAAGAATGCGAAACGCAGATTGCCGCAGTTGGTGCTCTCCGTCGGCCCGGTGGTGAAGCTGGCTTCCTTGGTGTAACCGTCCGCGGCGTTGCCAGCGACGTAGTAGTACTTGGTGTCCGGTGTGAGTCCCGTCAGGTCCACTTGGTGCACGTAGCCAAGGCCCGCGTTGGCCTGCAGCGTCGTGCCCGACACGGTCTGCGTGTACGTGCCCGCAACCGTACCCAGCTTGACTTCAGCCGTCGTGTTCGTGGTTGTATTCCACGAGACCGTCATCGTGCTCTGGGTGGGCCCGGTGAATGACAACCGCGCGAAGGTCGGCGCTGCTACTGCGCCAAGGCTCAGCGAGCTGACGGCAAGCGCGAAGAGCGCGCCCCCAATGCGAGGTGAGATGCGAGAAAAGATGCGTCGCGTCATGAGGCCAAGAGCATACGCGAGGGCGCACTCCGCGGCCAGTCGCGTGGGGCCGGCGTGACTCGTGGCCCAGAGCTAGAAGCGTGGCCCAGCGCCGCGCAGCGACCCGACCCAAACCAAAAGAACGCAACGCGTCAGGGCCCAGGAGGCGTCGAAGACTCCGCGATCACGACGCGATCCTTGCCGGTAGTTTTTGCGCGATACAGGGCGCGGTCCGCCTTGTCCAAGAACTCCGTGGCGCTTTCGGCGTTCGCATCCGGCAGCGCGGCGATGCCCAGGGACAGCGTGATCGTGCCCCTGTCGGCGGGATCCAGTCGCGACTCGCGCACGCGGTCGCATAGGCGTCCTGCAAGACAAGCGGCGCCTTCGGTGCCCGTATCCGGCAAGATCACGGCGAACTCGTCACCGCCATAGCGTGCAAACACGTCCATCACGCGGATGCTGCCGCGCACGACATCGGCCACGCCCCGCAGCACGCCGTCGCCCGCAATGTGCCCGTGCGTGTCGTTGACGGATTTGAATCCGTCCAAATCCAAGAGCATGAGCCCCAGAGGTCGCGCGTAGCGCCGCGCGCGCGCCAGCTCCTCTTCCAAGCGATCTGCGAAGAAGCGATGGGTGCGTGCGCCGGTCTTGTCGTCGGTGGCGGCAACTTCCGTTAGCTGTCGGATCGACGCCTGCGCAGATTCGAGGGCTTCGTTGCGCATGCGCAGGCTATGGTTGGCCGCTTCGAGTTCGGCGACCTTCTTGCGCAATTCGTCGCTGAGTTCGAAGCGTTCACACGCGCGCTTGACCATCATGGCCAGATCCGCCGCGCGCCAGGGTTTGTGCACCAAGCCGTAAACGTGGCCGCGATTGACGGCGGAGATAGCCGTTTCGATGTCCGTTTGACCGGTGACGAGCAGCGGCACCGCACGGCACCCCAGCGCGGCCAGAGACTCGAGCAACTCCACCCCCGTGCTGGTGGGCATGTTGTAGTCAGTGAGCACGACGGAATAGCTGTGCCTGAGACACAACGCGCGGGCTTCCTCCGGGCTGTTCGCGACGTCCACCTCGGCGACGGCGGACAGACTCCGCACTAGGGTCCGCAAGGACGCCGGATCGTCGTCGACGCAAAGTATGCGGTGCACCTGGGTCAGCAGTTTAGCAGCCGGCTCCGAGGCGGCCCGCGCAGGATCTGCGGAGCTCGCCCCGAGATTGCCCAAAGTATATTATTCATTGTTTTCAGCTAGTTACGCTGATTTTTAGCACTCTCGCGTTGACAGTGCTGACGATGGATATAGGTTCCGGCTCGTTCGGTATCCATCAGTGGGGCCCCCGGCGAGTTTTTGTCATGGCCCCCGAGAAGTATATCGGGCCCCGGCCACCCGGTCGGGGATGGGGAGAGTTCTCCCTAAACAACAAGCGAGGGACGCTCCCGCTCCAACTGTCGGAGCGGCGTCCAGAAACCACACCGGAGACACACACATGAAGATTCGACCCCTGCACGACCGCCTGGTCGTGAAACGCGTAGAAGAAGAAGAGAAGACCAAGGGCGGGATCATCATCCCGGATGCCGCGAAAGAGAAGCCCATCGAGGGCAACGTCGTCGCCGTGGGCAATGGCAAGCTGCTGGACAACGGCAAGCTGCGCGCCCTGGACATCAAAGCCGGCGACCGCGTGCTGTTCGGCAAGTACAGCGGCACCGAAGTGAAAATCGACGGCGAAG
The DNA here is from genome assembly GCA_965369205.1 of uncultured Polyangiaceae bacterium. Taxonomy (GTDB): domain Bacteria; phylum Myxococcota_A; class Polyangia; order Polyangiales; family Polyangiaceae; genus JACKEA01. The sequence continues at coordinate 1,709 of CBDUPW010000282.1, read as the reverse complement.
ACCACCTGATCCTGCGCGAGGACGACGTCCTCGGCGTGCTTTCCAAGTAAACGGAGATTCAAGAACATGAGTGCAAAAGCAATTCTTTATGACGCGGCCGCGCAGGCTCGCATCCTCAAAGGCGTGGACACCCTCGCCAACGTCGTCAAAGTCACCCTCGGCCCCAAGGGTCGCAACGTGGTGCTCGAGAAGAGCTGGGGTTCCCCCAAGGTGACCAAAGACGGCGTGACCGTCGCCAAAGAGATCGAGCTTGCCGACAAGTTCGAGAACATGGGCGCACAGATGGTGCGTGAAGTGGCTTCCAAGACGGCGGACCTCGCCGGCGACGGCACCACCACGGCCACCGTGCTCGCGCAGTCCATCTGCCGCGAAGGCATGAAGCTGGTTTCCGCGGGTCACAACCCCATGGAGCTCAAGCGCGGCATCGACAAGAGCGTTGAAGCCGTGGTTGCAGAGCTGAAGAAGCTCAGCAAAAAAGTCGAAGGCCACAAAGAGATCGAGCAAGTTGGCATCATCAGCGCCAACGGCGACGAACTCGTCGGCAAGATGCTTGCCGAGGCCATGGAGAAGGTTGGCAAAGAGGGCGTCATCACGGTCGAAGAGAACAAGGGCCTCGAGACCACCCTGGAAGTGGTCGAAGGCATGCAGTTCGACCGTGGCTACCTCAGCCCCTACTTCGTCACGGACGCAGAGCACATGAAGTGCGTGCTCGATGACCCGTACATCCTGCTCAGCGAGAAGAAGATCAGCGTCATGCGTGACCTGGTGCCCGTGCTCGAGAGCATCGCCCGCGAGCAGAAGCCCCTGCTCATCATCTCCGAGGACGTCGAAGGCGAAGCCCTGGCCACCTTGGTGGTCAACCGTCTGCGCGGCACCCTCAACTGCGCCGCCGTCAAGGCCCCCGGCTTTGGCGATCGCCGCAAGGAGATGCTCAAGGACATGGCCATCCTCACCGGTGGACAGGTCGTGGCGGAAGAGCTCGGCATCAAGCTCGAGAACATCACCATCAAGGACCTCGGCCGCGCCAAGCGCGTTGAGATCGACAAGGACAACACCACGATCGTCGACGGCGCTGGAGACAAGAAGGAAATCCAGGGCCGCATCGAGCTCATCCGCAAGCAGATCGAAGACACCAGCAGCGACTACGACAAAGAGAAGCTCCAAGAGCGCCTCGCGAAGCTCGCTGGCGGCGTTGCCGTGATCAAGGTCGGTGCTGCCACCGAGAGCGAGATGAAAGAGCGCAAGGACCGCGTGGACGACGCCATGCACGCAACCCGCGCTGCCGTTGAAGAGGGCGTCCTGCCCGGCGGCGGCGTTGCACTCATCCGCGCACAAGCCGTGCTCGAGAAGCTCGACCTACCCGGCGAGCAACTCTTCGGCCGCAAGATCCTCCAGCGCTCGCTGGAAGAACCCTTGCGTCAAATCTCCGCCAACAGCGGCCTCGAAGGCTCTGTGGTGGTGAACAAGGTCCGCGAAGGCAAAGGCAACTTCGGCTTCAACGCTGCCACCGAGCAGTACGAAGACCTGGTGAAGGCCGGCGTCATCGACCCCACCAAGGTTGTGCGCGCAGCCCTAGAGAACGCAGCCTCCGTCGCGGGCCTCTTGCTCACGACCAGCTGCCTGATCGCTGACAAGCCCAAGGCCGAGTCAGCCGACGCCGGCGGCGGCGGCGGCATGGGCGGCGGCATGGGCGGCATGGGCGGCATGGG
>CBDUPW010000281.1:0-9593 GCA_965369205.1 uncultured Polyangiaceae bacterium | reverse complement strand
CGTGTCGTGACCTCTGCCCGCGCGGCGTCGGGCGGGTCTGGTGACCCGCCGCCGCCGTCGCCGAACCGGCCACTGACCCCGAAACTGCCGCCCGAAGTCGGATGCTGAAACTCGCCCCGATGAAAACCGATCACAGGTGCGGTCCCCTACCGGGGCATTGCACTGATCTTTAGTTCAGTATACCTTGGAGAGCCCCGCCATGACCCGTGCGGCGCCTCGCATCTGCTGTCTCGATCTGGATACGTTCTTCGTCTCCGTCGAGCGGCTCTTTGATCCCAGCCTGGTCGGAAAAGCGGTCGTCGTCGGCGGTCGACCCGGGCAGCGCGGGGTCGTCACGGCGGCTAGCTACGAAGTGCGTGCCTTGGGCGTGCGCTCGGGTATGTCCCTGACCCGCGCCTACGAGCTAGCTCCCCGGGCGGTGTTCCTTCCCGTGCGCCACGGAGAATACTCCCGGCTCTCGGGGCGCGTGCGCAAGATCGCGGAGGGCTACAGCCCGGTCGTGCAGATGGCGAGCATCGACGAGATGTACATCGACTTCGCGGGCTGCGAACGGTTGTACGCCGCGCCCGATGACGCCGACGCGGACGCCACCGTCGAGCGCACGGTGTGTCGACTGACGGCGGAGATACAATCGACGCTGGGGCTGCCATCGAGTGCGGGCATCGCCACCAGCCGCCCCATGGCCAAGGTTGCCTGCGGCCTGGCGAAACCGGCGGGGGTGCGACTGGTGCGCGCCGGATGCGAAGCAGACGTCCTACGCCCGCTTTCCGTGCGGAAGTATCCGGGCATTGGCCCCGTCGCGGAAAGAAAGCTCGCGGACATTGGCATCGAAACCTTAGGGCAGCTGGCCGACGCGCCGGCGCAGCGCTTGCGCCGCATCTTTGGCGCGTTCACCCGCAAGGTGCAGCTGGGCGCGCGCGGGCAAGGTCGCAGCGAATTCGGCCGCGAACGGCCGGCGTTCCAAGAGCACGATCCCGCAGGCGAGCTCGTAGGCAGTATTTCGAACGAGCGCACCTTTCGAGAGGACATCTATGACGCCACGTCCATCGAAGCCATGCTGTGCTCGCTTTGCGAACGCGTCTGCTGGCGGGCACGCAAACGCGGTATCAAGGCACGCACGGTGACGCTGAAGCTGCGCTACGCGGACTTTCAAACTCTCAGCCGCAGCACAACTCTGTCGCCCACCCATTCCGAGCTCGAGCTGTATCCTGTCGTCAGCGGCATGTTCCGGCGTGCCCGCACGCGACGCATGCCGATCCGCTTGCTGGGGCTAGCCTTGTCGAATCTTGGTCATTACGACGAGCAGCTGACGCTATTTGCCGACCATGAGGAGCTGCACCGCACCGTGGACGGCATCCGCGAGCGATTTGGCTACGACGCCCTGCGCCTGGCGCTCCCTCGCACAAGCAAGAAGCGCAGTGTGCGCGGACAACGCTAGCGCCGGCGCGCCCACGGGGGCCGCGCAATCGCGTGGCCTTCCGTGTTTTCAGTCAGCAACGCAATCCCGTCCTTGCGCGCCGCGCGTGGCAGCGGCACCCTGGGCGAGTGATTGCGATTGGCTCGAGGTTCACGAAAGCCGCGGCTCTGGGCAGCGCCCTCTCGCTGGCCGCCGCGTGCGGCGGATCGAGCGAGGACGACGACAAACCCAAAGGCGATAGCGCCGCTGGAGGCAACGGCGCATCCGGCGGGTTTGCGGCATCTGGGGGGTTCGCGGCGACGGGCGGCAATACCGGCGGCTCGGCCACCGGAGGCACGGGCGCCATCGATGCCGGTGACGGCACGATCGAAATCAGCAAATCAAATCTGAGCGGTGCAGAAACCGAAACGAATCTGGCGGTCGCAGCAGACGGACGCATGTTGGCGGTGTGGATTGGCGTGCTCACCGCTGGCGGCTCCACGAACGGCTACGCCTTCAGCCTTGACGAGGGCAAGACCTGGACGCCGCCGCTGAGCCTGCCGGCGCCGGGCGGTCGTGTGGCGAGCGATCCCGTTGCCTTCGCCGCTCCCAACGGGCGGATGTACATGACGTTCATTGCCTTCCAGCGCGACGCCCAGGGCCAGCCCTTCGACATGCGCGCGTATCTCTCAGAGTCCGCGCCGGGCTCGACCACCCTAGACGCACCGATTGATCTCACCGGACCGGTGGCAAGCGACAGCATCGACAAGCCCTGGGGCATCGTCACTCCGGACGGGAAGATCTACGTGACCTGGCTCGACACGGGGCAGCCACGCATGCGCGTTGCCATCGTGGACCCGAGCACAAAGGCCGTGAATATCGTCAATATCGACAGCGGGCAGGGTTTCCGCAATCTGATCTACCCTTGCCACGACGCCGTGACCGGGCGGCTCTACGTCGTCTACCACCCCGGCGGCGGCATTGGCCTCCGCGGCAGCGACGACGGTGGACTGACCTGGCCGCTGACGACTGCAGTCGCGCTGCAGAGCGATCTGTCGCCTATCTTCGATGACCCGACCTGTGCGGCCCACGATGGCAAGGTGTGGGTGAGCTACGGCATCGGTACGGACAACTTCGACCCGTCAGAAAACCCCCGTTCGGACAACCTTCGCATCGCCCGCAGCGACAACGGCGGGCAAACCTTCAGTCATATCTTCGCGGAAGACACTGCCGCCGGCAGCAAGTTCCTGCACCCACAGCTCACCCGCACGTCAAACGGGGACTTGCACCTGCTGTACTACGCCGGCACGAATCAGGACCCGGATCTGCAAGGCACGGTCCGCCTGGCAACGTCGACAGACGGCGGCAACAGCTTCGCGCCGAGCCGCGTGGTGCGCAAACCCATCCGCTTCACCAAAGCTCGCTCCAACCAGCTCTGGCTTGGGGACTACATCGGCGTGACCGCCAAAGGCCCCGCGGTGTACGGAGTTTTCGCCGACAACACCTCGGGGGCGAGCCATGTGCGCTTCTTCGCAGGGAAGTAAATACCGGTCGGCGACGCTGCCGCCCAGGGCCGGCGGCGCACCAGGGAACCTCCATCAAATCCCGCTAAACTCCGCGGCGTCGGAAAACATTCGTGCGCGCTGCGCAAAAGGGTGTTAGGGCACCCTCCCGTGAGACCGACCACGGTGAGCCGACGAACGAAGTTCGTATTTGTCACTGGCGGTGTCGTCTCTTCTATCGGCAAAGGGCTGACCAGTGCCTCCATTGGCGCCCTGATGGAGGCGCGCGGCTTACATGTGACCCACATGAAGCTGGATCCGTATATCAACGTGGATCCAGGCACGATGAGCCCCTACCAGCACGGCGAGGTCTTCGTCACGGACGACGGCGCTGAGACGGATCTGGACCTGGGCCACTACGAACGCTTCACGACCTGCCGACTGACCAAAGACGCCAACATCACCACCGGACGCATCTACGAAACGGTGATCAGCAAGGAGCGTCGAGGAGAGTACCTGGGTGCTACGGTTCAGGTCATCCCGCACATCACCGACGAAATCAAAGCTCGGGTACGCGCAGCCACCGAGGATGCGGACATCGCCATCGTGGAAATTGGCGGCACCGTCGGCGACATCGAATCGCTTCCTTTCTTGGAGGCGATTCGCCAGTTGAAAATCGAGGCCGGCAAGGAAAACGCCGTGAGCGTGCACGTCACGTTGGTGCCCTTCATTCCCACAGCCGGCGAGCTGAAGACGAAACCCACCCAACACTCCGTCCGGGAGATGCGCGAGATTGGCATTCAGCCGGACATCTTGATCTGCCGCTGCGATCGTCCCATTGCTCGCGGACTCAAGGAGAAGATCGCGCTGTTCTCGAACGTGATGGTGGACAGCGTCGTGAGCGCAGTCGACGTCGGGTGCATTTACGAGCTGCCCCTGGTTCTGCACGCTGAAGGCCTCGACGACGAAATCGCCGAGCGCTTGAACATTTGGTCGCGGCAGCCGGAGCTGGGCGCGTGGAAGCGCGTAGTAGAGAAGTTCAAAAAGCCAGAGAACGGCAGCGTCAAGATCGGCGTCGTCGGCAAGTACGTGCACCTAAAGGACAGCTACAAATCGCTGCATGAGGCGTTGGTGCACGGTGGGCTCTCTCACGATCTAGCCGTCGAGCTCGAATACATCGACTCCGAAGCCATCGAGCGCGGCAGCGCTGAGTCGCTGCTGTCCGGCCTGGACGCGATCTTGGTCCCCGGCGGCTTCGGTGACCGCGGCGTAGAAGGCAAGATCAGCGCGATCCGCTACGCCCGGGAGAACAAGGTTCCGTTCTTCGGGATCTGCCTGGGCATGCAGCTCGCGGTGATCGAATACGCGCGCCACGTCTGTGGGCTCAAGGGCGCGAGCAGCACGGAGTTCCAGAAAGACCCGCCCCATCCCGTCATCGACCTGATGCCCGATCAACGTGGCGTCATGGACAAGGGCGGCACGATGCGACTCGGTGCCTATCCCTGCAAGTTGCTCCCCGGAAGCCGTGCGGCGGAGTTCTACAACAAGAGCGACATCAGCGAACGGCACCGCCATCGCTTCGAGTTCAACAACGAGTACCGTGAGCCACTCACCAGCGCGGGCCTAGTGCTCAGCGGCACAAGTCCCGACGACCGTCTGGTTGAGATCGTGGAACTGCCCGACCATCCGCATTTCCTCGGCTGCCAGTTCCATCCGGAATTCAAGAGCCGCCCGATGTCGAGCCACCCGCTTTTTTCCGGATTCGTTGCGGCAGCCTTGCGTCGCCGCAACGAGATCGCCCAGACCGCGCAAAAGTCCGAAGACAGCGCGCCGACTGAGACCACCGTCAACTGAAGGCTGGGGGCGGGCCGGCGACAGGGTCGGCGGCAGAGGCAGAGGCAGTGCCGGCGGCAGTGGCAGTAGCGGGCTGCTGCCACTGACCCCAGGCACCGCCCACCCGGCCCAGACTCTGGCTCATTCGCTGACTCCGACAGCCGACGAGGTCACTCGCACTCGTGGGAACCGATCGAGCACACCCGTAGCGCCGCGGGGCGTTGCCATTCGGGGTCAACGCCGGTAACACCGAGCCTGGAGTCGAAACATGATCAAACGCCTCGTTCTATTGTCCGCACCGGCAGTGCTGCTTCAATCCCTGAATCTGGGCTGCGGCCCGGGCGGCGCCGCCCAGTCCGTGCGACCGGAAGCCAAGACCGCTGGCGACGCTTTGGGGGAAGAGAAGACGAACTGCAGAGACGTCAGCAAGGGCGCCGAGCCGCTGGTGGTCGACTGGAAGCCAGAGCAACGCGGCGATCTCGAAGTCGCCATGAAAGACGGCATCGCCGTGGTGAAATACGACTGCAACGGCATGAAGGTGCTCGCTGACTGCAAGCTGAGCGGAGAATACGGCTACATCGCCATGACCAAGCGCGAGCAAGTCGTGCGTCTATCCGACGCAGACGAAGTGCGCGCCAACCTGCCGTTGTCTGGAGCAACCCTCGGGGGCGAAATGCAACGCGGCTCTGCGCTAGACGTCGGCATCGTGATGGTCGGCAAACATCGCACGACTTGGCGGCAGCCAACGCAGACGGACCTTCAGGGCGAGTGCGGCGGCGCGTCGCACATCGTGCGCTCCGCCACCGTCGGCGCCTTCGTGATGTCCACGGGCACGAGCGCCAAGGTGGCGGCCGCCGCGGAGCTGTTCGGCGCCGGGGCGAGCACCAAGAGCGAGAGCAGCCGTCAGACCAAGAACCAAGATGGCGATCCAAAGGCCTGTAGCAATGCCAAGCCAGACGACAGCACACCGCCCGCGCAATGCGGCGCGGCGATCCGACTGGTGCTGTCGCCCATCGGTCCGGAACCCAAAGCCGATGCCGCAGCCCCCGCGGCGGCCGCGCCGCCCGCAGAAGAAACCAAGTGTCCGGAAGGACTCGTGCTTTCCGAGGGCAAATGCGGAAAACCAAGCGCCGAAGCCGCGTACCAGTGCAAGCCCGGTGACGCCGGCGAGTGCAAGGCGCAGTGCGACAAGGGACACGCCGGCAGCTGCAACAGTCTGGCCCGACTGACGATGGGCGCCGATCCAAAAGCCGCCATCGCGCTCTTCGACAAGGCGTGCCAGGGAGACGAGGGCGCGGCGTGCGCGGCGCTTGCGGCCGAGCTCCTCAGCGGGAAAAACACAACGGCGGATGCCGCGAAAGCAAAGTCCACCGCGGAGCGGGCTTGTGATCTCGGCACTGCTGAGGGCTGCACGGTCCTGGGGCGTACCCTGGGCGAAGATGCCGCAGCAGCGCAGGCTGCATTCACCAAGGCGTGCGAGGGCGGCGACCCCAAGGGCTGCGCCGAGGCCGGCAAAGCCGTGATCGCCACCGACGCCACCAAAGGACTGAAGTTCCACGAACGTGCTTGCCACGGCGGTGTGAGCGACAGCTGCATTCCCGTTGCCAACGCCTACGATGCGGGAGGCAGTGGTCTGGGCAAGAACCCAATCCTGGCCAGCATGCTGTACCGGCGGGCCTGCTACAGCGGCAACGCACTGGGCTGCTTCCATCTCGGTCGCGTAGACTTCGCGTCCAAACCCGACTCGGCCAAGCGCAACTTCAACATGGCCTGCATGCGTGGCGAGAAGCTGGGCTGCGCGGCGCTCAGCGTCGGCTTCGGCGAAAAGCGCGCGGCCATCTTCGACCCCGCACGCAAGAGTGCCGCGATGCAAAGCTGCACCCGGGGGAACAACCTCGACTGCGTGCTCACGGGGTTGATGGAGGGCGCCGCCGGCATGCCCATGGCCGCCACCCGCTTCAAGTCCGCCTGCACACGCGGCGACAAGACCGCGTGTGCCTTCGAAAAGGCCTACAAGAAACCCTGAGCCGGCGCCCCGGCCCCCGCTAGAACCCCTCGGATTCTCAAGAGAATTCCCCTGGGGGCGCGCCCCGCGCCGCCCACCGCCCAGGCGACGGCTGCCGGGATGCGACGCTTGCGCTAGCTTGCGCCGCATGCGGGCACTTCTTTCTTGGGCACTGGGGATTGCGGCGGTGTGCATGGCCGCCGCGTGCGGCGTGGACGACACCGGGGGCAACGGCAGCGGCGGCGCCAGCGCCAGTGGTGGCAGCAGTGCCACGGGTGGCTTCGGCGCTTTCGGCGGCAGTTCCGGCAGCGGCGGCGTTGCAGGCGCGTCCGGTAGCGGCGGCAGCGGCGGCTGCGCTTCGCCCACAGAGTGTCCGGCGCCCCAGAACCCGTGTGCCGAGGCCACGTGTATCAATCAGGTCTGCGGCACAGCTCCGCTCAAAGCGGGTTCGGTCGCCGCGACGCAGGTCCCGGGGGACTGCAAACGCACCGAATGCGACGGCAGTGGCAACACCACTGAGGTCAACGACGACACCGACATCTCGGACGACAGCAAAGAGTGCACGGACGACGTTTGCAACAATGGCACGCCCGAAAACAACGCCAAGCTGAGTGGCACGACCTGCAGCGCTGGCCTATGCGACGCGAGCAGCAATTGCGTGCAATGCCTCGCGCCCAACGACTGTTCCGGCACCGACGACGAGTGCCAGAAGCGCGCCTGCACCGCGGGAGTGTGCGGCATGACCTTCTCCATAGTGGGCACAGCCGTCACCGCGCAAACCGTAGGCGACTGCAAAAAAGCTCAGTGCGACGGCGCCGGAAAGATCGAGAGCGTCAACGACGACAGCGACCTGCCCGACGACAGCAAGGCCTGCACGGACGACACCTGTAGCAACGGCACACCCGCCAATACCCCCAAGACCCAGGGCACAAGCTGCGGGACCGCTGGGGTCTGCGATGCTTCCGGCGCCTGTGTCGGCTGCAATGTGCCCGCCGACTGCCCCGGGAGCGACGACGAGTGCAAGACCCGCACTTGTTCCGGCAACGTCTGCGGAGTGAGCTTCACAGCGGCCAATACTCCCATCACCGCCCAGACCAGCGGAGACTGCAAACAAGCCGTTTGCGACGGCAGCGGCAACGTCACGAGCATCAACCTGGCCACCGACCCCATCGTTGACGGCAAGCAATGCACCCAGGACTTGTGCAATGCGGGCACCCCCGAAAACCCACCAGAGAACCAAACCAAGACCTGCACCGAGTCCGGCGGCAAGTTCTGTGACGGAAATGGCAGCTGCGTCGAGTGTAACTCCGCCACGACCTGCGGCGGCGGCACCTGCACCGCCAACCAATGCGCGCCCGCGGTTGTGGCAACGACCCCACCAGAAGGTGCGGTGGGCGTCGCTATCACGACGAGCATCGCCGTGACGTTCAGCGAAGCCATGAGCCCCGCAACCCTCACCGCCCAAACGACCAGCGGCGCGTGCACGGGAAGCATCCAACTGTCCTTCGACGATTTCGCCAGCTGCGTCGGCATGAGCCAAGCCGCCCCGGCGATGTCCAGCGGAAATACCATCGCCACCCTGACTCCCAGCGCATCCCTGGCCTACGGCGTGCGCTACAAAATCCGCGTGACCACCGCCGTAACTGACGCAACCAGCGTCGCCATGGCCGCCGAGTTCACGTCTGCAACGGGTTTCACCACGCCCTTCCCAGCTGCGTGCTCAGGTTCGGTTGTGATCAGCCAGGTCTACGGCGGTGGCAGCAACTCGGGCGCGACCTTCACGCACGATTTCGTCGAGCTGCACAACCGCACCAAGAGCAGCGTACAGCTCAGCGGTTGGTCCATTCAGTATGCTTCGTCCTCCGGCACCAACTGGACCGTCCTGCCCCTCGACGGCACGATCCCCGGCGGCGGCTACTTCCTGGTGCAGATGGCCGGCGGCACAACCGGCAGCCCCCTGCCCACCCCTGACCAAGTCGGCACGATCGCCATGGCGGGCACCGCCGCGAAAGTCGCGCTCATCGCAGGCACCACCCCATTGACGGGCGCCTGCCCAGTGCTCACGGCGCCGCCGGTGGTCGACTTCATCGGCTACGGTTCGAGCGCCAACTGCTCCGAGGGCAGCGGCTCCACGGGCAACCTTTCGAATACCAAGGGTGCGATCCGCGACGTGGCGGGCTGCGCCGACACCAACGACAACGCCGCCGACTTCATCGTAGCGACTCCGATCCCCCGCAACAGCGCGTCTCCCGTCGCGTTCTGCCCGTGTCCCAGCGATACGAAGAACGAAACCAATACGCCTGGCGAAGCCGACTTCTGCAACCTGCAATCCCCGGCCTCCTTGTCCGTGACCACTGGCACGCAAAGCGCGATCGTCTACGGCCGCATCTTCGAATCCGGTGTTACTCCCGCGGCGGGAGCGCACGCCAACGTGCGCGCACAACTCGGCTACGGCCTGGCGGGCAGCGACCCGTCCACGCAAACCTCCTGGGCCTTCGTCAACGCAACCTACAACGTGCAGGTGAACAACGACGACGAATACCAGGCAACCCTCACCGCGCCCCCACTCGCTTCCGGACCGGTCAGCTACGCCTACACCTACCGCATGAGCGTCGACGGCGGCCTGACCTGGACCTACTGCGATACTGACGGTGCCGGCTCCAACGCCGGACTCACCTTCAGCGCCGCAGCACTGGGCAGCATGAGTGTGACTCCTTAGTTTTTTGGGTCGGGTCGCGCGGCGACGCAGCCGCACTCATCCAGAGGCTATTCGTCAGTAGACCGCGATGCGCAGCTGCGGCCCTGCGCGCACCTGGAGCCGCTCGGAAAACAGCACGTCACCGTCGAGTACCCATGG
>CBDUPW010000280.1:0-9684 GCA_965369205.1 uncultured Polyangiaceae bacterium | reverse complement strand
GACCACCCGTCCCTGGCTTCCGTGCTGTCGCACCAGGCGGATCACGAAACCGTGTGGATCGAGGACTTCCCGAGTACCGATCCTGCTTCGCCGCTCACCGAAGGCGAGCGCGCAGCACTCTCGCAGGCGCTCGAAGCACTGCACCGGGCCGGAGCAGCGCACGGCGCCGTGGACCGCAAGCATCTGCGCCATGTCGGAGATCAGGTGATGCTGCGTTTTCCGACGCAGCCGTATCACCACGACCCAGAGCGCGACCTGGTTGATCTAGCCGCGTTGTGACATCTCCCAGATCCCGTGACTTCGGGTATGCTCCCGCGCCGGGATGACGGAAAAAGCAGAAACCGCAGCCGAAGCAGGCGAGAGCCGCGGCAGGTTCAGCAGCAAATTGGGCTTCGTTCTCGCGGCCGCGGGCTCCGCCGTGGGGCTCGGCAACGTCTGGAAGTTCCCGTACGTAGCGGGAGAAAACGGCGGCGGGTTGTTCGTACTGATCTATCTAGGCTGTGTCCTTGTGGTCGGTCTGCCCGTGATGATCGCGGAAGTCTTGATCGGTCGCCGCGCGCAGCGCTCTCCGGCCGGCGCGTTCCAGTTTGTCGCCGGCGAGCAAACCGCGTGGCGTCTTGTGGGTTGGATGGGCGTCGTCGCGGGCTTTGTGATTCTCTCGTACTACAGCGTCGTCGCCGGCTGGACGCTGAACTACGCCTTCATGGGCATCAATCGCTTCTTCGTCGGCAAGGACGCCGAACAGATCGCAACGGCCTTTGGCACGTTGTACGGCGCCGGCGACATCAACGTATTTTGGCATCTGGTGTTCATGATCACCACCGTCGGCATCGTCATCGGCGGGGTTCAGCGCGGGATCGAGGCCTGGTCCCGGGTGCTCATGCCGGTACTCTTGGTGATGATGGCGGCCCTAGTGGTGCACGCCATGTTCCAGCCCGGCTTCGGCCGCGCACTGTCGTTCCTGTTTGCACCGCATTCGGACAAACTGACGGCCGCCGGCATCTTGGAGGCACTGGGGCACTCGTTCTTCACGCTGAGCCTGGGCATGGGCGCGATGCTGACCTATGGCAGCTATCTGTCGAAAGAGCGGGACCTGGTCGCTTCGTCCGCGCTGGTGAGCGTGCTCGACACCGTGGTCGCATTGATGGCTTGTTTGGTGCTGTTCCCGGTCATCTTTAGCATTGGCCTCGAGCCCAGCGCCGGCCCGGGGCTGGTGTTCAAGAGCATGCCGCTTGCGCTCACGCAAATGCGTGGCGGGGTGGTGTTGATCATCGTCTTTTTCGCGCTCTTGTTCTTCGCGGCGCTGACCAGTGCCATCTCTTTGCTGGAAGTCGTCGCCAGCACGGTGATCGATCAACTCGGCTGGCCCCGCCGGCGCGCGGTGTTGCTCTGCGGCGCCGCGGTGTTTCTATTCGGGCTGCCTTCGGCCCTCAGTGGCTCCGGCGCGGTGTTTGGGAAATGGTCCGCCCTCTTTGGCAAGAACTTCTTCGACTCCATGGACTACCTGGCATCCAATTGGCTCTTGCCCCTCGGCGGATTGTTTATGGCGTTGTTTGTCGGCTGGGCCATGCCCGACCCGGCGCGTCGGGAAGAATTCCAGATGGGTTCGAAATTCGGTCGGTTCTACGGCGTGTGGCTCTTCTCCCTCCGCTTCGTAGTGCCCATCGCCGTATTGGCAGTCTGGCTATTTTCCGTAGAAATCTTGCCCAAGGCCTGGCTCACCGGCGGTAAGTAGGCACATGCCGGCCCCGCATCGCGTCTACTTCGTCCCCGGCATGTTCGGCTTCGGCCGGCTCGCCGGCTACGACTATTTCCATCATGTGCGTGCAGCATTGGAGACACGCTTCGCCGACGCCGGCTGCGAGATGGTCTCCGAAGTAGTGCCCACGCCCCCGACTTCAAGCCTCCGCTTTCGGGCGCGCATGCTGGCCAAAGCCATCCAAAAGTCTCACGGCGACGACAACGGCCCAATCCATTTGGTGGGCCACTCGACGGGTGGACTCGACATTCGACTGTTGCTGTCCCCCACCACCAACTTGAAAAGCGATGACCCAGCACGCCTCAGCTGGCGGCCCCGCGTCACGACGGCCGTGTCCTTCAACACGCCGCACTACGGCACGCCACTCGCATCGTACTTTGCGACCGTAAGTGGTACTCGCGTGTTGTACGCACTCAGCTTGTTGACCGTGGTTTCGCTGACCCTAGGCGAGCCTTCCTTGGCCGTGTTTTCAAAGCTTCTTGCGGCCTTGGGCGGCGTCGAGCAGGTCCTGGGCGGCGATCTCAAGCTGGTGTCACGTGGGACCAACTTGATCCTGCGCTTTGTGGATCGTGAGGGCCGAGAAGAGGTCGTGGATTTCTTGTCGAAGGTGCGCGTGGATCAGGGCGGGGTGGTGCAAATCATGCCCGAGGCCATGGACCTATTCAACGCCGCGGCGGAGGACGATCCGACCGTACGCTACGGCAGTGTGTTGACTGCTGCACCCCCACCGGAGGCGCTGCGTTTTGCCAAACGTGTGCGTTCTCCTTACGCCGCGCTGACTGCGGCCATGTTTTCTACGCTTTACGGTTTCACGAGCCAACAGCACAAGATGTATCCCTACGCGAAACCAACCGCAGAAGAAGCGCGCGCACTAAAGAGCGGCATTTTGCACGAGCTAAGCAACCGCTCCAACGATGGCATCGTTCCCACTCTCAGCATGCTCCATGGAAAACTGCTGTGGTGCGGAGAAGGCGACCACCTGGACGTGCTCGGGCACTTCCAAGACGATCAGACACCAAACCAACACGTGGACTGGGTCACGAGCGGCGCGCATTTCACCCGGGAACGCTTCCGGTCCCTAATGGACGCAGTCGCGCAATTCCAACTAGCGACCTGACGCTTCGCTGTCAGCCCGCGTCAGTGGTCTTTTTGGGTACTGGGGCGCCGACGATTTCGTAAACCAATTCGCGCTCTTCACCGCCGCGCATGAAGGTGACGCGAAGCTCAGGGGCATTCCGCAAGGACTCGAAGGCTGCGAAGGCATCGGTGTCCCGCTCGATGCTGCGACCGTTGACGCGAGTCACGATGTCGCCCGGCATGAGATCCACGCCGTCCCAGAACTCCGGGGGTGAGAGTCCGACGATGCGAAAACCAACGAAGCGGCCGCCCTGCAGGCTGGGTTCGACCTCGACGTGCTGCAGAAAGCGTCCCAAGCCGGCTTCGACCGTGGCGGTGATCTCCTCGCGAGTGAAGTCCACTCGCGGCGCCTTCGCCTCTTGCTTCGGCGCGGTCTCTGCTTTGGCGGGCGACGGCGCTGGCACGTTGCCGCCGCAGCCAAAACAGATCAGCCCCAACCCGAGAATCGCTGACACTTTCGCCTTCATCGCTCCGGAATATGGGCAGCTTCCCCGCGGCTGGGCAAATTCCCCGCTCCCCTCATGCAAATGCCGCGTTTCAAGGTCAAGACTCCCGGGTGGGGACCTCGGCCGTGGCGCTTGGCCCCCCGCCTATTCTGCCGTCACGACGCGAAGCGCGGCATCCAGGATGGCGCCCGCAACCGCATCGACTTCGCCGTCGCTCGAAAGGTGAACCACGTGGTCGTCGGGCACCAGCACTTCGGCGCGTTGGTAGACCTCCACCAAACGACGCTGAATGATCGGATCCTCGAAGAGCTCCTCCGTGGACCCGCGGGTGCGTCGCCGTTCCGCGGCTCGTTCTGCCGGGATGTCCAGCACGAGCGTCAGGTCCGGTCGCAGCGCGCGGGCATTCAACTCACGGATCCACGCAATTGCTGACTCCTCCTCGGGAGCCGTCACGGACTGATACGCCAGGCTCGATATGTCGTAGCGGTCCGAGATGACGATGGCGCCATCTCGCAGTGCCGGCACGATGACGGAGTCTAAGTGATCGAGGCGGTCCGCTGCGAAAAGCAACGCCATCGTGGACCAAGCGAAAGCCCGCGGCCCGCTCGTGCCCGGAACAAAGAGGCGCTTCTGTAGGATCTGTCGGATCAACGCGCCAACGGGTCCCGTGGTCGGTTCGCAGGTCAGGCGCACGTCCCTGCCCTGTTTGCCAAGGGTCTTCGAGAGCCGCTTGGCATGAGTGGTGGTGCCGGCTCCATCGATGCCCTCGAGCACGATGAATCTACCCGGGAACGGTCGTGTGGCGTCGGTCATGGCTGCGGGGCTGGGTCCTCTCCGAGCACTACGTTGTCAATGAGGCGCGTGGCGCCGGCAAACGCCGCCAGCGCCAGCAACGCGCGGGACGGGATCTGCGCGTCCTGGTCGAGGGGCGTGATTTCGCTGGGGTCCGCCAGGACCGCGTAGTCCAGTCTGAGCTCCGCAGCGTCAACGATCCTGCGAACTGCGCTCAGTATCTCGGTGCAGCTCCGCTCGCCAGCGGCGAACCGCGCCGTCGCCTCGGACAGCGCGCGAGGAATGGCCAGCGCCTGGGAGCGCTGACTGGAACTGAGATAGGCGTTGCGCGAAGAACGCGCCAAGCCGTCCGCCTCGCGCACGATTGGATGTCCGATGACTTTGACAGGGAGCCCCAAATCTCTGGCCAATCGCTCGACGACCTTCAGCTGCTGGTAGTCCTTGCGGCCGAATACCGCCACGCACCTGCCCGTCAACCCAAAGAGCTTCGCGACGACGGTCGCGACCCCCTCGAAGTGACCCGGGCGCGAGCTCCCGCAGAGGTGATCCGTGAGCCCCTCCACCCGCACACGAGTCTTCTCGCCCTGGGGGTAAATCTCTTCGACAGGCGGACAAAACGCCAGGGCAACGCCCCGCTCGCTGCAAGCCGCGAGGTCCGTCTCGAGGGGCCGCGGGTATTTGCTGTAGTCCTCGCTGGGTCCGAACTGAGTCGGGTTGACGAAGATGCTGACCACTACCGCATCCGCGTGACGCTTGGCTTCGTCCACCAGCGCCAAATGCCCCGCATGCAGCGCACCCATGGTCGGCACGAGCGCGACGCGCTGGCCCGCGCGGCGTAACGCCTCACACGCCTCTCGGTAGGACTGCGCAGAGCGCTCGACCTGCACTAGCCCTCGTCACTTGCCGGGCCGTAGCCCGGGGGAGTGGAACGCACCACAGACTTTGCACCCGTTGGATCGCCGGGCTTCCTTTCCTTCTTCATGCCAAAGCTATGGGCTGCATCCGGAAACGACCCGGCCTGGACCTCACGCACATACGCTTCGGTCGCGGTAACGACAGCATCGCCGAGCTCCGCGAAACGCTTGACGAACTTCGGTTTGATATCCCGATACATGCCCAGAAAATCATAACAAACAAGCACCTGACCATCGCAGTGTGGCCCAGCGCCGATCCCGATCGTCGGGATGTCGATGGTCTCCGTGATACGGCGGCCGAGATCTGCAGGGAGCCCTTCGAGCACGACGCTGTACGCACCGGCGTCCGCTAAAGCCTGGGCGTCCGCAAGCACACGCGCCGCTGCCTCTTCCTGCTGCCCCTGCACGCGGAAGCCTCCCATGGCGTGCACGGACTGGGGCGTGAGGCCCACGTGACCCATGACGGGAATGCCGGCGCTCACGATGCGGTGCACATGCTCCGCGACCGTTTGGCCACCCTCGAGTTTCACCGCCTCGAAGGCGCCGGACTTCAACATGCTGCCTGCGGCTTCGAGGGCCCGTTCGGGCGAAATCTGAAAGCTCATGAAGGGCATGTCGCCGACGATTTGAGCGCGACGCGTCGCTCGAGCTACCGCACGGCCGTGGTAGCAAATCTCCTCGACGGTCACCGGCAGGGTGTTCGGGAGACCTTGGACCACCATGCCCAGGGAGTCGCCGACCAGCAGCACATCTGCGCCGCCCTGGTCGAGCAGCCGCGCCATGGTGGCGTCGTACGCCGTCAGCATGGCGATTTTCGGCCCCTGACGCTTGCGCGCCCGGATCCCCGGAACGGTCACTTTGTCGGTCATGAGCCTCCGCCAGCCTCCTTATCCGTTTTTTTCCCCGTCGCAAAACCCCGCAGACTCCGCAGACTGCCCTCGAGGCGGTGGCGCCCCGGCGAAAGCGGCGTTAATTTGGGACTCATGGCCTCTCCCGAGCCCGGAAGCGCGGATTTTTCAACCCGATTTTCGCGTTTGTCGCGCCGCGTTCGGGGACGCCTCGTCGCCCGGCGCGTACTGACGGGACTGAGTCTCGGCGCATTGGCGTCGGCCCTCGTCGCCCTGGGCCTGTGGTGGCAGCGGCTATCGGACTTCCGTCCCTGGGCCATCGGGCTGTGCGTCATCGGCGGGGCGGTCGGTTTGGCGATGGCGTTGCGGAGGCGCTGGAGCGATTCCCACGTTGCGCTGTACCTAGACGCAAAGCTCGGATCCCAAGAAGCCATCAGCACGGCCGTCGAGCTCGACGCGGAGGAGGGCGCATCGGGCGTTGTGATCCGCGACGCAGCGCGCGCCCTCGCGACGCCGGCAGCAGAACGCGCCAGACCACGCGTGCTCTCGCGCATGCATGTGTTTGGCCCCATCGGCGTCGCCGCACTCACATACCTGTGCCTGATCCCGGTACGACCAGCACCGCCCGAGGCCGAGCTGGCGCCAGGGGCGCAGATGGTTCAGCTCGCAGAACTGCTCGGCTTGGAGAAGATCGAAGCCCTGGAGAAGTTGGACGGTCGCGACGCCGCTCAAGACGAGCGCCTTAAGAAGATCGCCGAAGACGCCAAGAAGCTGCGTAGCGATCTGGCCAAAGGCATGGAGAAACGCGACGCACAATCCCGGATCGCGAAACTGCGCGATGACATCGCCTCCGAACGCCTGCAACTCACAGACGAAAAGAACCGCCCGGGCATGGAAGCTGCGGTCCAAAAGCTCAACAAGAGCCCTCACCTCAAAGATGCCGCCAAAGCCTTGGGCAACGGCGATCTAGTCGCATTCGATCGCGAGATGCAGCGGCTGGCCAACCTGGCGGAAGAAGACGCCCGAAAAGCCGCCAAAGAGGCCCTGGAAGAGGCGAAGAAAGCCGCGAAGGACAAGGGCGCTCACGGTCTTGCGGAAGCGCTGGAAGAGCAACAGAAGAAGTTTGAAGAGCGGGAGAGCAAGGCCGAAGCGCTGCGCGAGTTGGCAAAGGAACTAGGCGACGCGGGCAAGCTCAGCAAAGAAGCACAGGAGGACCTCGAAGAGTTCGGAAGCTCCGGCAGCCCGGAGTCCGCGAAGCGCTTGGCCGAGTCCCTGAACAAAGCCCTCGAGGGGCTGACAGAGGAAGAGCGCAAGCGACTCGCCGAGAAGCTGAAGCAGCAACTCGAAAAACGAGGCTCCGATGGGTCCATGAACCCAATGACCAAAGAGCAACTGGAGGAAATGCAGCGGCGGCTGGCGTCACCCGAGGGACAGAAAGAACTCCAAGAACAGCTCAGGGAAATGGCCAAAGAAGACCCGAGCCAGCAGGCGGAGCGTGAGAAGGGGCTGAACGACGCCGACCGTGGTGGAGCGGACGCAGAGCGCGGCTTGGGAATGCCCATGCCAACGCCGGGTGGTCCCCCTGGCCCCGGCGCGGGTGACCCAGGCAAGGGCAAGGGCAAGCAGCCTGGCGACGGCACGGGAAAGAACAGCGACGGCAAACAAGCCGGCGGTCCTGGCGGCAAGAAGGACACGGGAGAGGGGGATCACAAGGGCAGCACTCCGAAACTGTCCGCCAAAGAACTGCGATCCAAAGCTGCAGCCAAGGTCAATCCCGGCGCTCCCCTGCATGGCACGACGTTGGGTCGATCCGGAGCGCGCCCCGGAGAAACCGCCAATCGAGCTGGCAAGGGTGCTCTGGGCAAGGTCGCACCTGGCGAGATGAACGGAGTCGAACGCTCAGAAGTGCCGGAAGAATACCGCGAGCAAGTCGGACGCTACTTCCAGCCCTGAGCAGGCAGGAAAGCCCGAGGCTGAAAAAGCGCAGAAACCACGCTAGGCTCGCCCGGCCTCATGACCCAGCCCAGCCACGACGCCTTCGGCGCACGCCTCGAGCAAGCCCGGGACTCCAGTAGTCGCCTGCGTACTGCGATCGCCACAGTGATCGTCGGACAAGAGGCCGTGGTCGAGCAGGTGCTCTGGGCGCTGGTCGCCGGCGGCCACGTGCTCTTGGAAGGTGCCCCCGGACTTGGCAAGACGCTGCTGGTACGCACCCTGGCGTCGGCGCTCGATCTCAAGTTCTCGCGCATTCAGTTCACGCCAGATTTGATGCCCAGCGACGTCACCGGCACAAACGTATTGGTGATGGACGCCCAAGGCGGCAGCGCGGGTCGCTTCGAACTGCATCGCGGCCCCATCTTCGGGCAGGTCGTGCTCTCGGACGAAATCAACCGCGCCACGCCGAAGACCCAAAGCGCGCTGCTCGAAGCGATGCAAGAGCACGCCGTGACGATCGCGGGCACGCGCCATGCGTTAGAAGAACCGTTTTTTGTGTTGGCCACGGAAAACCCCATCGAGATGGAAGGCACCTACCCACTGCCGGAAGCCCAGCTGGATCGCTTCCTGCTGAAGGTACTGGTGCCGTCCCCAGCTGAAGAAGTCCTGACACAGATCCTCACGCGCACGACCGGGCACGCGGTCGCCGCGCCCGCCAGCGTCCTGCATCGTGATGAAGTCATGGCCTTGCGTGCGCTGTGTCGAGACATCGCGATCGCCGAGCCCGTGATCCGCTATGCCGCGAGGCTAGTGACCGCGAGCGACCCTGCCACTGATTCCGCGCCAGAACTCGTCAAACGCTCCGTGCGCTACGCCGCCGGAGTGCGCGGAGGCCAGTCCCTGGTGCTTTGCGCCAAGGCCCTTGCGCTGTTGGAAGGGCGCGCCCAAGTCGCTTTCAGCGACATCCAACGCGTCGCACAGCCCGTGCTCCGGCATCGCTTGATCCGCAGCTTCGAGGGCGAAGCCGACGGGATCACCACCGATCAGATCATCGACGAATTGGTGAAGCAGGTCCCCACCCGGCCAGAGGCCGTGCAACAAGCCATCCAAGGGGGGTGATGGAGCACGCCTTCACCGCCCGCGGCCGCGGCGCGCGCGCGCTGAGCGTGCTTCGTGGACTGATGTGCTGCGCGGCACTGTTGGTTCTGTCGCTTTCGTCGCACTCTCGAGCACAAAGCTCGGGCCTGTTGATCGGCGCGGCGCCCCTGCTCGGCAGCGACGCGCCGGCCGGCGGCGGATGGTTCGGCTGCGTGGTGCAGCTGCACAATACGACGGATGCCCAGCTCGAGGGCGTGCTTGAGCTCGTCGCCGAGGTGCCTTGGTCCTCGGACGAACAGCGCATCGTCACCCAAGCGCCGTTTGCCGTGGCTGGCAAAGGGCGCGTCAGCGTCCAGCTTCCTACCCATGGCTTTCGCAGTTCCACGCCGGCGCTGAAGGTGCTTGCGAAAGACTCCAAAGGCGAGACCCTGGCTAGCCAGGAATTGCCTGAGCCGCGCATGCCCGAGCCGCTGCTCTTTGATCTCACGACCCCGAGCAAACTCACCTCCGGGCTGCGCGGGCGCCGCGTCGCCGTGCGCGGCGCACGCTTGCGCGGCAGCTACGGTCCACCCATGTTGGCTCTGGGTTCTCCGCAAATCGAACGCGCCACCGGGGATCCGGCTTTGCCCACCCGCGCAGCGGGCTACGCCAACGCCACGGTGGTCGTCGCCAAGAGTGAAGCCGTCACCCGCTTGACTGGCCCGGCCCTGAACGCGCTGGGCTCCTGGGTCCTTGCCGGTGGCGCCCTGGCCCTG
>CBDUPW010000279.1:0-9713 GCA_965369205.1 uncultured Polyangiaceae bacterium | reverse complement strand
GAGCTGTTCCATGCCCAAACCAACATGTGCAACCTCAGGATCCGTATACGTCGCCCAGGGAATGATCAGATCACTGGCGCGTTTGCGGCCCCAGAATAGCGCGTTCTGCAGCACGATCCGCGCCATCGCGTCTGCGGCGTGGGTGAATTGGTAGCTGGACGCGACGTCCCCCGCTGCGAATACGGCGCTGTTCGTCGTGCGCAGGCGATCGTCGACTAGCAACCGCCCCTTTTCGTCGAGGTCGATGCCCGCCCGGTCCAGGCCCATGCTCTCCACATTGGGGCGCCTCCCGGCGGCGACCAAAATGGCGTCGACCTCGATCTGCTGCGAGCTGTCTGCCTCGAAGACGATGCGCTTGCCGGATGCTGTAGCTACCGCTGAAACCACGCGAGCAGCCGTCACAACGTGCACTCCGTCACGGATGAGGCTCTGGGTCACCGTGAGCGCGGCGTCAGCGTCATCTCGTGGCATCAGCCGGTCACTCATTTCGAGTAGTGTTACTTGACTGCCCAGGCGCGCGAAGCTCTGCGCTAGCTCAGCGCCGATGGGGCCGCCTCCGATCACGGCCAATCGTCTGGGCAACTCTGTCAGGGAAAACACGGTTTCGTTGGTCAAGAATCCGCACTCCGCCAGGCCTTCGATGGCGGGAACCCGCGCCCGTCCCCCCGTGGCGAGCACGGCACGTTTGAAACGCAGCTCGACTTCTCCCACCCTGACGCGATCGCGGCCGGTGAACTGTGCCTCCCCGAAAAAGACGTCCACGCCCGCCTGGCGCAGGCGTTCGGCAGAGTCGTGCGGCGCGATTGTCGCGCGACTGCGGCGCAGTTGTGCCATGACCCGCGGGAAGTCGACACGCACGTCCGAGACGTCGACCCCGAAGCGCGCGCCGTTCCGCGCGCCGTGTGCCGCGTGTGCTGCCGCGATCAGCGCCTTCGACGGCACACAGCCCGTGACCAAGCAGTCCCCACCCAAGAGCGCACGTTCCACTAGCGCGACTCTTGCGCCGAGTCCGGCGGCCCCCATCGCAGAAACCAGACCGGCAGTGCCGCCGCCCAGGACGACGAGGTTGTAGCGGCTGGCGGGCGTGATTGCGGGCCAGTCCGAAGGATGCACTTCTGCGACCAGGCGCCGGTTCGCTTCGTCCCACGGCTCGACCTGACCTGTGAACTGCATGCGGCACCCCTTTCACGGCAGGGTGGCGGGGGCAACGGGAGACGGTTTTGGCCGAGCGCGCGCCCAGGCTGACACGAGGTGCGTCTATCCAGTTTGGGGCAATGCCGGCGCTCCGCTCAGAGGCGTCGTGCGATCGAAATCCTCGTGGCTACAGACCTCAACGCGATTGCGCCCTCGGCGCTTCGCCCGGTAGAGCGCCCGGTCCGCTGCCGAGAGCAGTTGTGCAGACTCTGCGGAGCGCGCTTGCGCCGTCGAAGAGACACCGAAGCTCGCTGTGACTCGCAGCACCGAATGGGGCAGCTCAAGACGAACGGACTCCAGCGCTTCGCGCGCACGCTCCGCCACGCGCTTCGCTCCCCGCCATTCACATTCAGGCAGGACCAATAAAAACTCTTCGCCGCCATAGCGCGCCACAAAGTCGTAGCTACGCACGCCCTGCTTGAGGCAATCGGAGACGGCTCTGAGCACAAGGTCTCCGCTTGCATGCCCATAGCTGTCGTTGATGGACTTGAAATGGTCGACGTCGAGCAGCACCACTCCCACTGGCTTGCCGGAACGGCTGCCTCGGGCGACTTCCTGGTCCAAAGATCGGCAGATCGCGGCGCGGTTCACTAGACCTGTCAGTGCATCGTGCATGGCTTCGATGCGCAGCGCGTCGCGGGCGCGCATGAGTTCGTCTTGCATGCTCAGCATCCGGCAGGCTGCTCGCAAACGCAGTTCGAGTACGACGGCATTGATCGGCTTGACGACGTAGTCGTCCGCGCCGGCGTCCAATCCGTGCACCACGTCTGCGTTTTCGTCGCGCGAAGTGACCAAGACCACATACGGGTACCGCTTGCGCCGTTGCTTGCGAATGAAGCGGCAGACTTCCACGCCTGACGCACCGGGCATCTCCCAGTCCAGAAGCACGATACGGATGTCGTCGTCCTCGGCCAAGACGCGCATCGCGGCATCGCCGTCCTCGACCACCGTGACGTTGTAGTCGGAACTGCGCAGTCGACTGGAGAGCAGCATGCGCGTTACGGGATCGTCGTCCGCGATGAGCACCTTCATGCGGAGCCCTCAAGCCTCGCCACGATGTCGCGGTCCAAACGCCGCAGCTCCAGTTCGAGGGTGTCCAGGTCCGACCCGCCCAGCGCCAGAACTCCTTGGCGCGCAGCATGCTCGACTCGCGCGCTGGCCGCTGCTGCGTCCGTCGCGGAAAGCTGCCGTGCCGAGCCCTTTAAGGTGTGGGCGTGACGGATGAGCACGGTTTGGTCGTGCTGATGCAGAGCGTCATGGATACCCGCCAGGCGTCGCGGCCATTCGCTTCGGAACGTTTGCAGGATCAGCTTCATCAGCTCCTGATCGCCCGCGAGCTGCCTCAGCAGGTCACTCGCGTCAAAGGCTGGCGGTTCGAGCTCCGGGGCAGTGCATGCCATCACCCGCAAGAACGGACGGACGTTGCAAAACCTGAGGCCAGACGCCTCGGCGGTCGGATTTAGCGGCGAAGGAGGTCTAGTCGCACCAAGGTGGCGCCAAAACCACCCCGGTTTTCGGGAGGATTTCTGTAGTCCAACACATAGTCCAGGCTATCGAGCACTGCCCGGACGCGCTTGCGCTGTACTCCGGTGCCCTTGCCGTGGATCAGGCGGACCTCGGCGAACCCTTTCTCGAGCGCGGCCTCCAGGTAGCTGACCACCACATCCGGGATGTCGCGGGGTTGGAAGCCATGCAGGTCGATGCTGTCTTCGATTTCGACGACAGCGATCTCGTCGTGCTCGTCGCTCATCCGAGTCAGCCTCGGGACGCTGCCTTCTTCTTCTTGGCGCGCTTGGTGGAGTCCTCGGCGGACTTGCCTTTGGTCTTCTTCACCGGCTTGAGGGGCACCGTGTCGCCGTTTGCGGTGCGCGACTGCGCTTCCGAGAGGCTCTTCTTCAGCGCCTCGAAGAGGTCGATGATCTTGGCCTTGGGTGCTTCCGGAGCAACGGTGATTTCCTGTCCCGCGACCTTTTCTTCGACCGCGGCGTGCACGCGTCCTTCATAGCTATCGTGGTACTGAGAAGAGTCGAAGGTCTTGCTGGTCAACTGCTCGATGAGCTTGAGGGCGAGTTCACGTTCGATGTCGGAAAAGTCAAAAACCGCGCCCGTATCGATATCGTCGAAAGCGCGCACTTCATTGCTGTAGTACAGCTGATGTAGCAAGAGCCCGTCTTTGCCGTACGGGCGGATCAACACCAGTTGCTCTTTGCCACGCGCTGCCCAGCGGCCGACGGCCACGACCTCCTGTGCCACCATGCACTGACTGAGCAAGCGGTATGGCTTGTCGCCGCCCTTGTCGGGGCCGAGGTAGTAGGACTTTTCGACTTGCACCATGTCGACGGCAGACAGCGGCACGAACTCCGTGATCTCGACGCTGTTGGAGCGCGCCGCCTCGAGGGCTTTGAGTTCGGAATCCTCGAAGCGCACGTACTGCCCCTTGGAGTACTCGTAGCCCTTTACGGTGCTCTTGCGTTCGACGATTTCGTCATCGACGGGGCAATAGAACTGCATCTTCAAGCGGCCGTTGCACTTCTCGTGCAGCATGTTGAAACGGACCTGCTCGCTCGACGCGGCGGTGTAAAGCTTGATGGGGATGGCCACCAAGCCGAAGGAAATTGTGCCAGAAGCAATGGCGCGGGCGCCCATGATCGTATGCTAGCGGGGCAACGTGCCTATACGGAAGGAATCGGCGAAAAAGCGTCGAGGCGAAGGCGCCGACGACGCGGCTGACGGAACGTCCGTGCAGCGCAGCACTTCCAAGAAAGCCCGGAGCTATCGCGAAAAGCGCGACCCGCTGCGTACCAACGAGCCTTTCGACGCTGAACAGAGACGCAGACCGAAGACGACGCGCGCGGGGCGCTTCGTCGTACACGAACACGACGCAACCCGGCGTCACTACGACCTGCGCATCGAGATTGGCGGCGCGCTCAAGAGCTTCGCGGTGCCCAAAGGTCCGAGCCTGGATCCCGGTGAAAAACGCCTGGCGGTCAACACCGAGGATCATCCGATCTCGTACTTAGAGTTCGAGGACGTGATCCCCGCAGGCAACTACGGCGCGGGCGCAATGATCGTCTGGGACCAAGGCAGTGTCACGTATCTTGAGGGCACTGCCGAGGACGGCATCGAGCGCGCCAAGATCGATTTTTCGCTTTCAGGCTTCAAGCTGAACGGGCGCTTCGGTCTGATCCATACAGGCAAGCGCGGCAAGGCTGGCGAAGAGAACCACTGGCTGCTGGTCAAAAAGGAGGACGCCCACTCGAGCACGACCGCGGAGCTGGATCCCCGCAGCGTGCTTTCCGGGCTACGTGTGGACGAACTCGCGGACCGTGCACGTGTCCATGCCCAGCTGCGGGCCGCTGCCGAGGCAACCGCTGCACCCAGGCGTACCTTGGAAACCGGTGGCCTCGAGCCGATGCTGTGTGCAGCCGAAGGCGCGCGCCTCGACGATCCCGAGCGACTCTACGAGCTCAAGCTGGACGGCGTGCGCATCCTTGCCGAGCGTCACGGAGAGTCGGTGTCCCTGCGCTACCGCCATGGGCGTGCTGCGACGTCCAGCTACCCGGAAATTGCCCGCGCACTTTCCTTTCTTCCGGCCACGGACTTCGTCGTGGATGGCGAGATCGTGGCGTTCGACGAACTGGGTCGTCCAAGCTTCGGCCGCCTGGCACCGCGTATTCACGCCAGACGCGCGATTGACGTCGTCCGCGTGAAAGCCGAGGTGCCCGTCGTGTACCTGGTATTCGATCTGCTCGCCCTTGAGGGCAGGGATCTGACCGGGCTACCCCTTGGGCAACGCAAAGAGCTTCTGGTGCAGTTGGTGCGCGGCAAAGGGTTCGTCCGCATGCTCGACCACATTCACGGCCGCGGGGATGCGTTGTTCCAACTGTGTCAGGAACAGGGGTTGGAAGGCGTCGTCGCAAAAGTCACGGCTTCGCCCTATCGACCTGGGCCACGCCGCAGCGAAGATTGGGTGAAACTGAAATGCGAGCGCGATGAAGAGTTCGTCGTGGTCGGCTGGGACGCCGGGCGGGGCGGACGCCGCGCCCTCGGAGCGCTGGTTGTCGCAAGCTACGAGGGCGGAGAGTTGGTGGTGCGCGGCAAGGTGGGCAGCGGCCTCTCCCGCGAACTGATCAACGAATTGCAGCAACGCTTCGAGCGCTTGGCCGTGGAGACCCCGACGGCACAGGGCTATGATCGGCTCGGTCCGGGCGCCGCGAGCATCCATCACGTGCAGCCAGAGGTTGTGGTCAGCGTGCGCTTCATCGAATGGAGTGCTTCGGGATCCCTGAGGCACCCGGTGCTTCGGGGCATACGCGACGATGTCGTCCCGAGCGCGTGTCGCGCACTACCGTCCCGGGGCGACGACCCGGTCATCGTCGAACCCGCGCCGACGGAGGCGTCCGGTCGTGTGCCCGTGAGCAATCGCGACAAGGTGTTCTTCCCCGAAGACGGCATCACGAAGGGCGACCTCGTCGACTACTACGCGAGCGTTGCTCCCACGATGCTTTCGTTTCTCAGAGATCGCCCCGTGGTGCTCGTACGCTACCCAGACGGTATTTATGGCAAGAGCTTCTACCAATGGCGCGCTCCCGAAGGCACGCCGGAGTGGATCAGCACCCTCGAGCTGCGCGACGATGAGGACTTGGAGCATCGCGGGGAGAAAACCGTGTTCCTCTTGGACGACGTGGACTCTTTGGTTCACATCGCAAATCTGGGCGCCATCCCGATCCATATGCTCGCCAGCAGCAAGCAGGACTTGGGATGCGGCGCGTTCTTCACCATGGACTTTGACGTCAAGCTCGCGTCCCTCCGTGAAGCGGTGACCCTGGCTCTGGCGCTGAAGGAACTCCTCGAAGAGGTCGGCCTGTGCGGCTACCCAAAGACCAGCGGCAAGACCGGGCTGCATGTGCTCGTGCCCGTGGGCCCCGGTGTGCCCTTTGACGTGACCCGAGCGCTGGCCGAGCTATTCGGCGGTTTGCTCGCGGCGGCGCACCCGAAGATCGCGACCATGGAGCGACGCGTCGCGGATCGCGGCGCTCGAGTCTACGTCGACACGGGGCAGACGGGACGCAGTCGCACGATCGTCGCGCCGTATTCCGTCCGCGAGATCCAAGGTGCGCGCGTCTCCACGCCCTTGGACTGGGCTGAAGTGTCCGCGGCCCTGGACCCTGCGGCCTACACCGTACACACCGTGCCCCTGCGGCTGACCGAACGCGGCGATCCCTGGGCGGGCTTCTTCGAGCAGCGTCCCAATATCGTCAGCGTGCTCGAGGCCCTGGAAGCAAAGGTGCGGGGCTGAGGGCAGTAGCGCCGAACGTCCCGGAGCACGCTGGCGCGGATGGACCTACTGTTTCGCCCAGGCGCTGCCGTTCCAGATGTAGGTCTCGGTGTAGTTCTCGTCGTCGGCCGGAGCGACCTGGCGCGTGATGTTCGGGCCGTCGAAGGTCCACTTTTCGTCCCACTTGTCGTTGCGGTTCAAGTCGAGCTTTGCGCGGTTCATCGTGGACTTGCCGCTGTCCTGGTAGAGGTTGACCTTGTACGGGCGCCCCTTGGTCACGTCTTTGAGCTTGTCACTGCCGAGGCTCTTGCCGGCCCATTGCATCACGTCCTTGTCGACGGGCCGTTCACTGGGGCCGCCCCCTGCGGGGGCCTCGGCTGGCGTCTCCGCCTGAGGCACGGCCGGTTGGAAAGCCGGCGAAGGATTCGGACGTTGGCTGGTGACGTTCTCCGGCTCCGAGTTCGCCAGAAAAAAACCGCCCGCCGCCCCCGCGGCCAAGAGCCCGCCCACCAGCAGCACGCCCACAAGACTGGCCAGCAGCAGGAAGTGTTTGCGCTTCATTCGACCCGCTAGCATGACGACGTATCTCCTGTTGCTACGGACTGGGCGCCGTCCGTTGGTTGTCTGCCTTCTGTGACGTCGACCATGCCGCGCTGCTGCGGCACGGTGCAATTGCAGTAGCGATACTCGCATGCCTCCGCGCCATCAAGGAGTCGAAAGCTGCCGTCCAACAAGTTGCCCAAGCGCTGCTTCCGGTAGCGGCGGGCGGGGTAGCAGCGAAAAGCGTTGCCCTTGTGGTCGACGATGAAGTAGCGGGCACCTGCCCAGCATGCGCGACCCTCGAAACACGGCTCTATCTTGCCGGTCCCATTGTGGCCGCCGAGCTGTATCAATTGCTCGCGCTCATGGGCGCTGTAATCGATGACTTCCCGATCCTGCTTTTCCGGCTGGACCTTGAAGGTGAGCCCGGCGGCGCTGTAGCTAGCTTCCAGCTCGCGGAGCCGTGGCAGGTTCTCGCGCGTGGCCACGCAAGTCACGCATAGGGAGCCCCGATGCGCCAAAGCGACGAGCCGCGCGCGCTCGAGAAACGCCTCGGCGCTGGTGTATTCCAAGTGCAGTGACGCGGAAATGACGCCCGGACGTCCCGACGTGAGCCGCGCGAACTCGAGTAACTCGGGAAGCTCTGCGGAGAAGTTCGTAACGACGCTCACCCGTCGGCCGCCCTCGCACAAGGCCTGGACCAACTGAAGAAAATCCGGGTGCCGGAAGGGCTCACCGCCTGACAGCTTGATCTCCCAGTCGCCCGGAAGGGCGAGAAAGGCATCGATAAAGCGCGGAAGGTCTCGGGCCCAGGCTGCTCGGTCGTCCAAGAAGCGCTGGGTGCAGTAGCTGCAGCGATAGTTGCACGTGGTGTTCATGTTCCACGACGCCACCCCTTCGATCGGGTACGGCGGTACGCTCACGGCGCCACCGGGGTGTCTGAGCCGTCGGTTGCATGTGGCGGCTGGAGCTGGGGTCCCACGCCTTCGATCATGCCGCGATTGGCGGGAACGGTGCAGGGGCAGATATCGTAGGGGCAGGGGGTGGGCGCTGAAAGTCGCGTGAGCGCGCCGTCATGCAGGTTGCCCAAGTAGCCTTCGCCGTGGCGTTTAGCCGTCCGGCACGACCACGCGCCACCGTCCTTGTCCACCACGAAGTACTCCACGCCCGCGTGGCACAACTTGCCGCGGTAGGAAGGTGCAATGTTGGCCCGCCTTGGGTCCGGCCGGGAGCCAATCAGCGAAATCAAGCGCTCCGGATGTTCGTAGTCAAAGACGCCACCCTTGACTTTGTACAACTGTGGAAACCAACGAATGCCGCGTGAACGAAGTTCGGCCTGAGCGCGCGCGGCGTCGGCCTCCCGTCCGGGGAGCACAACCTGATTCACCACGAACCGCACGCTCGGCTCAAGGCTTCCACAGAACCACTCTGCTTTCGCGGCGAAGTCCTTGAGGCTCACGAACTCCAGATGCAACGACGCGGAAAAGACCGAAAGGCGCCTGCGCGTCAAAGCGACGAAGCGAGCGAGTTCTTCGCGATCCGAAGAAAAATTCGTCAACACACTGATGCGGTGGCGGGTGCGCGCCATGAGTTCCGGCACGACGAACTGCATGAAAAGTGGGTGGGCAAACGCTTCGCCACCGCTGCACTTGATTTCCCACTCGCCGGGCAGCCTAGCAAATACGTCGATCAGCTTCTCGAGGGCGTCCGCGCTGGGTCGCCCGCGGCGATAGCGCCTGGACTGAATGCAATAGGAGCAGTCGTAGTTACACGCACCGGCAACTTGCCATTCGATGGTCGGGATGCGCCGGCTCAAGACACGACCCTCAGCCTGACGTCCGTAGGTGCTGAAGTTGCCGCCGCACGGGGGATACCGGCCGACGCGACGCGCTGGGCCCACTTGAGGTTCTGCTCAAACTTTCCGCATTTGTCGCAGCCAGGGAAGTATTCGCCCCGCGCCAACCGTTCGCGCAGCGCCTGCCAGGTGGAACCGGCCCACAGTACGGATAGCGGTGCGTCATCGAGAGAGCCGACCCGCACCTGGGTGTTGCAGCAGTACAGAACGTCTCCTGCCACCGTGATGCGGGTGTAGACGTGGCCCATGTAGCAACCGACGTCTGCGATGGGCGTCGTTGCCCGTGCGCTGCCCTCGGCCGCCGCTATCTGTTGGGCAAACAGGTCCAGATTGGTGCGCACACCCAGCTCCGCGGCAAGTGCGACGGCTTCCGGGATGGACCGCGTAGAGAGTTCTCTGCGTTGCTGGGCGTCGATGGAGCACGCCTCCGTGCCGGCAAATAGGCTGGCCAGTTTGTAATTCACACGCTCGGTGCCGAAACTCTTGCCGAAGCGCACCATCTCCGAGAGTTCATGGGCGTTGTCGCGGCTGATGACGTTCACAAACCGCGTCTGAGTGCCGAGTTGCTGGAGCACGCGCAGGTACCTGCAAAGATCGTGAAAATGGCGTTCCGTCCAACCCGGGGGAAACGCCATGTGTGTCGCGGGCGAAGCCCCGTGCACACCGACGAGGAGCTGATCGACGCGCGCACGCGCAAGTTGATCGATATCCGCGGCGACGAGGTTCGTCAGCACGGTCAAATGCAGGTCCCGAGATTTCACCTCGGCCAGCATCTCGTAGATCTCCGGATTCACCAGCGGGTCCCCCATGCCCGACACGATGATCGCGCTCACGGAACCGAAGCTG
>CBDUPW010000278.1:0-9718 GCA_965369205.1 uncultured Polyangiaceae bacterium | reverse complement strand
GGCACGGCTGCCCCCGGGGACCAAAAAGCCGCCCGCGCACGCACCCTCGCCTGCTGCACTGCCTTGGAGGCCGAGGCAAAACGCAAGCATCGCAAGGATCAGCGCTTCGAGATCACGGCGAGCATTTGCCGCCAGATCGCCGAACGGGTCGGCGACGGGCGCTCGAGCGAAAGTGCTGCAAAAACGTTGATCCGCGCGCAAATCCTAGGTCTAAAGGTGCCAGAGGGCTGCTGAGGTGTAAGGTCCGGCGGCTGAAGAACATTTCTACCCACGACGTCAGACGTGAATTAGAAGACGAGCTCAGGACAAGGAATCGAAAATGAAGAACCCCAGCCCATCCTTCCTCCGGTCGTTGCTTGCCCCCCTCGGGCTCGGTCTGATCGTTCCAGCCGCAGCGCTCTTGTCCCCGGGCTGCAAGAAGGACGAACCGCCGCCGCCCCTCCCCTCAAGCGAGCCGGTCGCTGCGCCAAGCGCGCCCCTTGAGCTCGCCATCGAGGACGCCGGACTCGACGGCGACGCGGATGCCGAGGCAGGCAAGAAGCCAACGGGCCCGTACAAACCCGCAGCCAGCCTCAAGGCCTGCTGCAACGCGCTCTCGCAGAACGCCGCCAACGCCCCGCCGCCCACGAACATGTACATGATGCAGGCAGCGGCCGCCTGCCACGCCGCAGTCGCCCAGGGCAAAGACAAAGGCAGCGTGATCGGGGTTGTGCAGGGTGCCCTCAAAGGCGCCGGCATGCCCGGCGCTTGCCGCTGAGTTCAGCGCAAATGGTCAAACCCGCGTAGGCGCTTGGCCCACGCGGGCGCGCCAACCAGGCGCACGCCCCGGCCACGGGTGACCTGCCCCAACAGCCGAGCGCCGCTCAGGCGACTTCGCCCCGGCGCAGTGGCGAGCAAGGCATAGTCTTCGCCCCCGGCGAGCGCCCACTCAAGGGGGTGCACGCCGAAAGCCACCGCCGCAGCCCTCAGCTCCGCCGTGGGCAAGCGCTCCAAGAGCGTCCAGTCGAAACAGAGGCGTACCCCGCTGGCGCGGGCGATCTGATCAGCGTCCTGCACCAAACCGTCCGAAACGTCGATCAGCGCACTGACTCTCTTGGCAGCGCGGCGGCCCTCCGCCAGCAAGGCCCGCGGACGACGGAATGCCCCCAGCGCCGCGGCGCGTGCACTGCGATTCATACGCGGGGCCTGATCGGCCCGCAGCAACTCGAGCCCAGCGCGGGCGAGTCCCACCGGGCCGATCAGCCAAATCCCGTGCCCCGGCCGGGCGCCGCTGCGCAGCGTCGGCAGCGCCGCCGACCCAATCACCGTCGT
The DNA here is from genome assembly GCA_965369205.1 of uncultured Polyangiaceae bacterium. Classification (GTDB taxonomy): domain Bacteria; phylum Myxococcota_A; class Polyangia; order Polyangiales; family Polyangiaceae; genus JACKEA01. Next base: position 8,407 of record CBDUPW010000278.1, on the reverse strand, counting down.
CGTGACCGAGAGCTCCGAACCCCGCGACAGATTGCCGCCCACGACCGCGCAATCGTGCTGCATGGCGCTGAGCTGCTGACCGGCCGCAAGCTGTGCCAGCTCGCGACGCGAAAAGCCTTTGGGCACGACCAGCGCGGACAGACTGCAGATCGGCGCCGCCGCCATGGCTGCGAGATCGCTGACCGCAGCCGCGTGGCTGCGGAATCCGACGTCTTTCAGGGACAGATGATCGCGATCGAAGTGCACGCCCTGCACACTGGCATCCACAGACACCACCAAAGGCCGCGGCACGTTGCGCAACACGACGGCGTCGTCACCGTTGTCGACCAAGGTCCGCGCGCTGGTTCCGAAAACACGCTGCAAGAGCGCTACGGCGTCTTGCTCGTCCATGGGCTTGCCGTTCGCGATCACACGATGGTGGTGCGGCGGCACGGCAGTCGCACCACGAAAACGGCTCCGTGGGGCTCGTTGCCTTCGATGTGCACCGTGCCGTCGTGGGAGTCCACCAGCCGACGCACGATGGACAGGCCCAGGCCGGTGCCGCCGTGCTCTCGAGTAGAGCTGGAATCAACTTGGTAGAACGCGTCGAATACCCGGGCGCGCTCGTTTTCAGGAATGCCGACGCCGGTATCGGAAACGCGCACTTCGATGGCCGCGCGGCGCGTCGAAAACAGAACCAGTCCGCCTTCTTCGGCGTCAGCTTGGCGTTCCAAAAGCGACGGCTCCACGGACAGCGTCACCGTGCCGTTTTCCGGCGTGAACTTGATGGCGTTTTCCGTGAGGTTCAGAAACACCTGCCGCAGGCGCTCGGCATCGGCCCAGACCGTGGGCATCACGCCCTGGGCTTCCACCTGGATCTTCACCTTCTTCTTGCGCGCCGTGGGCGCCAAGGTGGCCGCCACGTCCTGGATCACCGGAGTCAGATCCAGATCGCTCTTGCGCAAGCTCATGGTGCCACTCTCCAGCTTGGAGAGATCCAAGAGCCCCTTGATCAGCTCGAGCAACTGTTCACCCTTCTCGTGGATGGTGCTGACGAACTCCGTTTGCTCCGGCGACAGGGGGCCCGCAATGCCTTCAGAGAGCATCTCGCTGTAGCCAATGATGGACGTGAGCGGCGTGCGCAGCTCATGGGAGACCGTCGCCAAGAAGTTGCTCTTCAGCCGATCGAGCTCCTTGAGCCGATCGTAGGCCCCTTGCAACTTGGCGTTTTTGTCCTGCAGCTCGCGAAAGCTCTCGCGTACGCTCGCCAGATGCATGCTGCTGGTAAGCAGCGCCTTGTGTCCCGAAAACAGAATCAAGTCGAGGGACTTGCGCAGGTGCCGTGCGATCTGCAGCACCGTTTCGGATCGCGCGCGGGGCATCTCGAGCAGCAGTTCCCGCGCGCGTTCCGCTTCGATGGCATCGTCGAGCAAGAGCATCTCGGGCCGGGGCTCGAGGGCGTCCGGCGGCATGAAGGGCCCGATGATGATGCGGCCAAGGGGGCGCTCGTCATAACGAATGGCGACGACCTGATACAGCGCGCCCGTCACGCAGGGTTGGATGACTTCCCCGTCGCTACCCGGATCGACCCGCTTGACGTCGTCCACGACCTTTTGCAGCGCTCGTCGGCCGCCCTTGGTGGTGTTCAGGTAGGCGTATAAGGGCGGCTGCTCGCTGGCGTCTGCCAGGATTTGGCCGGATTCGCTGAACACCCGAATGGGCACCCGGAACAACTCGAAGAAGGACACCGTCAGCTCGCCGAGGGCAGATCGATCCACGAGTTCTTCGATGCTCGCCCCCTTGCCTACGGTGAGCTCGTCGAAACCAAGGCCAGTTTCCGCTGCGGACGTCATCAGCCGGCGGCCTCCGGCGTCAGCACGTCCAGCGCGCCGCCGACACACTGCCCCAAGATTTCTTGTACCGGGCGATCATCCCCCAATTGCGTGGCCACGCGCTTGATGAATGCGTCGGAGTCGAATCCGAACTTCTTGTTCAGATCGTGCTCTGCGTTCAAGGCACTCCAGGTCAGATGCAACATGCCCACGAAGCTCTCCACGACGCCCTCACCGCGGGTCGCCACGGCCAGGTACACGGGTTCCCGGCCCTGAGCCGCGAGCTCGGCAATCTCGGCGTCGCTGCGCACATCCAAAAGGTCGCGCTTGTTGAATTGAATGATCAAGGGCATCTGCTTCAGATTCAGCCCGTTGGCCTTCAGGTTCTCTTTCAGATCCATGAACGAATCCGCGTTATTCTGCGTCTCGGCAATCTGCGAATCCGCAATGAAGGCCACGCCGTCGGCGCCCTGCACCACGAGCCGTCGGGTGGACGCGTGAATCACCTGCCCGGGCACCGTGAACACCTTCAGACGCACCGAAAGCCCGCTGCGGTCTTTGAAGGTCAGGGGCAGCAAATCAAAAAACAGCGTGCGGTCGTCCCGGGTTTCCAGGGTCATTAACCGGCCGGCCGCCGAAGGATCTGCCGCCTTATGCAGCGACTGAAGGTTCGTCGTCTTTCCGCTGAGCGCCGGACCGTAGTAGACGAGTTTTATCGTGAGCTCGCGGGCGCTGAAATCAAGCTGCACAGCATGTCCTTTCCCGGGGGCGGGAGCACGGGCCATGGCGGACCACCGCCGGAAGTCTTCGCAGCGTAACTCAATTGCCGCCGGGAGATCACTCCTCTTGTCTGCTGGGGACTTGTCTTTTTGGCCGAGTCGGAGCGTTTCGGCGTGACACCCACCTTTTACGTCATCGTCGTGGGCGGCGCGGCAGCGCAGATTTCGGCGGAGCCCCATTTGGAGTCCTGGGCCGCGGCGCGCCACGCGCGCTTGGAATTCCCGACGCAGGCGCAGCGCCCAGCGGCAGGGAGCTCCGACGGCGTCGGCACGCGAGCGGAGGCGCTGCTCGAACAGGCGCGCGTCGCCCTCGGCACCCTTGATGACGCGGCAGTTTCGGAAAAGCTCGAAGCGGTAGACCGCTTACTGAGAGACACCCCGGCGCTACCCCAAGCCGCGTGGCTGATGGCCGAACGCTACGCCTTGGCGTATGCATTGCTCAGCCGCAGCGCCAGCGCGGACGCCGCGGCCAACACCGACGACGCGACCAGCACGGGCGGCGCGGCCCAGAAGATGCTGCGCGCCCGCGTGGTGCTCGAGGGCATGCGCGCTCCCGCATTGGGGGAAAGCCCGCCCCGGATCAGCCGCCCCGCCAGCGACGTTCAGGTGGTGCTGCGCGGCCACCGTGAAACGGATCAGGTTTTTTGGAACGGCGTCGAGCGCACGCCGCCGCTGCGCGTGCCAAGTGGCGAGCACCACGTGCGCATTCTGCGCGAAGGGCGCATCGCCTTTGCCGGCTGGGTCACCCTCAGCGAAAAAGAGCGCAGTTTGGTCATCCCAGCTTCCGCGCCGTGCAGCAGTGCGGATTTGGCGGGAGCCCAGATCAGCGCGGGCAAGGCGCTGCCTGCTGCAGGCACCAGCTGCCCCCGCTACGTGGTGGTGCAGTCCACGGCGCTTGGCATCGACGTGGCGACCTGTTCCGGCGCGTCCTGTGGACCGCTGTTGCCCTGGCGCCAGGGCGCGGGCTCGGTCTTCGACGGCCCACCGCAACCGAAAGAAGCGGCCCCCTTCCCCACCTGGGTTGCCATCGGCACCGGTGTGGGAGCCGCGATCTTGACCACCATCGTGCTGTGGAACACCGGCGTGTTCGAAGAGCGCAAACCCGGCCGCACCCGCTTCGTCTTCACCGGTCCCAATCAGAGCGAAACCGCGCGGCCGGGATTTTCGTTCTGACTGCGTTGCCGAGTCTCGAGGGGAGCGCGGTGGCCTAACCCCGCCGAGCAGCCCAATGACTGCGCGCCCGCGTGATGGCGGCGGTGACGGCGGCGCGGGCGGGGCCGCCTTGGGCGCTGCGACGCTCGACGGCGGCACTGGGTTCGAGGGCGGCTCGGGCGTCGGCGTGACCGAGCGCCGGGTGCGCCGCGGTCAGCTCGGCGTCGCTCAGTTCGCCGAGCTGCACCTGCTTTTCTTCCGCCACGCGCACGAGGCCGCCGACGATGTGGTGCGCTTGGCGGAACGGCACGCCTTGGGTGACGAGGTAGTCGGAAAGATCCGTGGCGCAGACGTGGCCGGCGCCGAGGGCCGCTTCCAGGCGCTCGCGCCGGAACTGCACCTCGGACAGGGCGCCGCAAAGGGCGCGCACGCTGACCAATGCCGCGTCGCAAGCATCGAAGATGGGGCGCTTGTCTTCCTGCAGATCTCGGCCGTAGCCGAAGGACAAGCTCTTTTCGAGCACCAAGAGCGTGGTGTGGCAACCCACGAGCACCGCCGCCTTACCGCGGATCAGTTCGGCGACGTCGGGGTTTTTCTTCTGCGGCATCATGCTGGAGCTGGTGGTGAACGCATCTGAAAGCGCCACAAAGCCGATCTCGTGCATGGACCAAATCACGATTTCTTCACCGATACGCGAAAGGTGCACGCCCAGGATCGCCAGCGCGCCGGAGACCTCCATCAAGAAATCCCGGCTGGCCGTCGAGTCGATGCTGTTGTGCGTTGCGTGATCGAAACCCAGCGCACGGGCTGTGGCTTCGCGATCCAAGGGGAAGCCTGTGCCGGCCACCGCCCCCGCACCGAGCGGGCACTCGTTCAGGCGCTCTGCGGCGTCCGCCAACCGCGCTTCGTCTCTGCGGATCAGCTCTTGCCAGGCCATCAAATGGTGCGACAGGCGGCTGGGCTGCGCGCGCTGCATGTGCGTGTAGGCAGGCATCAGCACGTCGATCTCGCGGTCCGCCAACTCCGTGAGGGTGGAGCCGAGCTCGATCAGCGCCGATCGCAGCTCCGCGCAGCGCCCGCGTAGCCACAGCCGCAAGTCCGTCGCGACTTGGTCGTTGCGGGATCTGCCGGTGTGCAGTTTGCCGCCGACGTCCCCCAGGATCTCGATCAGCCGTGCCTCGATATTCATGTGCACGTCTTCTTTGGCGGCGTCCCATTGGAAGCTGCCGGACTCGATCTCCGCGGAAACTTGCGCGAGGCCCTTTTCGAGCGCCGCCACGTCCGCCAGGCTGATCACCCCGGCGCGCCCCAAACCCTGGGCATGGGCGACGGAGCCGGCGATGTCCTCGCGCCACAGCCGATTGTCCACGAACACGCTGGTATTGAGCGCTTCCATCGCCTCCGCGACGCCTTCGGGCAGGCGCCCGCCCCGAGCGATGCTCACGACGCGGCCTCGGGCGGCTCCTTGGCCAGGTTGGCGCGGAAGTCCGTGAGGGTGGCAATCAGCTGGCCCAGGTCGCTGGCCAGCTCCGCGCAGCGGACGCGCTCCGCCTCGACGTCCTGGTCGCCGCTGGATTTTTCCTGCTGTACCGCCTGCAGTACTTCGATCACTTCCCGGTGCAGCTCCTGTCCCGCCGTTTGCACCCAGTTGTCGAGATGCTCGGCGCTTTCTTCGACCATTTGATCGATCTGCGGCCCGACCTTGGCGGCCGTCTCCCGCAACACGACGGGGGCAAGCTCGAGCGCGCGCTTCTTGATTTCGTGTTCCGTCCGCCCGCGATTCCATAGTGCCAGCGCCGGTGCTGCCGCCAGCAAGATCCCGCCGAGCAGTGCGTTGGCGAAGAGCACGCCCATGCCCACGCTGAGCACCGCGAAAATGCCAACGTCGTAGGCAAAGCGATCGACTTCGATCTTCGGCGCTTTGAGCTCCGCGCCCATGGCGTCGCCCACGCGGCGCCCCACGTCGCTGGCGTCTTCTCGGGCCAGCGCCACCATGCGCTCCGCGAGCTTTTCCAGCGCTCCAGCGATTTCCGCGGTTTCCGCCTCGGCCCAGCGCCGGAACGCGTGTTCCAAGAACGGCCCTAGGTGTTGCTTCAAGTCTTCGCCACTGGAGCGTTCGAGTAGCCCCGGCAGCTGCGCCAGCACATCGTCGCAGAATCGATCCAGATCCCGGCGGGCCCAGGCCTTGATGGAGCCAACTTCTTCACGGATCGCGAGGCGTCGCGACTCAATGGTCTCGGTATGGCCTTTGAGATCTTGCTCCAAGAGCTCGATGCGGCGGGTGAGCTGCTCCGAAGTGAAGGCCGCCGCTCGCTGACGCGCGTCGACGCCCCTGGACAGCATGTCCGCAGCGCCCAGACCCGCATGCGCCGCGTTCTGTAGCATCAGCTGACCGCGTTCTTCGGCCAGAAAGCGCTGCAAGTGTTGGGTCAGCGCGGGCAGCCCGCTGGCCTCAGCGTCCCCGGCCAGCGCCGCCTGGGAACTGACCGCAAAGACCGGCGGCGCGTCGAGCAGCTCGCCCAATCGCCCGCGCACGTACAAAAGGGCCTCTTCCTTTTCGGCCGGAGACCAAATGTCGGTCTTGGCAACGACGAAGACGATCTTGTCGCGGCTCTTTTCGATCAGTTGGTGCTGCAGGAACTGTCGCTCGCTTTCCTTCAGCGGCTGGCCCGCGTCGAGCACGAAGAGCACCGCGTCGGAGCGGGGGATGTAGCCATAGGTGATCTCCGCGCGCGTCAGCGAGAGATCGTTCACGCCGGGAGTGTCGACGAGCACGATGTCGTCTTGGAGCAGCGGCGCCGGATAGGCGACTTCCAAATAGCTCAGCTCCTCCCCGGCGCGTTCGGCGCCCACGGCGAAGTCGCGCACGTGCTCGAAAGGCACGGCTTCGCTACTGCCGTCGGCGTGCACGCGGCGCGCGCTTTTTTCCTCGCCGTACACGATATGGTGGATCACCGCGGTGGTGGGCGTGACGCCGACGGACAGCACGGCTTCGCCGAGCAGCGCGTTCACGAAGGTCGTCTTGCCGTGGTTGAACTCCCCGACAACGACCAGATGAAAGCGGCCGCTAGCGAGCTTCTCAATCACATCGCCCTGCACGCGGGCCGCAAGACTGTGGGCCCCCACCCGCCTGGCGAGTCCGTCTAAGCTTTCCAGCTGGCCGAGTAGGGTCTTCTTCTGTTCTTGAAAATCGTCAAACATCGCCTGGCCTCCAAGGGCAGAGGGTGCGCCGTCGGGCGGCGCGAACGCGTGGGCAGGAACTTCGCCGTCGCCTCAGCCCACGACTTTCACCACTTCGTGGACCCGCGCGTCTACCTCTTGCATGCTGAGGCCGGCGGCGCCCAGACCAATGTGCTCACGGAAGAGCTGGCTTTCGCCAAAGGTCTTCAGGGCAAGCACGCGCTTGGGCAGCCACGGGTGCGTGGCAAAGACTTCGCTGAAACGCCCGACGGAGTCTTTGGCTTCTTCGTGTTGTTCGAGAAACGCGTCGATGTCCAGCTGCTCGTAGAGCTTCTGTGACCCGAGGGCGAGCTTGGTCAACGCCCGCAACGCCACGTCCATGTCTTTGGTGCACAGCGCTGCGGCCCGATCGCAGGTCACCTCGGCCCGACGCGACCATGCCCGAAGCGCAAGCAGCGCGGGCAGCCCGATGGAGCGCACGACCAGACCCGCCATATGCGATAGGTAATGCATCGCGGTCAGGTACACCACGTGGCTGTTGTGAATGTGCCCACACTCGTGGCCAATGACGCTCAGCAACTCTTCGTCCGTCAAATGATCCACCAGCGCCGAGTGCACCATGATGAAGGAGTCGTCGTTGGTGCCGTAGGTGGCGGCGTTCAGGTGCGGGTTGTTCACCACGTAGAGCGTGGGCGTGGAGATCCCCAGGGTCTGCGCGCAGCTCTCTGCCAAGGCATGCACCCGGGGAAACTGCCGGGGACCCACCTTGACGGCTTGACCCAGAAGCTGCGCCTTACCGATGTGCTTGAACATGCGCACGCCGGCGGCGACGGCGAGCTCTACGGGTTTGACGCGCTCGAACGCGGCGCGAGTGGTCTTGTCCCAGGCGTAGGCATAAGCGTGATCGTTGCCATCGCTAACGAACCCCGGGCGCTGGTTCCGGCGCCCGTCGACGAAACCGTTAAAATCTAGCTCACCTACTCTTGCCACAGGCAGTCACGACCTTTGTTGGACCCCAATCATCGAAACCTAAGGCTGAGGTCGAACTGACGCAATCGACAAAGCGGCGAAGCCGCCGTCTGTTTTTCAGGCTAAATGCCCAACATGCCTGCCAGTTCGCCGGACTCCGCCACAGCGGCACGGGCCACAAAACGTCGATAGTCCCGCAGCGGGGGCTTTCCCGGTGGCGCCCGCAGGGAATAGTCCGTCATGCGCGTCGCCACGAAGCGCAACGCGGCAGCCCGCGCCTCCACGCTAAACGCTGCGCGCTCCGCCGACGTGAGGGGGCGCTCCGCCTGATAACCATCGCCAAGGGCCCGGACCAGCGCGGGCACGAAGTGGTCTCCGTAGCACCAGGCATGCACGCACACGCAGAGGTCATAGATGAGCGCGCCGCGGGACGCGCTTTCGAAGTCCAGCAGCGCGCCAATGCGATCCTGTTGCCACAGCACGTTGTCGCGGAATAGATCACCGTGCACGAGGCCT
>CBDUPW010000277.1:0-9736 GCA_965369205.1 uncultured Polyangiaceae bacterium | reverse complement strand
GTACGTGCTGGAGCTTGCCGACGCCGTGCGAAAACTCGGAGCCGCCGACCCCCACCTATTCGAACTCGCGGAACTCATCCGACAGCGCTAGGCACGATCGGCCCCCAAGCCAAGCCAACGGATCGGACCTAGCGGGCTTGCAGCGCCGCACGAAGCTGCGCGACGAGGCTTCGGACTCGGTCGACGCGCTCTGCGGGCGTCGTTGCGGCGGCGATCTGACGGACGATGGCGCTGCCGACAACGACGCCGTCGACGCCGGCCCGGGCCAGGGTTTCGGCCTTCGTCGCAGAGTCCACGCCGAAGCCGACGACGACGGGCAGGGAGTGCGCCTGAGAGAGCGCATTGGCGGCGCTGGCGGCCTGCGCCAGGGGCGCGCTGCCCGTGCCGGTGACGCCCGTGACCGACACGTAGTATGCGAAGCCCCGAGCGTCGCGCAGCAAGATGGCGGCGCGCTCCGGCGTGGTGGTGGGAGCAAGCAGCGGAATCACTGCCAGCTCGCTGTCGCGGCAGCCTTGACGCAGTTCCGCGCCTTCTTCTGGCGGCAAATCCACGAGCAGCAATGCGTCGATGCCCGCCGCCGCGGCCGCGGCGGGCAGCTGCGCTTCGCCAAAGGCGATCACCGGGTTGACGTAGGTGAACAGCACCAAAGGCGCGTCGGAGTCTTTGCGCAGCTCCGTGGCGAGAGCGAGGGCCGCGCGCAGGCTACCGCCACCGGCGATGGCACGTTGGCTTGCCTCTGCGATCGTAGGCCCGTCCGCAGACGGATCCGAAAACGGCACCCCCAACTCCAAGATGTCCGCGCCGGCTGATAGGGCCGCTCGGGCGCAAGCCAGCGAATCCTCCACACTGGGATCGCCAATCGTCAGATAGGCGATCAGGGCGGGACGACCTTCGGCTTTGCAAGCCGCAAAGCACTGCTCGATGCGGACAACGCTCATGGCATCACCGCCGTCAGCGCCTCGAGATCTTTGTCGCCGCGCCCGGACAGACAGACCAAGACGTTGGCGGGCCGCCCGAGTCGTGTGGATTCCTGGGCCGCAATTTCTGGCAGCGCGGCAAAAGCATGCGCGGTCTCGAGCGCGATAACGATGCCCTCGCAACGCGCGACCTGGTGCGCAGCGGCGAGCGCAGCGTCGTCCGCAACGGCGAGGTACTGCGCGCGGCCGCTGGCCTTGAGGGCGGCGTGCTCGGGACCCACGCCGGGGTAGTCGAGCCCAGCACTGATGGAGTGCGCTTCTTGGATCTGGCCGTCGTCGTCGGAAAGGACCAGGGTCTTGGAGCCATGCAGCACGCCGACCCGGCCCAGGGTCAGAGTCGCCGCGTGGCGATCCGTGGAAAGCCCGCTGCCCGCGGCTTCGACGCCATAGAGGCGCACCTCGTCGTCCATGAACGCGCGAAAGATGCCGATCGCGTTGGAACCGCCACCGACACAGGCAACCACCGCGTCTGGCAAGCCCCCGAAGCGTTCGGACCACTGCAGGCGGGCTTCGTCTCCGATCACGCGCTGCAATTCCGCTACCAGGGCCGGATAGGGATGGGGGCCCGCGGCGGAGCCGACGCAATAGTGCGTGGTTTGCACGTTCGTGACCCAATCCCGCAAGGCTTCGTTCATGGCGTCTTTGAGCGTGCGCGAACCACTCTTCACCGGCACGACCTGCGCGCCGAGCATTTGCATACGCAGAACATTGGGTGCCTGCCGGCGCACATCTTCTTCACCCATATAGACTTCGCAGGGAAGATCCAGCACGGCCGAGGCCGTCGCCGTGGCAACGCCGTGCTGCCCCGCGCCTGTCTCAGCGATGATACGAGTCTTGCCGAGGCGCTTGGCGAGCAACACTTGGCCCAGCGCGTTGTTGATCTTGTGCGCGCCGGTGTGACACAGATCTTCACGCTTGAGAGCGAGCGTAGCCACGTGCCCCGCCAGCGCGACGCGCAAACGCTTGGCTTCGGTCAGCGGTGTGGGCCGCCCCACGTAGTGGCTGAGCAGCGCGCGCCACTCTGCTTGGAACGCTTCACTGAGCACCACGCGGTCAACGGCTGCTTCGAGTTCTTCGAGGGCGGGCACCAACGTCTCCGCCACGAATCTCCCACCGAACTGCCCGTAGTAGCCTTTCACGGCGCCCCCGTCTCGCCCATCGGCGCACCCGCGTCAGCAGGCGCCGACGCAGGTGAGGGCTGCGCGGCGACCGGAGCCGACGCGGCTTCGGCTACGGGATCGAGCCAGCAAGCGATGGATGGGCGACCCGGGGACGCAACGAAGCCCTGGGGTGTTTCTCGTTCGGTGAAGATGTCGGTCACGACGAAGTGCCAACGTCCGCCGGACGTGGGCACCCGGTAGTCGTGCAAGATGCGCCAGCCGCCGGCCGTGGCCGTGGTGGCCTGATACGCGACTTCGTCCCCGACCGTATGCTGGTTGGCAATCGCCAGCGCGTCGTCGTCGCCTCGACGCGCAATCAATACGCGTTTCCCGTCCTCTCTCTGCACGAGGGTCACCCGACGCAGCACCGAAAGGGAATTTTGCGCGCCGTCTGCACAGTCCTTGGCCACGCGCTCTTCGATCACGCGGCCTGGCTGCGCCTGCCCCGCGCCGAGGATCTGCGCGCCTATCACGCTTGGCGAACTGCAAGCGGCGCAGCCCAGGACAATGGCACAGCACGGGCCTTTCATGAGGCGGCCGCCGAGCGGGCTTGGCGCACGAAGCGCTCGATCTTCTTTGGGTCTTTCACTCCCGGACTCTTTTCCACTCCGCTGGCAACATCGACCCCATGAGGCTGCAATGCGCGGATGCGCTGGGCAACATTATCCGGCGTCAGCCCCCCGGCCAGCACGATCTTGCGCTGGCTCGCCAAATCGACCACCCAGTCCGTTTCGACGAGCACGCCGCTGCCACCCAGCACGCCCTCCACCCGGGCGTCTATGAGAACCCACTCGCCCACAAACTCCATGGCGGCGGCGGCGTCTTGCCGACTGCCCACCCGCACCGCCTTGAAGCACCGAGCGTCCAGCTTCTGAAACAGCTCCGGGGACTCGAAGCCATGTAGCTGCACACGCTCGAAGGGAAAACGCTGCAGGAGCGCGGTCAGACCCGCGGGCGTGGGATCCGCGACCACGGCCACGCGCTCCAAGCCTTGCGCCGCATCGAAAACGGTCTGCAATTCAGGCTCGGTCAGGAATCGCGGAGAGCCCTCGACCAAATTCATGCCGATCGCATCAGCGCCGGCCTCGCGGACGGCGCTCACGTCGTCGCGGTTGCGCACGCCGCAGATCTTGATCCAGAAAGTCACGCTGGCCGAACCTGTCTACTCTGGCATACTACGCCGCGACAAGCGCGGTCCACGCTTGCCGCAGGATGCGGCGCAGGGTCGCGCATCAGGCGACACAAGTATGCACAAGACACCCCGCCGCTTGCTCTCTGGCGCGGCTCGCACGTTGGGCCTAGTCATTCTCACACTGACCGCCAGTGGCTGCGGCGACGGCGAAGCGGAACGGTCCTTCGTCGCCCCCGTCCCGGACACGCTCACTTGGCCGACTCTGGAATGCGACCCGATCGCGCCGGCCTACTGCCTGCACCCCTACCCGTCCAACGTCTTCACGCGCCCAGACGAGAGTTCGAAGACAGGGCTGCGTCTGGCGCTCGCAGACGCTTCGCTGCCCCAACCCGTGAGTGAGAAGAAGGTCCTTGCAGAGCCCGTCAACACCCGCGACGGCTTTTCCCCGGGGAGCCCGATCCTCGTGCATTTGCCCGGCGCCACCGCCGACGGCCTCGTCCCTGAATCGGATCTGGCGGCTTCCCTCGAGCCGGACTCGAAAACCGTGATCCTCGATACAGTGACCGGAAAGCGCGTGGCGCACTTCGCGGAAGTTGATCTCTCACGACCCGACGACGAGACCCGCACGCTGATCCTACGCCCCGCCGTTCGCCTGGCCGACACGCGCCGCTACATCGTCGGCATCGGTGAGCTGTCTACGGATGCAGGCTCGCTTCAGCCCAGCGAAGCCTTTCGCGCGCTGCGCGACCGACGCGAGTCTTCGGAGCCTTCCCTAGCGCCACGGCGCGGGCTGTACGAAGACATCTTCGAGCGCTTGGATGCAGTGGGGGTGCCCCGGCAGAGCCTGCGCTTGGCCTGGGACTTCACCACTTCCAGCCGCGAGGACACGACGGGCTGGTTGCTACATATGCGCGACGAAGCCATCAAGCTCGTCGGACCCGACGGTCCCAGCTACACCATCGACAAGGTCCACACGGATTTCGAACCGAACGAAATTGCGTTTCGCATCGAGGGCACCATGCGCGTGCCGCAGTATATGAGCGCGGACAAACCCGGCGCGCGACTCTCTTTGGGCGCCGACGGAATGCCCGAACCAAACGCGAAAACGCCATGGTACCAGGTGCCCTTCGAGCTGATCATTCCGAAAAAGGCCCTAACTGAGCCTGTCTCCTTGCTGCTCTATGGGCATGGCCTGAACGGTTCCAAAGAGCAGATCCGCTCCGGGCACTTTGCCCGCTTCATGAACAAATACGGTTACGCGTTTTTTGCGACCAACCTCGTGGGCATGTCCACGGGCGATCCGAACTTCATCATCGACGTGCTCGGCACGGGGGATTTCCACCGTATCACTGCCATGTACGAGCGCATGCACCAGGGCGCTCTGAACTACCTGATGCTGATGAAGATGATGCGTGGTGGATTCGCCAAGGATGCCACCTACGGCAAGTACCTCGAGCCCAGTGAGCGTTACTACCATGGCATCAGCCAGGGCGGCATCTTCGGCGGCGTCTACATGTCCGTCACGCCGGACGTGGAACGTGGCGTGCTCGGGGTAATGGGTCAGCCCTACAGCCTCTTGCTCAACCGCAGCGTAGACTTTCTGCCCTTCTTCTTCTTCATGACGGTGTCGTTTCCCGACGCGCGGGATCAACAGCTCTTGCTAGCGCTGGTACAATCCCTGTGGGACCGCGTCGAGCCGAACGGATACACGCCCTACATCGAAAACGACCCATTGCCGGGAACCCAGTCGCATTCGGTCCTGATGCGCGCAGCGGTGGGGGATCACCAAGTCACGAACTTGGGCGCACACCTCATGGCGCGCGCCGTCGGGGCGACCCACCTGGAAACGGGTGGACGCGAGATATGGGGACTGCCGAAAAAGGCCGCGCCTTTCTCCGGCTCCGCTTACGTCGAATACGCCTTCGGCCTGCCGCCAGATCCGCTGTGCAATAAACCCCAGTCCCACTGCGACGATCCCCACGGAAACGTCCGAGATCTGGACGCAGCAGAGCGGCAAATGGATGTCTTTTTGCGCACCGGCAAAGTCGAGAACTTCTGCGACCAGGGCAAATGCGATTACCCGCAGCTGTCGGGCTGCGAACCGGGCAAGACCTACTTCAACATCTGCGAAGTGAAGTGAGCGCCGGCGCTACTCGATCTTGAGCAACTCTTTGACCGTGGCAATCACCTGAGGAGCCTGGATCGGCTTGGTGATGTAGGCGTTGGCGCCCAGCTGCAACGCGCGCTGCCGGTCTTCTTGGGAGCCTTCGGTCGTGATGATCACGATCGGGGTGTCCTTGTGAACCGGATCGCTACGGACCCGTTTGACCAGCTTCAAACCATCCATGATGGGCATGTTGATGTCCGTCACGATGATGTCGTAGCGCGCACTGGCCAGCTTGCGCAGGCCGTCCACGCCGTCGTCGGCTTCGGTTACGCGCAGGTTCTTGACTCGCGCCAGCGCGAACACCAACAGCTGGCGCATCATCGGCGAGTCTTCGACAATCAAGCAGGAGTATTCGGCCATGGCAGCTCACACACTGAGATCTAAAAACGCCTCGAGGCCCGGCATCTTGCGCTCGGCTTGGGAATACAAGCTGGCGCTGACTAGGGCGGAAGCAGCATGTTGCCCGAGCAACTTGAAGAGTTCGAAGTCGATGGTATCGAACTTGGTTTTCTGAGCCAGGGTGGAAAAAATCGCGATCAGTCCGACCACCTGTTCGTCTACGGAAAGCGGCACCACTGCGGCCGGCCGCTCAATGACGCCTCGGCTGGGATCCGTCTCGTCCACGCCGGCTTCGCCTGAGGAAAAGACTTTACCCAGGGGCCCGTCCGCAAGGGGTTGGTTGACGAGCTCGTCGGCACGCAGTCCCTCGGAGGCGACGGGCACCAGTTGCTCTTGGTCGCGATCCGCAAGATACACGCAATAGCGCTCGGCACCGACCAGTTGCGCCAGCACTTCTTTGATGCGGCGCATGACGCCACGCGGCGACAAGCTCGCGTGGAGCTGGTTGCTCGCTACGAACAAGTTCGCAAGGTTCGCGAACTCTGACTCCACTTCTTCGAAGCGCTCCGAGAACTCGGTGGATACGGCTTCGGCCTTGTGGGTACGGGAAAGCAACTCGCTCTTCTCGGATTCCAGGTGTTGGATCTTGTCGAGCAGCTCGCGTACTGCCAAATCCGTTTCGACTTGGGCGCGCAGCGTCGCGTTTTCAGCCTCAAGTTCTTCCAGCCGCGTGCGCACCCGCTCGAGTTCCGCAACGAACTCCTCACTGAGCCGACCGCCCTTGGTGAAGTTCTGCAAGAACTGCTCGCGCTCGCGCTGCAAGTCCCTGGGCGGGGAATCACTCTGGCCGCCGCGGGATCGATCAGAAGACATCGTTGCTATCCAAGGTCGAGATCAGGACGGTAGCATGCTCCCGCCCCACCCCGAACCCATTGAAGCGCCACCCCGAGGGGTGAAATGCGCGCCGGCGCTCACTTCAAAATCTGAGCAAATACAGATACTTACGCCTATCGCGTGGATCCGGGTCTTCGCCACGGAAACAAAGCCTCGTACCCTGTGGACCACAAAGAAGCGTAGGGAAAGAGCGAGCACAGCCCGTGACCACCAGCGATCTCGACCAAGTGGACCAGTTGATAGAAGCCGGCGACTTCGATGGCGCCCGCTCCGCCCTGACCAGCGTTCCTCAAGACCTAGTCGAAGGCAAGGTGCTGCGGGCGAAGCTGGGCCTTTACGACGGGACGCTCCCACCCGGGCCGGCCATGCAACGTTTGATACAGATCATGCGACAGCACCCCGACGCGCCAAGGGTCAAGGAGCTCTACCAAGAAGCGTCCAATCGCGCTTATCAGAGCAGGCAGTCGTCAGTTTCGCATTCGCATCCCCCGCCGCCGTCGGAAGATGGGACCGAGGGCAGCAAGTAGCGCGTTCGCCCCCGAGTTCCTTGCAGCGCTCCGGCAGCCCATCGTGAAAGCTAGCGACGCAGATCCGCCGCGCGAAGCCGACGCCGACGCGGCGCCAACACAAGCTCCGCTGAATCAGGCGAGCTTCTTGCTCGCGCTCGCCATCACCACCGGCGCAATGCTCGCACTAGAGGTCTTGGACACTCGCGTGCTGTCCGTCTTGACCTGGTATTCCCTGGGCTTTTTGGTCATCGGCATGGGGCTGTTTGGACTCACTGCGGGCGCCGTGGACGTATACCTGCGCCCGCAGCGCTGGGCGCCCAAGGAGCTGGGGCGCTCTCTGGCGCAAGACGGCGTGCGCTTCGCCATCAGCATCGCTGCGTCCGCGATGTTGTTGCTCGTGATCCCACTCCGAGTGGAGCTCTTGCTCACCACCCTGGTGGCGTTCCTTGCGTTTGCCGCGGCCATCGCGCTGCCATTCTTTTTTGCGGGACGCATCGTCGCAGCGGCGCTGACCCGCACGCGGTTTCCCCCCGGTCGCGTCTACGCCGCGGACTTGGTTGGCGCTGCGCTGGGAGCACCGCTGGTCGTGCTGCTGCTCGGGTTCTTGGACGGCACCAGCGCCTGTATCTTCGTCGGTGCAGTCGCCGCGCTGGGCGCCGCGCTCTTCGCTCACGCCGCGAAGGACACCAATGCCAGACGCCGCGCACTCATTGCCGCGGCGATGCTGGGGCTCTTCGCCGTGGGAAACGGCGCCACCGACCGCGGTCTGCGCCCACTTTGGGTCAAAGGGCGTGCGGAGTCTCGGGATCATATCGAGCTCGAACTGTGGAACAGTCATTCGCGAGTGCAACTCCTGCGGCGCGGCATGCTGCCCGCGGCGATGTGGGGCGCGGGCGGTCGCTGCAAGCCGCCGACGATCTTGCAACAAGGCATGGAGATCGATGGTCACGCCGCGACTCCAATCTACTTGGTGGGCAACAACCTAGAAGCGTTGCGTTTCTTAGAATGTGACGTGACCCACGCCGCCCACCAACTGCGCAAAGGCGGCGAGGTTGCCATCATTGGCGTCGGTGGATCTCGAGACGTGCAGGCTGCGCTGCTCGCAGGCCATACGCGCATCGTCGGTATCGAGCTCAACGGTCGGCTCTTGGAGATCCTGGACGGGCCCCTCGGTGCTGAGACTGGGATCCGAGGGCGCAAGGAAGTCACGCTGGTACACGACGAGGCGCGCAGCTACCTGACGCGTAACAGCGATCACTATGATTTGATTCAAGCGTCTCTGATCGACACCTGGGCCGCGACGGGTGCCGGCGCCCATGCCCTGAGCGAAAACGGCTTGTACACCGTGGAGGCCATCCAGCTGTTTCTGGATCGCTTGAAACCGGGCGGGCTGCTGTCGATCAGTCGTTGGGCCAGCGTTGAAACCGCTCGGCTAACGTCCGTGATGCACGCCGCGTTGCTCAGTCGAGGCGTGGAGCGCCCGCGGGATCATATGGCCGTGCTGGCCGCCGGCCCCGTGGCCAACCTGATCGTGGGGCGGGATCCGCTGTCGGCCCAAGACCTGGCGGCCCTTGGCCAGCTTGCCCAGGAAAAGGGCTTCTTGCCCGTCGTGGTCCCCGGGCAGGCCGCGCTGGTGCCCCGCATCGAAGGGCTGCTCAGCGCCACCTCGCGTGAAGAACTGGACCGGCGCGCGCTGGAACCCAAACTCGACTTTCGTCCGAGCACCGACGAGCGGCCGTTCTTCTTCAATGTCGTACGCCTCGGCGCGGTGCTCAGTCCGCCGACTGAAGACACGCAAGGCAGCATTGAAGGCAACCTGGTCGCGACCCAAGCCCTCGCCGCATCGCTGCTCACCTCTTTCATCCTTGTCGTGCTGGCCGTGGTGCTCCCCCTGGCGCGACGCAAACGCGCGGCCAAGATCCAAAGCCGCAAGCGACTCATCGCGGCGCTCGTCTATTTCTCGTCCATCGGCGTCGGCTTCATGCTCGCGGAGATCGCCTTGCTCATGAAGCTGTCCCTGGTGCTGGGGCACCCGAGCTTCAGCTTGATGGTCGTGCTGTCCAGCTTGGTCGCGGCCGCGGGTCTCGGCTCCCTGGCATCCGACCGCTTGCCCCTCGACCGACGCCCCTGGGTGTACGTATTCCCGGCGGGCATCGCCCTTTTGCTCTCGGCGCTTGCTCTCGGCTGGCCAAGCCTCTCGGGACAGTTCGTGGCTGCGTCCACCGTCGCGCGGGTGAGCTTCGCCGTGGGCGTTTCGGCGCTGCTCGGCGCGTGTCTCGGGGTGGCGTTTCCTGTCGGACTCCGGCTCACTCGCCCGGACCTAGATGCGCAGACCCCGTGGTTCTGGGGCATGAACGGAGTGGGCAGTGTGGTCGCCAGCGGCGGCGCAGTGGCCCTCGCCTTGGGCACGGGTTTGACGGTCTTGCTCTACATTGCAGCGGGCTTCTATCTGATCCTGTTGCCGTGCGCCGCGGTCCTCAGCAGCCGCGCGGAGAAGTAGCGTGGCCAACCCACGCGCGAAGCTAAAACGGCTCGCGAGTTCGACGGGCGTGCTGTGG
>CBDUPW010000276.1:0-9783 GCA_965369205.1 uncultured Polyangiaceae bacterium | reverse complement strand
AGGTTGCGCCGGTGGGGTCGGCAAAGATGCCAAGCGCCCCGTGCTCCGGGATCGGCATGTACTCGACGAGCACGGTCGCGCCGAGCTTCTTCGCTTTGGCCATGGACTGCTTCACAGACTTGACTCCGACGTATTGCAGCCACGCGTTGGGCGCGCCGGGCATAGGATTCTTCTGAACGCCACCGCCGGAAGTCGGGTCGGCCTGGAACATCGAATATACGGAGCCGTCAGGCATCTTCATGTCTTGGAAGGACCAACCGAACAGGCCCTTGTAGAACTTCTTCGCTGCTGCTGGATTATCGGTATTCAACTCGTGATGTACGAAACTCATCTATTGCTCCTGGTATGCGATTCCGCGAGCGCCAGCTCGGGGCGCGCAGTATCGCCGACGTGGTCCCGTTCGTCTCGGTCGAAATGAGTCGCCCGGGGAGCGCCCACCGCTCAGCGTCCGGGTACGCCGAAGTAGACGTAGCCTTTGCCGCCGAAGGGGGCGCGGTAGGACTCGAAGACCCAAGTGTATCCGCCGCCGAGGGGCTCGCTCATGGCTCGGAGTTCGGCCTCGGTGTACACGCGCAGCGTGCTGACGATGCCATCCCAAACTCCGGCGGCCAGGGTGACCGGAGAAAGCCAGGTCAGTGCCGCTTTTGCTAGGCGCTGCTCAGAAGCCAGCAGCGGACTGCAGAGCAGTGCCGCTGCGCCGGCAGGCAAGAACGGCGCGAATCCGAGGGGGTTGCGATGGAAGGCTTCGGACCGAAAGATCGGCGCGCGGCTAGCGACCGCATGCTGCAGAATGCGCGCGGCCAAAGCCGGCGGAAAGTGGTGGAAGGCGTTGATGATGGTTCGGGCACGACCGCGGGAAAGGTCCTCCGGAATGCGCGTTGCATCAACGGGCTGCCCATGAAACGAAAGCGCCGTGGGGCGGGTATCACATAGCGCCTGCCACGCGGCCGGGCGGGGATACAAGTCGGTGAGTAGGAAGTGGGGCGAAGTGCGGCCCGTGCGTTCGAATTCCTCGCACAGGACGTGGGCGGGGCCGCCGGTGCCCGCGCACAGGTCAAGCACAGCGGTGGTCTCCGCGCGCTCAAGGAATCTGGAATAGGGCTCGACCAGGCCGCGCAACATGCGGCCCCATCGCAGCGAGCGTCCCAGGGTCTCGACGATGCCGTCGCGCAAAGCGCTGCCCGCCCAGCTGACGTCATTGAACTCGAAGAGCTGTAGGCGCGGCAGGGGGCTCATGCCCGCAAGTCTATCCGTCGCCGTCGG
This sequence comes from uncultured Polyangiaceae bacterium, assembly GCA_965369205.1. GTDB lineage: Bacteria > Myxococcota_A > Polyangia > Polyangiales > Polyangiaceae > JACKEA01. Next base: position 8,520 of record CBDUPW010000276.1, on the reverse strand, counting down.
GATCCAAACGCCAAAGCCGACCCGACTCTGGATTAGTGGAAAAGGGCGGCCCCGGGCCTCGACCCAAACCCCTCCGCATGGGGCTAAGGAGCGACCATCGGCTCGGTCAGACGCCCAGGAGTGCGGACTAGTGGGCTGTCTCATAAGTAACAATCCTTCGGATTGCTACTTATGCGCTGGGCTTCGCCCAGCCGCGCCGCAAGCGGCGCCGCCACTAGCCATTCTTCGGGGCTGGCGCCCCGGAAAATCGGCTTCGCCGTTTTCTCCCCCATCCGCTTCGCGGATGCCTAGTGCTTCCGCCCTCCCACAGTTCACTGCCGACGGATTTGGTTTGGTACGCACTAGTTGCGCCACGATGCGTGCGGACAGTTCACCCCAAATCGCGGCCGAGAGGATCCACCACAGGGCGATCCAAACGGGGACGCCCCAAAGCACGCCCAAGTGATAGGCGTGCAGTTGACCGACCTGGATGTACAGCACTTCGACTGCGGGCCCCACGCTGCCGAAGACCGCGAGCACCGTCAGCTGTCGTGCGCTGGGTCGAACCAAGAGCAGCCAGCAGCCGATGCCGACGAGAAACGGCAACCAGGACAGCACGGGGTCGAGGTACAGACGGTAGATCGTCTGTCGCGTGATCAGTACCAGGCAGAGCAAGAGGCCGATCCGAAGCACGCTGCTATGCCGCGGCGTACGGCCCAGATGCACGGCGTTTGACAACGGCGGGAGACGCAGGCGCGTCCAGCGAAATAGCGACGACACCAGCCGCAAGATCAAACCCCAATACAGCAACATCCAGATGGGCACCCGGCTCAGCTCTGGAAAGTAGACGGGCGTGGTGTAGTCGTAGATGCGATGGCGCGTGACGCTGTTCCAGTCGTTGGCTGCGCCCAGCAGCGTACACAGTCCGAAGAATAGCAATTCAGCAGTGACCGCTAGGTCGCGTTCGTCCCGCGGGATGCGCGCGAATAGCAGCAGCCGCAGCCCCAGGACGGCGCAGACGAGCTGCGTCATGGCGCTGAGCTGTTGGCTCCAGAGGCAAATTCCGACGCTGATCACGATCACGCAGCTTAAATCGAGAGCGAAAGCGCGATCGGAGACGCCGGTGTGCGTGGCTTTGGTCACTAGCCGCGCCTCACGAAATCGACTGCTTCGGTGAGCAGCGCCGTGGGGTGCTCCACTCCGTGGGCGTAGGCGTCGGAGGTGTAGTTCTGTGCCCAGTTGCAGCTGGCGCCACATTGGTTCTTGGCCGGGCCGTGGAAGTCCGTCGGCGACACGAGGGTCGAAGCGTGGGCGTATAGCTGGTCGACAGTCTCGAAATCCAGCACGTTGATGGTCTCGGGGGTGACGTTTACGGAAGCTTTGCAGGGCCAGGCCAAACGGCCGTCGTGATCGATGTGGGGCTTGACGGTGTTGCGGCATTGCAGCGGGGCGGCGGAGAGCAGGCGCTGATTCATGCGCAGCGAGCCCGCGATCTTTTGCCCAGAGCGTTTGCGCTCCAAGATGGTTTTGACCAAGGCAGCGTACTGCGGGTCTTGCTGGACCCGTGTGTCAATGTGTGGGCCGGAATTCATCGGGACCGGGCAGAACACGATCCCCATGTCCGCGGCGAAGTCGAGCACGGCGCGCGCTTCGGGGATCAGCCCCGGTTGGATGACGGTGTTGACCATCAACTTGAAACCCAGCGTCGGCGCAAGCAGTCGCAGTGCCAGCAGATTGCGCAACACGTCTTCGGGGCGCGGCGTGACCCAGAGCCGCTCCAGCGTCCCAAGATGCAGCGCGTCCAGGCTGACCACCAACACGTCAATATCGGCCAGAAATCCGCGCCACTCTGGCTTTTCGAGCAAGCGGTGGAACAAGCTGCCGTTCGTGTTCAAGACCAGTGGGTAGTAATCGAGGTCCCGCGCCGCCCGAGTCAGCTCGGGCAGGTCTTTGCGCAGGGTGGGCTCCCCGCCGGCGAAGTACACACTCGGAGTGCGCGAGCGCATGATTTGCAGCAAGCGTTTGCCCTGCGCGGTGCTCAGCTTCCCGCGGCCATCGAGCTCGGGGTACTTCGCGCCCTGGTGGTCGTCGCAATAGGTACAGCGGAAGTTGCAGGGGCGCAGCGTGGTCCAAATGAAATACAGCGGCAGCAAGTCCCCGCGCCCCGCCCGAGTACGCTTGCGGTTTTCGACGTAGTTGTTCGCTGCGGTGTGCCAGGCTCGGCCGCGCCGCTTCCACTCGGCCGCGCCGGTCCTGGGCTTTTCCAAGCGGGGCATGAGTCGGGCGGCCAATTGCTGCGCTTCGCGTTGCAGCGTCGGGAAATCAGGATGCCCGGGTTGCGGCACGTAGCGCCGGAACTCCGGGAGCGAAAGCGGGGATTCACTCGCGTATCGATTCGGCTTTGCGCGTGGCGCAGTAAGGCGTGTGGCATCAATGGGTGTGTGTAGCGTTGCAAGCATGGGACCGCGTCCTTTCAAGTCGGGCTCGTCAAGGTCGAGAGTGCGGCGCCCAAAGCGCCAACAGAGAGCATCGCCAACACTTCGACCGCGCGCTTGCGCGACACGCTGCCAAATAGGTATTGAAGCCCCACGCGCATCCACATGCCGAGCAGCGCTTGCGCCAGCAGCTCAGCGTCGGGGAGCGTGCGACCCGCAAGCTGCGCGACTTGCGTCAGCCGCGTTGCGAGCATGCCCGCGACCTGCGGGTTGATGCCGTCGCGCAGGCTCTCGATGTTGCCGTCGACGCCCGCACGCTGCGCAAACGCCAGCACCAGGCCGCGATCTTGGTGCCAGTGGTCGAGGCAGATCTCGGCAAGCTTCGCCGCCGTGGCGTGGGGGTTGTCTGCGGCACCCGGCTGCCACACTCGCTCCAGCTTCGCGACGAGGGCCACGTTGAATTCGCGCAGGAGCTCGTCGAGCAGCGCCTCTCGGTTTTCGAAGTGCACATAAAAAGTGCCGTGGGCGACCTTGGCCGCCCGGGCGATGTCGCCGACCTGGGTGTCCGCGAAGCCGCGCTCCGCGAAGAGCCGCTGCCCCGCGTCCCGCAGCCGCTTGCGGGTTTGCAGCTTCTTTTCAGCGCGAGGAATGCTCTGTTTTGTGACTGACACTAGGTCAGCGATAGCAAGTCAGTGACTCAGTGTCAATCAAGTCGCGGCCGGTTCTATTCTGTCGGCTTTTCCGCCGGTTTTGGCGTGGGCGCGGGCTTGGGAGCTGGGGCCGGCGCGGGCTTCCCGGTCTCGACTTGGATCTTGGGCAGGGGGAAACCGGGCAACGCACTGGGCAGCGGCGGCAGACCGCTGGGCAGCGGGGGCAGCCCCTTCAGATCTTTGGGCAACTCCGTGGGCAGCTTGAATCCCCCGATTTCGATCTCCGGGATGGGCAACGGCTTGAGTCCGCAGCCGATGCCGATGGTGCGCAGCACTTTGGCGTTTTCCAGATCCCGAGAGTCGGCGCGCAGCTTGACCATGATGCCCACGCCGCCCTTCATGGTCGCGCGGGCCAAGGCGCCCGCCAGCTTGCCCAGGGCTTGTCCCAAATACGACTCCGCAGCAGCGCCGGCCAAAGTCGTGCACGCGATGTTGCCCGTCAGATCGAGGGCCAGGGTGGCGTGGTTCTCGAAGCGCTCGATGTTGCCTGTGCCAGAGAGCTTGAAGGCGCCGGCCGCCACTTTGGATTCCGTCAGGTCAATGCGCGTGCGCTCCTGGTTCAAGCTGAGCTTGGTGTCGAAGGTGGTGGTGTCCCCGAACACAATGCCGTCGAGCTCCCGGGGGTGGGGCGGTACGTAGCCCTTGAGCTTCACGCTTAGGGTTCCCGTCACGGGACCGAGGGCCACTCCCGCCGGCAGGGCCAGCTCGACGCTGCCGCTGGCGGTCACATTTTCGATGGGCAGCTTCACGCCCAAGGGGCCCGCCAGGCGTTCGGCCTTGACCGGCATCAGCTCGATCTTCGCTTTGGGCTGGGGCAGCGCGTGCTGCACGCTGATGCGCACGGGGGCTCGATTGATGTCTTCTTCGCCGAATCCGAGGCCGACCACTGCGTCGTCGCTGCTCCAGGATGCGCCGATCTTGCCCAGGGGCGCCCCCGCAAAAGTCGCGGCTTCCGCGCGGAACACCGCGCCGCCTTTTTGCGGCGCTACCTCGCCGCCGGCGATCTCGATCCACGGCTCTTGATCGACGCGTTCGCGCCAGGTGAAGGCAATCTCCTTTGCCTGCGCTGGCAGCTTTAGCGTGCGCGGGTACTTCTTGGCCCACTCGGTGATCTCAAGGGCCAGCAGCGGCGCGGAGCCTGCCGTGTCGATGTTCACGTCCGTGGCCAGCACGCTCTTGGGCTCCAAGAAATCCAGGCCGACTTCAAGCTGCTTGGCGGTTCCGACCAGCCCCTGCACGCCCACGAGTCGGAACCGCGCGTCGCTGACCGTCGCCCGGCCGAAGCCGAAACTGACCGCGCCGGGCTCCAGTTGGATGCCGCGCTTTTCGGCCTCGGCCACGATGCGGTCCTTCAGGTAGCCGGGCAGCAGCAGTGCAGCGGCGACGCCCACGGACACCACTGCGCCGACGAAAAAAGCTCCGAAGATCAGAAACAGCTTCTTCTTCCTGCTGGCCATGGCGCCGTTGTAGCCGCTTCTGGGCGCGGCGTCAGGGCATGCTGGCGGCAGGGGGCTGGGAAAAGCTGGCGGCGCGCGCTAGTTTCTCGTCGCTCTCATGGCTACGTATCTGACGCCCGCCGGCCACAAGAAGATCGCTGACGAGCTGAACCAGCTTGTCGGCAAGGAACGCCCCAAGGTCGTGCTCGAAGTGCAAGAAGCCGCGGCGCAGGGCGATCGCAGCGAAAACGCCGAGTACATCTACGGCAAGAAGCGACTGCGGGAAATCGATCGCCGCATCCGTTTTTTGACCAAGCGCTTGGATACGGCCGTGGTGGTTGCTGAAGAAAGCCGCAACAAGGACGTCATCTTCTTCGGGGCGACGGTGAGTGTCGAAGACGAAAACGGCAAGAAGAGCCGTTACACCATCGTGGGCCCGGACGAGGCGGATCCGAACAAGCAGTTGCTCAGCTTCAAGTCGCCCTTGGGCCGTGCGCTGATGAAGAAGAAAGTCGGCGACGTCGTTCTCGTGGATCGCCCCGCGGGCGAGATCGAAATCGAGATCCTCAGCATCGAGTACGCCTAGAACGCAAACTCGCAGTGCTGTCCCGTGACGAGGTTTCGCGCCCGGGCGCGCACGACGCTGTCGCCCCCGAAGGACAGCTCGAGTTCCGTCTTCTCGTAGGCGCAGCCGCGCGGCATTCGGTAGCGCCACGGCTCGGCGCTTTTGTCGTCGGGCTGCCCGTAGCAGCTGAGGATTTCGGCGCGGCTCCGGCCGACAAGCTCCGGCACCGCGCGCCAGTCGAAGAGCCGTGCGGGAAACTGCGGGCAGCCCTTCACCGATGCGGGCGTACCCGCTTCCGGCAAGTACGCCTCGCTCACGTCAACGACGAGGGGCGCGCCCGCGTCGTCCGTGACGCGGCTGTCCGCTGCGGCGTCGCGTTGGACTTCGCTCGGTGCGGATGCCCTCGGAGAGCGGTGGACCGCTGCCGCGCTCGCTTGCGTGCCTTCAGTGGGCTGGGCAGGCCCAGCGGGCCGGGCCGGGCAGCCCGTCAGCCCCACCGAACACCAGAGTGCTGCGCCCAGTGCAGCAGCCCTGCGGCTACTTGAGCGTGCTGGCGCTAGTGGCCTGCAAGGGTGTTGCGCTGGCAATCGCCGTGACGTCGATGGCATCGAAGAAGATGTCCTCGCTGTGGATGCTAGCGGAGTTCGTAGCAAGCGTGCAGGCTTGACCGCCCGTCACGCCTGCATCCACCTGCACCTGCTTGTCGTGAAAAGCCGCATCGAAGGTGCGAGCGGGCAGTTTGGAGATCCACAGCCCAGTGTCCAACGCGGACTGGTCGCCCCGCACGTGGGCGACAATCAACGCGCCACCGTCTGTCGTCAGCCGCAGGCCCGCCGGCATCAAGTCGGCCGGGTCTATCCCGTTTTCATGCAGAAGCGAGTAGCGCACCGCAGCAGTACGCTGGCCCAGGCTATCGTGGGTTGCCAGCTCCAAGGCGTTGCCGAATTTGTTGGGCGTGAAGCGCGACAGCGTGACGAACCCCGACGTCGGCAGCTCTGCCAGCGCGACGGCGCTGAGGTCTTCCATTGCCGAACCCGTTGCGAAGCCCCTTGCCGTACGGGGCTCGCCCGTCGGCGAGATGGTAGCGAAGAACGCGCTTTCGGAACCGATGCCATGGGTGCCGACCAGTGCCAGATCGCCCGAGGCCCGCAACGTGGCGTGTTCGATGCGTACGCGGCTTTCAGCACAAGCGATGAGCTGCTTTGCCCAAGAGATCTGCCCCGCCTGCGTCACTCGAACTACGTACGCTTCGGTGCTCTCCGGCGCGTAGCCGTAGCCGGTAACGATCAGGTCGTTGCCTAGGGGAACCAGCGTGCCGCCGATGGACGTTTGGCCAGTGGGAAAGCGCAGCTCTTTGGCGAAGACCACCTGCGCCCCCGCGGTCAGACGCAATAGCACCAGCGTGCCGACTCCAGAGACGTCCCGATTCGTGTACAGCGCGCCGTAGCCTCCGTCGGCCAAAGAAACCAAGGAAACCGGCAAGAGCTCGCGCAGGCTGTGTTCTTTGTGCCCGTCTGTAGTGCGCAGCCGCCGCGCAAAGTTCAGGTTGCCAGACTGATCGAGAGACGCGAGCGTGAAGCGATCTGCGGCCAGCAAGATGTTCATGTCTTGGGATGGCACCGCCAAGACCGAGCGGGCGTAGCCCTCGGCAGAGATCGGGATTTCGTCGTCCATCAACCCGACGTTCAGGCGTCGCGTCCAAGGGATCGTGCCTGCATCAGTCACTTTGGACACGGCCCCCAGGAAGCTGCCGGAAATCAGCCAGGACGTGTCGTGAGACTTCTCGATCTGTATCCGGCTCTGGCCGGGCTGCGCCACATACGGCTGTTCTGCTGCCACGTTTCCGACCCGCTGTGACCAACTCGAAAAGGTTGGGTCTAGATAGGTTGCCGAGCTCGGACCTTCGCCCAGGGGCAGCGCAGACTCCGGGGGCTTGCTGCAAGAGCGCGCCGCGGCACCAGCGTCTTCGAAGGGATGCGCATCGTACAAGTCGACGCTTCCGAATTTGTGCGCAGCGACGTCTCCGTCGAGCCCAAGCTTCTTGGCAAAACCCTGCATGCCGAACTTCTTCCACGGCACCTGCAGCCGCACTCCTGGTGACAACGAGAGGCCCATACGGTAGTCCCAACACGGCGTGCGGGCTTGATCCGCGTCGAGTTCACCGAACGCGTGAAGATCGGCGTAGAAGCCGAAGCTGTCGTAGGCAAGCAGCGATAGGCGCGGGCCAAAGCTTGCCTTGGAATGCCCCGTGCTGGAAACCTGCACGCTGGGCTGAGCCATGCGCTTTTCGAACTTTGGTTTCGGGGCAGACACGCCGCTGGTCAGCCCAGCTTGAGCCGACACCGAAACATCAAAACCCAGTTCCGTGCGGGCTTGGAAGTAGGTTGCGGCGTCCCCTGAGACCTGCGCGGTGAAATCCAACTGCGGCGTGAGCACGACCGGGCCGACGACAAACTCCGGCAGCTGCCACGGCGTGTCGTTCAAGTACAAGAGCGGCGATACGTAGTTCTTAGAGGAGGCACCATCGACCTCCAGCAAGGCGTCCCCGCCCATGCTGGCCTCGAGCTTTACCCGCACGTCGGGGATGGAGATGCAATCGTCGAAAAGCGACGTCGGATCCGTCACGAAGTCTTCCAAGCAATCCGTCGCCTTGTCCAGCCCCGTTGGGTCGTCCAACCAATCCAGGTCGATCTGCGCCCCGTAGCTGATTTGGCCGCTGATCTCCGCATGCACGAGGAACTGATCGTCTTTGGTCTTCGGGTCCTGGTCCAAGTTGTACACTTCGACGTCGAATACGCGGCTTCCTCCGACCTTGGATGACGAAGAGTAGACCTGCGTGTTGGTACCCGGGTGCTGCTTCGAGTCGCCGGCAAAGTCCAGCGCGGGTCGCTCGAGCTTCGCGTGCAGCCGCCGAAACGCCAGAGGCAGGGGCACCGGGAGGGTGTCTAGGGTCGTGGTGTCGCCCTGCGTCTCGGTCGCGACGACCACGCGCAGCAGTCCCTTGGGGGTACTGCTGCTCTGGCCGGCGACGATCACGTCTCCGGGCTGCCGCTCGGTGACTTCCGGCCCCGCCCCCACGAAACGTAGCGTGCCCATGCCTGCTTCGGGGCGCTCCAACCCAGCGAGCGCCTGCGCAGACAGCTCCGTGGTCCACGGATGTAGCTCGTATTCGAGAGTGTCCTCGGGCGCTGCGACGGGAGCTTCCGAACCGCAGCCGAGGGCGCCAAAAGCGAGCACAAAGGCCGCGAAGCCTCGAACAAACTGCCGCGTATTGATAGACATGGGGCCTGGTCGGCCCCGGAGCGCGCGGGTTGCTAACTTTGTTTCATGCCGGACTGCCTAGTCACGCCTGGGCGACTGTGCGGGCTCCGGTTTCGGGTAGCTCATAGTCGGCG
>CBDUPW010000275.1:0-9834 GCA_965369205.1 uncultured Polyangiaceae bacterium | reverse complement strand
GTTGCTTTGCGTGAACCGAAGGCCCCACCCCGCGCACGCCTAGTTTCCCTTGCGCCCACGGGGGAGCGCGTCGAGCTGACCACGGAGATCCGCGTGGAGGTTTCGGAGGCAGTCCCGGACGCCGAGGCGCTGGTACGCGTCGAGCCCCCGACCCCCACCCGACGTCGTTGGATCAATCCGACGACGCTGTTGGTTCAGCCTTTGCCGCGCTGGCGAGCGGGCAGGGCGCATCGCGTGACCGTGTCCGTGTCGGCTCACCCGCACGTGGAAGTGCTGTTCAGAACCCAGGTGCCGCCGCCAGTCGCCATCACTCCCGGCGAGGGCAAGCGATTGCTGCTCACCTTTGACGACGGACCGCACCGCCGCCGCCAAGCGGATCAGCTCTTGGACATGCTGGCCAAACACGACGCGAAGGCGATCTTCTTCCCCACTGGCAAGTGGGCGCGCGGGCGTTCGGACTGGGTCGCGCGCGCGGCGAAGGAGGGCCACTGGGTGTGCAATCACACCTACAGCCACCGCAATCTGACGCTACCGCCCATCACGGAAGCGGACATCGTTTTCGAAATCGAAAACGGAGCCAGCGACGGCAAGTGCAAGTTATTCCGCCCTCCGCTGATGGCGTTTGACGACCGAGTGCAGCGCGTCGTCGAGCGCCTCGGCTACCAAATGTTCCTCTGGGACATCGACACTCGGGACTGGGAAGACACGCCAGCGGAGGACGTCGAAAATATTGTGCTGGGCCGGGCGAAGCCGGACGGAGTTGTGCTGCTGCATATTCATTCCGAAGGCACACACCAAGCATTGCCCAATCTTTTGGAGCGTTTGACTGAGGCCGGCTACCGCCTGACCCACGAGCCGGAAGCCGTCGAGCATGTAGGTGAGGGTGGGACACTGCTCGCAGATTTGCCGATCCCCAAGCCAGCGCTGCTAGACTGAGGTCGGACCCTGGGAATTTAGGCCCCCAGGCGCCCGTAAGACTTTGGAGCAGCTTCCCCTGCTTCATTGCTTTGGTTTCAAGGAGAACATATCCCATGCGAAAGCTCATCACTGCGGCAGCCGGCGCCCTCGCCCTCGCCGCCCCCTTATTCATCACCACGCCGGCACACGCTGGGCTCGACGCCTGCGGAGACATTCGCGTCGAGTCCACTGCCAAGTGTGAGTTCTCGGCCGAAGGTGGCTGCGAAGCGAGCTGCACCGACCTCAAATTCGAGGCGGCGTGCTCTGCTGAGCTGCATGCCAGCTGCGAAGCAACCTGTCCGGAGCTGCCCAGCGTGCAATGCACCGGTAGCTGCGAGGCCGAGTGCAAGGGTAGCTGCGACGTGGACCCTGGCAGCTTCGACTGCAAAGCCAACTGCGAAGCCAACCTCGATGCCGACTGCAACGCGCAGTGCTCCGGCTCGAGCAGCAACGGCCAAAGCGAAGGCGAGTGCAAGGCGTCCTGCAAAGCCACGGCCGAGGCCGAGTGCTCCGCTTCATGCAAGGGCACGCCGCCCACTGCAGACTGCTCCGGCAAGTGCAAAGCCAGTTGCGAAGGTAACTGCACCTACAACTCCCGCCTCAAGTGCCAGGTAGATTGCCAGGCCAAGGGTCACGCAAACTGCAAAGCGAAGCTTGAGGGTGGCTGTAAAGTGAATTGCCAGGAGGGCAAGGCGTCCCTGAATTGTGACGGCCAGTTCGTCGACTACGGCGGCAACGCCCAGGACTGCTTGGCTGCTCTCAAGGCGGAACTCAACATCGAGGCCACAGGCAGCGCCTCGGCTTCGTGCAGCGGCGGAAGCTGCAAGGCAGAGGCCGAGGGCGAAGCCAGCGCGGGTTGCGCAGTGGCTCCAGGAACCACCGAGGGCGATCTTGCGCTACTCGGGCTGTTTGCAGCGCTTGGCGGGGTCGTGATCGGCCGCCGTCGCCGCCGCGCCTGAGTTCTGCAGCTCAGGGCAGTTAGACGCAGGAGGCGTCGCGCAGGTCGCGACGCCTCGCTGCGTTTTGTTTGTTTGTGACCTTCGGGGTGAGAACAGAGCGGAAGGTTCGCACTGGGCGGAAGCGCTTACGGTTCACGCCTATTCCGGTTTGCCGCAGCGGATGCTGCCGCCATCGGACAAGCAGCTTTCGCCGGCTTTGTCGCAGGCGGAGTCTTTGGAGAACTTCTGAGCCTTGCAGACCAGGATCTGTTTCCGGTCCTGAGTGCAGGCGTGTTTGCCGTCCATCTCTCCGGGACACACGTCGTCGAGTTTCGCCACGGTCAGGTCGCAGTTGAGCTTTCCGTCCTTGATGCCGCAACCATCCGGGCCGCGACAAAAGAATACCGTCGCCATCTTGCCTTGTTTGCAGGAGAGCAGCTGAGAGCCATCCTTGCTGCACGCCTTCGGCTTTTCGGCGTCGGCGCAGTGGTCTCCAGGCTCCGCGATGGACGTATCGCAGACGGCACGGCCTTCCTTCTGTTGGCACCCATCTGGGCCACGACATGGGGCCGGCTGGTATTGACCGGCGTTGCAGACGACCAGCGTCTTCGGATCCGCGCAGGCCGCCGCCCCGTTGTCATCTTTGGAACAGCGATCTCCTGCCTTGTTGCCCGAGATGTCGCAGCGAATGCCGTCCGGCGTGATGGCACAGCCATTCGCGCCCCGACAGGGCGTTTCGACGTACTTGCCGTCCTCACAGGAGAGTTGAGCCGTCTTGCTGAGACACTTTGCCTCGCCCTTGTCGCAGGAGCTGCCCACCCCAGGCTTGCAGCCCGATAGGACTGCGATACCGAATCCGATCCAAAGCGTTTTCCACATGCCGGGGCGATGTTAGCGAATTCGCGCGGGAGCGAGGACGAAAAGCGTTCGGCACCTGGGTTGACGTTGGATAGGTCCGCCCTAGGTCGGGTAGTCCACTAAGAAACAGCAGGAGGCGGGCTCATGGGACTACATATCGGCAGCATTGCGCCGGATTTTGGAGCGGACACCACAGAGGGCAAGATCCAATTTCACGACTGGATCGGTCAGTCTTGGGCGGTGCTTTTTTCGCATCCGAAAGACTTCACACCCGTGTGTACGACGGAGCTCGGTCGAGCCTCCAAACTGCACGCTGAGTTCGAGAAACGCGGCGCCAAGATGATCGCCGTGTCCGTCGACGGCGTGAGCGACCACAAGAAGTGGATCGGTGACATCGAGGAAACTCAGAGCACCAAGATGAACTTCCCGATCATCGGGGACGAAGGTCGAAAGGTCGCGCAACTCTACGACATGATCCATGCCGAGGCCGACAACACCCTGACCGTGCGTTCGGTCTTCATCATCGACGCGGCCAAGAAGATCCGCGCGATGATCACATACCCGGCAAGCACTGGGCGCAACTTCGACGAGATCTTGCGGGTGATCGACTCCCTGCAACTCACCGATAGTCACAAGGTCGCCACCCCCGTGGACTGGAAGGACGGCGACGACTGCGTGATCGTTCCGTCCATCACGGACCCCGCCGAGATGAAGGAGCGCTTCCCGAAGGGCTGGACGGAGCTGCGCCCGTATCTGCGCATGACTCCACAGCCAAATCGTTAGACCTGGGCAAGGCCGGCGGCGCAAGCGAAACGCTCCGCCGCCGTGCTAGCGTTCTCCCGTGACGAGCGTGCGGGGGGAGCTTCTGGGCGAAGGGAGGCGCGCTGCGCTTGCCGCCGTCACCCTCGGCGCTGCGGTGCTCAGTTTCGTTGCGGGAAAAGCAGCCCGCGATGCGTTGTTCTTGTCAGAACTCCCCGTGAGCGCGTTGCCGGGCATGATGGCGGGTGCTGCTGCTGCCGCCCTGGCGTCCTCTCTGGTTTTTGCGCGTCTCATGCGCAGCATTTCGCCCCAGCGCCTGCTGCCCGCGAGCATGTTTGGCAGCGCGCTGCTGCACGCGCTTCAATTCGGGTTGCATCCGAGTGCGCCGCGCATGGTTGCAGTCGTGGCGTATCTGCACGTGGCGGCACTCGTGCCACTTTTGATCAGCGGCGTGTGGTCTATCGTCAGCGAGCTTTTCGACCCGCGGGCGGCGAAGCGGCGAGTGGGTCAGATCGCGTCGGGCGGCGCGGTTGGCGGTGTGCTCGCCGGCCTTGTCGCTGAGCGCGCGGGCGCTTGGGTGGGTCTGCGCGGTCTGCTTGGCGTCATCGCTGTCGTCAGTTTTGCCGGCTTCGTCCTTTCTCTCGGGCTGGTGGGTGCGCAGCGCGCACCAGCGTCTCGCCCGTTGCCGCCCACGGCGGCTCCACCGCAGAGTGTGCCCTTTCTTGTGCCCCTGGTTGCAGTCCTGGCGTCCATGGCGCTCGCGAGCAACGCCCTCGACTACGTGTTGAAGGTGGAGGCAGTTGACGTGCATGAAAGCACGCAGGGGCTGCTGCGCTTCTTTGCTTTGTTCCACGCCGGAGTCGGTCTGGTCACCTTTGTCTTTCAGTCCACCATCACGCGGCGCGCCTTGGAGAGCTTTGGTCTGGGGACCACAGCGATGAGCGCTCCGCTCAGTGTGATGGTCGGCGTCGTGATGGTATTTCTGGCGCCCGGTTTCGCGAATATCGCCGCCCTGCGCGGACTCGAGACGGCTTCGCGGCTCTCGCTCTTCAAGTCCTCCTACGAAGTATTGTTCACGCCACTGAGTGAAGGCGAAAAGCGCGGCCTAAAGACGCTCTTGGACGTAACCGTAGAGCGGCTCTCGGACATGGTGGCGGCTGGGTGCATCTTCTTGCTGAGTTTCTCGTTGGTCCAGCCGCGTTCCGCGCTTCTGGGTTTTGCGCTCTTCTTCATGTCCGTCGCCGCTGCAGCCTGCCGCCGAGTTGAACGCGGCTATGTGCGCGTGTTGCAGCAGCGCCTCGTGCACGAACCCACCGGGCACCGTCCGGATATTCTGGACCGCACGACGCTGCGGACTCTACGTGCCATGGCGCCGCCACCGCCATCAGCACCGGTGGGCAAGACGTCGGCCATCATCGAATTGATCATGGACGGAGCGCGCGAAGTGGACGACGAGGCCTTTCAGATCTTGATCGACTCATTGGCGACGGAACGCACGCCAGACGACGCATTGCGCCTCTTACGCACCGTGGCCGACGGTCGAGCGCCGGAACTTTCCGCATTGCTTTTGGATCCTGGGACGCCAGAAGCATGCCGCCGCCGTTTGCCCCGCGTGCTCAGCGTTTCGCGCCGACACGAAATCGTAGAGGCTCTGCTCTCTGCACTGAACGATGAACGTTTCGACGTGCGATTCCAATCCGGACGCGCCCTCTACCGCATGGCGCACCGAGGGCGTGGACTCGCGCTGCCGCCGGCGCGCATTCACGCAGCGATGCTTGCAGAACTATCCAGTCAGCGTGCCGTGCTCTACGCCGAAAAGCAGACGGAGCTTTCCGGTGAGTTGCCGCTGGAACGCGAGTTCCTGACGGAGCGCGCCAACCGCGTGCTGGAACATGTGTTCCGGCTGCTGGCGCTGGTCGCGCCTCGGGAAGCGTCCGTTGCTGCGTTCCATGCGCTTTCGGAAGCCGACCCACAGATCCGTGGCACGGCTCTAGAGTGGCTTGATGCGGTGTTGCCTGCAGCAGTGCGCGAGGCCCTGCTGCCGCACCTGGACGGCGTCGAGCCGCCACCACGTTCGCTGCGCTCGCCGCAGAAGCTCATGGACGAGCTGATGGCGAAGAGCGCCACCGTGCGCATGGCCGCGGCCAAAGACTGAGCACGCCCGCCGGCGCACGTTTGATTCTAGTCGGCGATACGCACGACGATCTTGCCGAGGTGGCTGGCCGTCTTCAGGTACGTAAGCGCTTGCTTGGTTTCCGCGAGAGAAAAACTCCGGTCAATCACCGGACTGAGTTTGCATTGCACGGCGGCGGCGAGCAGCGCTTCGAAGCTATCGCGGTGTCCGACCATCACGCCTTGCATGCGCACGTTCTGCATCAAGAGCGGCAGCAGGCTGACGTCGCTGGTATTGCCGCTCAGTACGCCAATCACGCTGATGGTTCCCCCTGGGCGCACCGCGCGCAAAGACTGCCCCAGGGTGCCTCCGCCGCCGACTTCGATCACGTGGTCCACACCGTCCCCGCCGGCGATTTCTTTGGCGCGCCGGCCCCAGTCTTGGGTGGTTTCGTAGTTGATGGTTTCGTCAGCGCCCAATGCGCGAGCGCGTTCCAGCTTGTCGTCGCTTTTGCTTGTGACGATGACGCGTGCACCGAGCATCTTCGCGATCTGCAGTGCAAAGATGGACACGCCGCCGGTGCCTTGGGTCAAGACCGTCTGCCCGGCGCAGACCTGTCCTTGGGTCACTAGCGCGCTCCAAGCGGTGACGGCAGCGCAGGGAAGCGTAGCGGCGGCGTCATCAGAGAGTGCGTCCGGGATGCGGACAAGCGCTTGTTCTGACAGCACCATCTCCTGGGTCAATGTTCCGTCCCGGGGCCCACCCAAGGTGGACCGGAGGATAGACTTGGTGGGAGCTCCCGCGATCCACTCTTGCGCGAAGATGGGGCATGCGCGCTCGCCGACTTGGATCCGGGAGACGCCTGGGCCGACTTCGACGACTTCGCCCACGCCATCGGAGCCGAGCACGAGGGGCAAGGGCTGCCGCGGGTTGTACTTGCCCTGTGCCATGAGCAGATCCCGGTAGTTCAGTGACGCCGCGCGCATGCGTAGTCGCACTTGGCCAAACGCGGGCGACGCCGCGGGACGCTCCACCAGTTGCAGGTGGTCCAAACCGAACTGGCCTTCAATACTCACCGCTTGCATGGCGCTGAACATAGTCTGCATCCGGGGCCGAATGAAACCTGCGCCCGGCGCCTCGGGTCGGCTCCGGGGGCCCAGCGCCCTCGCCAAGCCCCAGCTTGGTGTCGAGCGCAGTGGCGGGCAGTTCTCCGCAAACGCTCCGTGCTAGCTTCTTCGGCATCCGGCCATTTCTCGTGCGCGAAACGTCCCATTTCTTCAGCAGTGTGTGGCTCGCCGTCGCCGCCTTGGCAATGACGTGCTTTTCGGCCTGCCCGCCCGCTCGCGAGCCGGCGGCGCCTGCCCCTCGGAGCCTCTCTAGGAACGGAGTCAGCGTGCGTCTGCTTTCCGCTGACGCGAAGTCGGGGGCGGCGAAAGACGACGCGCTCATGCAGTCGCGTAGCTTGCGCGCGCTCATCTCTGGGGCCCATGGGGTCGGTGCGGGCAGCGTGGTGGACCTCGCCCCTGGCAGCTGGGACAAGGACGCGCTCGAGCGCCTTCGTGTCGTGGTCTCAGTTGCGGGACGACCTGTCGCTCTGCGCACGCAAAGCGTGAGCCTTGACGATACCGGCGCGGCGCCTGCAGTACGCGTTGAGCACACCGCCGCGCAGCCGCAGCTTCGCGTCGTCACCCGCTACATGCTGTCACCGAATGCCGCCGCCCTCGAGATCGTGTCGACAGTCGATTCCCGCCAGGCACTGTCGGACGTGCGGGTCGGGGACCAGCTACGTTGGTTCGGTGCGCCGGCGTTTGTGCCCGGCGTCGGCCACGTAGAGCGCGCGGAGCGCGCGGAGGCGAAATGGGCGGCGTTTGTCGGCAGGTCCGCCGCGTACTCGATTGTCAGTCGCAGCATGCTGGAGCTCAAGGCCGAGGGGCGCGCGGGAGGCCGCCAACAGAGCGCGTGGTCTCCGCCCATGCAGCTTGGGCCGAAGCGATCGGGCGCGTTCGAGCGCCAAGTGCTGACGACCGACGGCAGCCTTCACGCCGCAAGCCACGCTGCATGGAAGGCGCTCGGGCTCCCCCTCGGTCGGCTCTCGGTCACCGTAGTCGGAGCGCCGGCATGGGCCGTAGTCGAAGTGCATTCAGTCTTGGGTGGCATCGTATCGGCCGGTCCGCCGGATCCGGGCGCTCCGCTCTCCCTCGATTTGCCTGCGGATGACTACCGTGTGGTGCTGCGGTCTCCCGGGGGCAGGGACGAGGTCCGAACGCGCGTGCGGCCGGGCATGCGGGTGGACGCCAAGCTGATCGCGCCCACGGCATCGAAGTTGACGTTTGCGACTTTGGACAAGTCTGGGAGCGCCGTGCCCGCGCGCCTGTCTGTGCGCGGCATCTCCCCGACGCCGGACCCGGATCTGGGGCCCCCGCACTACGCGGGCGGTGCAAAGACTTCCGTGTATACAGCAGACGGCACGGGCGAAGTGAGTTTGCCGCCCGGGCGCTACCGTGTGCTCGCGTCCCACGGTCCCGAGTACTCGATAGCGGAGCCGGAGGTCGCCGTGAGCGAAAAGGACGGCACGGTGATCCGCGTGGAGCTCGAGCGCGTCGCCCAGCTCGACTCCTATGTGTCCTGCGACTTCCATCTGCATGCGGAGCCAAGCGGAGACTCCGATGTGCCGCTGCCAGATCGCGTCGTCTCGCTGTTGGCTGAAGACGTGCGCTTCGCGGTCGCAACCGACCACAACCGCGTGACGGACTACGGACCTGCGCTGCGCAACCTCGGTCGGGAAGCGGAGCTTTCCACGGAGATCGGCGTCGAGCTCACAACCTCAAATTGGGGCCACTTCAACGCGTTCCCGTATCCCGTGGGGCAGGCGCTCCCTGATGTGAACCAGCTTCCGACGGAGCTGTTTGGCGCGGTCCGGAGTGCGGCTCCGGCAGCGCTGATCCAAATCAACCATCCGCGCATGCACGAGATCGGCTATTTCAACCAGGGGCAGCTGGACGCCGAGACCGGTGAAGCAAAGAAGCCCGGGTATTCCTGGGACTTTGACAGTATCGAAGTCTTCAACGGTTTCGACCTGGGCGCGCTGGGTCAGGTTGAAGAGAACCTGCGGCAGTGGCTACAGCTACTGAAGCGAGGCTATCGCTTCACCGCAGTCGGCAATAGCGATTCTCATCGCCTCGATCGCGAGCTCGCGGGCTATCCGCGCACCTATGTGCGCCTCTCGCCGGATACGACCGCATCCCTGTCACTGCGGGTGGCGACAGCGCTTCGCGCAGGCCGGGCCTTCGTGACGAACGGACCGCTGGTGGAGCTCACCGTTGCAGCTGCCGCCGTCGGCGACACCCATGCCACGACGGAGGCGGAAGTCCCGGTGTCCGTGCGCATCCAGGCTGCGTCCTGGGTATCGATGCAGCACGTGCAGATATGGGTGGACGGCGCTCCAGTGCAGCGGGTGGACGTGCCAGCTGCGTCGGCGCCGGGGCAGCCTCGGGTGCTGAACCTGAGCGTGCCCGTACCCCTTGGCAAGAGCAGCGTGGTTGCCGTTGTGCGCGGCACGGAACCGCTGCCGGTGCTCAATGGTCTCAAGGCGCCAGCCTTTGCGTTCACGAACCCGGTATACGTGCAGCGCGACTGACAGCGGGCCCGGATCCGCGAGGCCGCGTGTCGGTCCCGATGCTACGAAAGCGATGCGCCGGCACGCGGGAAAGCTTCGCGCTCCAAGCGCGCCAACGCCGCGTACACCAGGCGGATCTCCGGTGGTCTCTGGCGCACGACGGCGTGCAGGTGCGCCCGCAACTTGCGCAGGCTGCTCTCGGGCAGGCGATCGAGACGGTCGACGCGCGCCAGGGGCTCCAAAGCGCGTTCGAGTTCGTGGCCCGGTGCCGCGACGAGCCAATCCGCTGCAAGCTCCGGCGTCTCGAAGAGCCAGCGACGCAAGGCGCGCTGCACGGCCGGAGCGGCGACCTCCCACGCCGCGGCGGCGCCCCCGGGGGGCAAGTTGCTCGCGGCGTCGAGGAGCGCGCGCGCGCTTTTCGCCGGCAGGGCGCGCCACAGCGCTGACTGCGCGCCGGCGGGAAGCTCAGAAAGTCGCGCGCTCAGCTCCCCAAGAGTCCCCTCGGGCAGGGCTTTCAGCAACGGCGCCGAATCGACGGACTCGCGGTGCATCCACTGCAACAACGGCACAAGTTGCTGCGCGGAGGCGTGGAC
>CBDUPW010000274.1:0-9851 GCA_965369205.1 uncultured Polyangiaceae bacterium | reverse complement strand
GTGCCTGCGCCGCCAGTGCCTACGCCGCCAGTGCCCGCGCCCGCGGATCCGGCGCTGCCGGCCGAGCCCGCGTTGCCCGCGCTGGCCGCCGCGCCTCCGCTGCCTGGAAAGCCGCCGCCCCCGGTGATGCCGCCGGTAGCCGAACCCCCGCCAGAACTCGTTCCGCCCGTTTCCCCGGCGACGCCGCCATCATCGTCACTGCCGCACCCTACTGTGAAACTGAGAGCGAACACGATGAGCGCGTATTTCATGGCTGCTCAAGAATGAACCATGAAGCGAAGGCTACGCAACACGGGATTGCGAGAACCCGGAAAGCGCCAGCCTACATCGCCGCCATCTTGCGGTTGAGGTGGCGCTTCAGCTGTTTCGACGTCGGCGCCTGTCATGGCACTTGCGCTGCGTGGCGGAGCGGGCGCGCGTGCAGCTGCACCATCCCGCCTTCGAAACTGCGGTGCCCGAGGAATTCCATGGTGTGTCGCCGTTTGCTGCCGGCAAAGAGCGCGTGACCCGCGCCCAAGACCACCGGCACGAGGGTCACGATCAGATCGTCGATCAGCTCAGCGTCCAGCGCCTGCCGGA
Source organism: uncultured Polyangiaceae bacterium (assembly GCA_965369205.1). GTDB lineage: Bacteria > Myxococcota_A > Polyangia > Polyangiales > Polyangiaceae > JACKEA01. Next base: position 9,272 of record CBDUPW010000274.1, on the reverse strand, counting down.
TCAGGTTGCCACCGTCGATGTAGACATCTTTGCCCGCGGCTGCGCTCAGCGCTGCTCGGACCAAGTCCCGGATGTCTCCGCTGACCCGGCGCACTTGCGCGCGCGGGGACTCGAGTTCGCGATGCGTTGCCACCAACACCGGACGATCCCCGTAGGCCCAGGCGTCGCCGAAACCCGCGACCACGTCATAGGTGTCACGCCCCATGAGCAAGGCGCCGACGTCGCCCAGGAACTGCTCGAAGCCGACAGCGCCAGCGTGCGGTGCTGCCGTGGCGTCGGCCGCGGTGGAGACAGCGTGCGAAGGGGCAGCGATGTCGCGCAAGCTAGACGGGCTGTCAGTTCGCCGCTCCGGAGTCGCGCTGCGTTCCGCGTCGGTGTTCGCGGCGTCGGTAGTCGCACCGTCGGCGCCGGGGAGCCACGAGAGATCGTGGTCGGGACCGGCGATGAATCCGTCCAACGAACAAGCGACGTAAACGCGAACCTGTGCAGGGCGGGGTGGGATGGGCATTGCGCGGAGGGTACTCCAGCCGATGCACGAACGTCCCGTGCACAATCGACGCGTCGGCGGGAGTTTCGTGTGGCGCCGCCCGTGTTCGAAGGCGTCAGCCGAGTGCTCGCACGGCCCGCGCACGATCATGCGCCGGCGACCGCCGCCGTTCCGAAGGTCGGGGCTCCGAGGCGGGCGGGCCTTGGGGAGTGACCCGCCGCTTCCGCCTCTCCGCCGGGCGCCGGCGCACGGTCAGAACAGCAACCGCCGCCGAGGTCATCCGCGGCGCGCCGACTCCACCAAGGAGCACATGGGCCTTCACACCTGGACTGAATGTACTCCTACTCCGCTCGTCCCTGTTTTCGTCCCATGAACGCCGCACCGAAGTCCGCCTCGGCAGCGAGGGCATTGTGGGGGCGGCAGCGTAGCGACAGGTTGGCTTCGGTGGGCGGGCCGCCTTTTGCGAAGGCGGTTTCGTGGTGCAGTTCCAGTCCGCTGCGCTCGCGGCAGCGCTGGCCGCGCTCATCGACGAATGCGCAGCGATGTTCGTCTCGTTGCCACACCGCGCGTCGCACGTGCGCCGGCACGTAGCGGCTTGCTTGTGGGGACGCGCCGCGCCGGTGCGCATCTTCGGTTGCGTCGTTGGCCCCGCGCTGGCGCGGCACTTCCGTTGCGGCGTCGTTGGCCCCGCGCTGGCGCGGCACTTCCGTTGCGGCGCTGTTGGCCCCGCGCCGGCGCGGCACTTCCGTGGCGACTTCCTGCGCCCCGCCGCTGCGGCGCGCGTCGGCCTTGGGTTGCGTCCTCGGCTTGGCGGTCTCCGCACACTTGCGCTTCTTGAGCTCTTGCACGAGCAGGCGCATGGCGCGGAGATGCACGATTTCGATCGAACGACCCGCGGTCGCGCGGCCGATGAGATCACGCGCTTCTTCCAGCAGCTGCACGTACTCTTCTCCCACCGTGAACTGAACGCCATAGCGCTGCGGAGCGGAGAGCACGCTCGCCGCCGCGGGCACAGCGTCAACCGCTGTCGGCGGGGCGTTGACCGTTGCGGGCGCATCATGATCCGCTACTGCTACATGGCCAACGGCGCCGCTCTGCGGCGCGCCATCGACGGCGCTGCTCTGCTGCGCGCTATCAACGGCGCTGCTCTGCGGCGCGCCGTCGAGGGCCGCTGATGCGCGGCCAGCAGTGCTCCGCTCCAGCGCGGCGAGCGGCGTTTTCGTGAGTGCTTCGTCGGCGGGCAGCCACTCGCTTGGGCGATCACCCGCGCGGAGGTGGCGCACGGGCGCAAGCGCTTCCATCGCCTCGGGCCAGGTCGGGTTTGCGAGGGACGCGCCCGAAGGGCCGAGGGGCTCCACGCGCGCTGGCACGTCCGGCAGCGGATCGAGGCGGCGCACCAGCTTCGCGATCTCGCGCTTGGAGCGGTGTTTCGCTAGCGACAGCACCTCTTCTAGGTTTTCGTCCGTCAGGTGAGGCCCGAGTAGCAAGAGCCCGGTCAGATGCAGCTCGCCTGCCGCGACGCGGTCGAGCAAGACCGGAAAGCGTCGCACCAGCTTGGCCGCGGCGGCGCGGCGCTGCGCCATGTCCTCGCTCATGCGCAGCTCGTAGACACAATACGTATACAGACTCGAGCAGGCGCGCTCCCGATGCAGACCGCGCGCCTGCACCTCCGCGAGGTGCGCCAAGAGCGCCGCCTGGATCAGATTGGAGCGACCGACCATCGAGCGTGTGCTGGCCAACAGCTCGCCATCGGAGAGGTGCTCGAGGCGGAGGCTGCTCGCCAGACCGCTCGCGCGACCACGCGGCGAACCTGCGGCGTCTTGTCTCTCGACGCGACAATTGCGGATGGCGCCATCGCTCACCGCAGCCATGACCGAAACAGGGATTTGTGTGCTCATTTCGTCACCTTACACCCTGTTTTTTGTGCCTGCTGGTTCGGTCCAGGCTGCGACTTCGAGCGCGTGGACGCGTTTGCTTTCATCATTTTCTTGAAAGCGCGGCAGCGCCTCAGCAGGGCTTGGCGAGAGGCCATTGCGACGCGAGCGACGTAGTTGCGTGGGCGCCGCTCGAAATCGGTGTCCAGTGAAATCGACACCGGCGGCAGTGGAAAGTGAAAGTTGTTTGTTGTTTGTTTCCGACCAACGGCGTCATCGCAGCCGCGCGTGTACATGCGTGCGCGTGGGCGCTCGACTGCGCGTGCGCGCCACTTACAAGCGCCGCCGCCGCTCTGCCCGAGGCGCGATTCGCGTCCAACACCCTGGGCATTCGGCGACCTCCGGCGCGTCGCGCGCCTCGCTCTGCACTGGCACCCCGGCGGAGAGGCGGAAGTGGCGGGCCTCACAAACGCCCGCCCGCCTCGGAGCCCCCACCGTCGGAACGGCGGTGGTCGCCGGCGTGTCGCGCCGAGAGTAGGCGCGGCAATCTGCAAGGCGGAGCTTCCCGCAGCATTGGCCGCAGAGCCCTTCGGCGCGGCGCCACGGCGGCGACTCGTCGGCGCCGCGCCAAGGCGTCCACCTCGGCCGAGCGCTGCCGTGGTCCGGCACGCTGCATGAGCTTGCATCACTTCATCAGCCCAGTACCGGTGCGTCACCGGCACGCAACCAAATCAGCCCTGGGCGGGAGGGCACTGTGATCGGCACGCAGCAGATTCAGTTGCGCGCTTTGTGTACGATGCCCACCCCGCGGGGTGGGACAGTTTTGTCGGGGGAAACCGGGGTGGGTTGCGGGGTTTGTGCGGGGGTAGGCGGCGCGGCTTAGTATGCGGCGGGTGAAAGTCTTCCAGTATCCGAACTGCAGCACGTGCAAGGCGGCGCTCAAGTGGCTGGACGCCCGCGGCATCGCCTACGAGCGCGTGCACATCGTCGAGAGTCCGCCCAGTGTGGGGCAGTTGAAACGCGCGCGGCAGCTCAGTGGTCAGCCGTTGAAGAAGCTCTTTAATACCGCGGGGCAGGCGTACCGCGCTGGTGGGTTCAAGGACAAGCTGGCGAAGATGAGCGACGCCGAAGCGTTGGCGGCGTTGGCCGAAGATGGAATGCTGATCAAACGGCCGCTGTTGCTCGACAAGGATCGCGCTCTGATTGGCTTCAAGGAGACAGAGTGGAAGGCGGTTTTGGGTTGACCCTGGGGACCAGCGAACGTGGCTATGCGGGATGACGCAGCACGCCGTGCGATCCTTGCTCGCCGCGCACGCTTTGTTGCAGCCGCACTGGCCGGCCTCGGCGGATGCCGCGGGACACCAGCGGCGGAACCCGCGCCCACCGTCGTCACCGTGGCGAACCCAGAAGACGAGGCTGTGCCGGAGCCCGACGCGGGCAACCTCGAACCACCCGAGCGCGAGAAAGTGGCCGATCGCGACAAGGACGGCGTGCCGGACGATGCAGACGAGTGTCCGGACGAGTTCGGCAGTAGCGAGGTGGAGGCAACTCGTCTGGGCTGTCCCGAAGCCCATCCCATGATTTGTCTGTCCGAATTCTGACAAGAAGCACTTGGAGGGCTGAGGTCTCCCGGTCGACTGGACTGCCGAGTCCGATCATTTGTCCGGCGGAGGGCTCAGTCGCTACCGTTGCCGTGTGGAAACCCCGTTTGTGTACTCCCGCGAAGAACGAGCCCAGCCCAGTTGCGAGCTCTTGGCCCAGGTGCGCGCGCCCGGCGGCAAGAAGGACTACGTGCTTGCGGTTCGCGACATGAGCCGATCTGGCGCTCTCTTCGAGCTTTCGGATCTTTGTCCTCCGTGGCTGAGCCTTGGCGCGGAGGTCGAGGTCACCCTCGTGGGGGAAGGCGAGCGCGAAGCCGCAGAGTTCCGTGGCCCAATCACCCGCGTCGTCGACCACGGCGGGCGACGGGTGTTTGCCGTGCAACTGGAAAAGCCGACTCGGCGCTGCCAGAAATACTTCAAGCGGGTGATTTCCAGGGGTGAACCGGTCCGGCGCGTCCCCCGCGGCCTGCCCGACTGATATCCGGCTGGTCTTTTTTGGGGTCGGGGCGCTGCGCGCCTCTGGGGCACTCATCCCTGCTTGGCCCGCGCCTTGGCGAGGAAGATCCCTCCGGGGGACGGCGTAGGAGGAGCGCCGGTGGGCTACCAGGCGACCTTGCACAGGGCAGGGACTTGGGACAAAAGCGTCCGCAGGCAAACTGCCACCGTACCCACGGGTGGCGCTTTCTGGAGTCAATAATGCCGATCGCTTTCGGGAACTTCGTCCGCGTCTGTTGTGCCCTCCTGCTCGCCACTGGAGCGCTATTCGTGACAGCGCCCGCGGCGGCTGCCACCACGATCACCGGTGGCAACGTCATCAACCAGACGTGGACCCCCGCAGGGAGCCCATACATCGTACAGGGCGACGTCACGGTGCCCGCCGGCGCGTTTCTGACCATCCAGGCCGGCACGACCGTGCAGTTCGCGACGAGCGACAGCCAGGTGGCGGGTCGCAGCACCAGCAAGGTCGAGCTGTCCGTGCATGGCACGCTCACCGTCAGCGGAACCTCCGGCAACCCGGTGATCTTTCAGTCCCAGACGGGTTCGACTCAAGGCTCTTGGTACGGGCTCATCGTAGAGAACGACGCGACCGGCGCCAGCATCGCCGGCGCGGAAATCCGCCACGCCACCTATGGCGTGCTCAACGAGAAGAGCGGCACAACGTTGTCCGTGGTGGACACCACGGTGCAGACCAACCAGTACGGTATCTACCTCAGCGACGGCTCGCCCACGCTGACCCGACTTTTGGCCACGGGCAATCAGTACGGCGTGTATGCGACTGCGCCCGGTTCGCCGAGTATCAACGACAGTCAGTTCCTGACCAACACCAGCTACGGCGTGTATGCATACGCCAGCAGCGGCAAGAGCGGCACCGTCAGCGTCGACAAGTGCACCTTCGACAAGAACGGCAGCTACGGCATCTACACCAACCGGTCGAGCAGCACCGCCGCGCTCACGGTGAACGTGAAAAACAGCGTTATCACCAACCATACCAGCTACGGCGTCTACCGCGGCGGCAGCTCCTACCCGGCAACCGTGACGATCACCTACAGCAATATCTGGGGCAACGGCACGAATACCAACGCTTCCCTAGGCACGGGCGCGTTTTCCGCCAACCCGCTGTACGTCTCGACGTCCAACCTCAGGCTCACCTCCAACTCTCCCGCGCGCTTTGCTGGCGAATCCGGCGGGGACATCGGCGCACTGCCCTACACCGGCGATGCCACCGTGGGCTTGCTTGGCACCCTGTGGACGAACACCACCCTCAGCCCATCGGGGTCGCCCTACACCGTACCTGGCGATCTGACCGTGCCAAAGAACGTCACTCTGACCATCGAGTCCGGCGTGACCTTGAGCTTCCTGACCTCCGACCAAATGGTCGCCGGCGCCAGCACCAGCAAGGTGGAGTTCAACGTGATCGGCAGCGTCAACGCCGTCGGCACCAAAGCCGCGCCCATCGTCTTGACTTCTACCGGTGGGACCCAAGGCAGCTGGTACGGACTGGTGCTGGACACCGAGGCCAGCAATACCAAGCTCAGCTATCTCAAGAGCGAGCGCGCCACCTACGGGATCAAGTACTCCTCCACTGGCAGCGGCAATGCCCTGGATCATCTGACCCTGAACACCAACCAGTACGGCATGCACATCGACGCGGGCGCTCCAGGGCTCGACATCATCACTGCCAGCGGCAACCAATACGGCATCTACGCCGTCGCACCCGGTGGGTTTTCTCTGGAAAACGGGCTGTTTAGTGCCAACACCTCCTACGGCGTCTACGCCTACGCGTCGAGCGGCAAGTCTGGCAGCGTGAGCATCCATAGCAGCACCTTCGACAAGAACGGTAGCTACGGTGTGTACAGCAATCGCTCGAGTAGCACGGCCGCGCTGTCGGTTAGCGTCACCAACTCGATCGTCACGAATCACACCAGCTACGGTGTGTACCGCGGCGGCAGTTCCTATCCCGCCACGGTGTCGATTACCTATTCCAACATCTGGGGCAACGGCACGAATACGAATGCGTCGATGGGTACGGGCTCGTTCTCCCAGAATCCCAACTATGTCAGCGCATCGGACTTCCACCTGCAAGGCTCCAGCGTGTGCATCGACGCGGGCAATTCTGCGGGCGCGCCCAACCACGATTACGAAGGCGTGACCCGGCCGCTGGACGGCGACGGCATCAACGGCACCGGCTACGACATGGGCGCCTTCGAGTTTGCGCTCACCAGCACCTGCGGCGACGGCGTCCAGGGTGCGGGGGAAGCCTGCGACGACGGCGCCAGCAACGGCAGCTACGGCTTCTGCAACGCCAACTGTACGGGGCTGGGACCGCGTTGCGGGGACAGCGTCAAGAACGGGCCGGAAGAATGCGATGACGGCAACAGCAGCAACACCGACGGTTGCACCAACACCTGCAAGCTGCCCGGCTGCGGCGACGGATTCCCCCAAGCCGGTGAAGAGTGCGACGACGGCAACAGCAGCAATACCGATGCCTGCCTGAACACCTGCAAGACCGCCAAGTGCGGCGACAGCTTTGTGCAGACCGGCAAAGAAGAGTGCGACGACGGCAATACCAGCCAGACGGACTCGTGTTTGACCATCTGCAAGCTTGCCACCTGCGGCGACGGCTACGTGCAAGCCGGCGTGGAAGCTTGCGACGACGGCAACAGCAATAACAACGACAGTTGCTCCAATACCTGCAGCTTGCCCGGTTGCGGCGACGGGGTGCAGCAGACCGGCGAAGAATGCGACGACGGTAACAGCGACAACACGGACGCTTGCTTGAGCACCTGCCTGAACGCCAAGTGTGGTGATGGCTTCGTGCGCACGGGGCAAGAAGAGTGCGACGACGGCAACAGCGACAACACGGACGCTTGCCTGCCGACCTGTAAGGCTGCCAAGTGTGGGGACGGCGCCGTTCAGGCCGGCAAAGAGGACTGCGACGACGCCAACTCCGTGAACACGGATGCGTGTCTCAATACGTGCACCAAGGCGAGCTGTGGAGACGGATTCACGCAAGCGGGCGTGGAAGCTTGCGATGACGGCAACCAGAACAACTCCGACGGTTGCTCGAACTCCTGCGCGCTGCCCGGTTGTGGCGACGGCGTGCGTCAGAGCAACGAAGCTTGCGACGACGGAAACCAGAGCAATGAGGACTCGTGTTTGAACACTTGCCTCAGCGCGTCCTGCGGTGACGGATTCGTCTGGGCCGGCACGGAGCAGTGCGACGACAGCAACCTGCAACCGGGCGACGGCTGTAGCCCGCTGTGCGAGAGTGAAGGCGGGCCGGGCGGAGCCGGCGGCGCGGGCGGAGCGGCTGGGGCTGGCGGAGCAGCCGGAACAGGCGCCTTCGGCGGCTTCGGCAACTTCGGCGGTCAAGGCGCCGCAGCGGGCACCGGCTCAGGCTCCGGCAGCAGTGGAGGCTGCGGTTGCGAAACGCCGCGACGAAGCCCGACCGGGCCGGGGGCAGCTTTGGGTCTCGCCTTGCTCGGACTCGTGCTAGTCCGTCGCCGGTGGCGCAACGCGGCGGAATGAAGGGCGGACTCCCGCTGATCGCACTGGCGACGGCTCTTGCCGTCGCCTGCGCGAAGGCGGAGCCGATCCGCGACGGACCCTTTGACGGCGGCGACGAAGCCGGCTTGGACGGCGCCGCGGAGGCGGCCCCAGATGCGACCGCGGACGCCGCCGCGGACAGCGCGTCGGATGCGGTGAGCGACGCGCCGAGCACGCCTGGTTGCCAATGCGGCGAGCCAGGCTGCGGCAGCTGCCCCACCGTGGCGCAGGTCGCTGCCGGCGGTTACAGCATCGACGCCACCGAGGTGACGAACGCCGCCTACGGCGAGTTTCTAGGAACGTCCCCAAAGACAAGCGCGCAGCCCGCGGAGTGCGCGGGCAACATCGGCTTCCAGCCAAACAGCGGTTGGCCGGCTGCCGTGGACAAGCAGTTGCATCCCGTTGTCGACGTCGACTGGTGTGATGCGCGCGCGTATTGCTTCTGGGCCAAGAAGCGCTTGTGCGGGAAGATCGGCGGCGGCGCCAATCCGTATGCGGACTTCACAGACGCCACCAAGAGCCAGTGGCACAACGCCTGTAGCGGCGGTGGCTCGCGGGCGTACCCCTACGGGGCGACCTACACGGCCGCCATCTGCAACGGTGCGGACCTTGGCTCCGGGTCGACGGTTGCCGTGAGCAGCACCACGAGCTGCGTCGGCGGCTACCCCGGCCTCTTCGACATGAGCGGGAACGTATGGGAGTGGGAAGACTCCTGTAACGCCCAGGCGGGCGCATCCGATCTGTGTCGCATTCGTGGCGGCTCCTATTCGCAGAACGCCGCAAGCCTGGACTGTGCGGCGGATAGTGCACTGCCCCGGGGCTCCGCGGGCAAGGCCGTCGGCTTCCGCTGCTGCGGTTAGGTCAGGGCTGGCTCCGGCCTCGATATGTATCGGTGGCAGACGGCCCCTGGGAGAGTGCTGATGCCGGTGGTCGCCGCGGCGCCGAGGTGACTGGAGCCGCAGTTTGTCCGAATGTGCGCCGGCGCCAAAAAACGAGAAACTGCGGCCATGGGACGGGCCACGCTGACCGCTCCGCGGCGCCAAACAAAACCACGCGCGTTCACCGGCAGAATCAAACCGCATGGGCCCACTGGCAAGCCGCCCACCTCCTCAACCGAGTGCGGGACCTTCGCGGAACAGCTGACGTCGGTCATCTTCGTTGATGGGTTCACAGCAATCAACCGGCGACGCTCCGCGCACTGGCTAGCGTGGTGGCAGGGCCGCTTCACCAATCCAGAGGGCGGCCCGACGGCGGTGCGCCCTG
>CBDUPW010000273.1:0-9947 GCA_965369205.1 uncultured Polyangiaceae bacterium | reverse complement strand
CGCCCGCCCCCCCAGGGGCCACACCCGCCCGCCGCCCCAGTCACCCCGACGTCATGGGAATGCATCCCCGCTGACCGCAAGGTTGATCCCCCAGGGGTCACACGCCCAGTGACCCCCAACCACGGACAAAGCACCATGTCCCGAAGCCGCACCGCCCAAACAGCCGCCGACGTGGAAGAACACGACGAGCAAACCTCCATCCGTTCGCGCCCAGCACTCCTGCGTCGCGATGGCAGCCCAGAAGCGTCTTTGAACAAGACCGCGGCGAACGAGAACATCAAGCCCCGCGCGACGGAGTCGAGCAACGACACCATGTTGTCGCGCTACTTCCGCGACATGGCCACCCATCAAGTGATGGGGCCGGACGAGGAGCTGCAAACGGCGCAAGCCGTCGAGCAAGCCGAAGTCGACTTCTGGGTCGCACTGCTGTCGTATCTTCCGGCCGCTGCCATCCTGCTCGATCAACTCGACGCGGACATTCTCACCATCAGCAGCGAGGACGACCGCCCACCCGCCAAGCAACGCGATGAGCTGCGCAAGCTCATGAAGCTCTACAAGAAGCAGCGCTCAAAGCTGCGTGCCGAGCAGCAGCGCACTTGGATCGAGCTGTGTGAACAACTAGCCCGCGAAGTGCGACTGCCCGATTCGGACCGCATTTGGGTGGCCAACGCTTTCAAAGCAGCCCATACAGCCGTAGCGGCGCCTACGGACGGCAGTGAACGTGCGGTCATTCCGGAGTCGCCCGCCTACAAGCGCTATCTGAGCGAGGTGCGCCGCGCGGATCGACGCCAACGAATGGCGAAAAACCGCTTCGTAAAGGCCAACCTGCGACTGGTCGTCAGCATTGCGCGTCGCTACAACCGTGGGCGGCTGCCGCTGATTGACCTGATCCAAGAAGGCAACATTGGTCTGATGAAAGCGGTCGAACGCTTCGATCACACGCGCGGTTATCGCTTCTCCACCTACGCTTCGTGGTGGATCCGGCATGCCATCAGCCGTGCGCTCGCAGACAAAGGTCGCGCCGTGCGTATTCCCGTCCACATGCTGGACACCTACAACCGTGTCTCTCGTGCGACGCAAACCATCATTGCGCGTACGGGACGTGAACCCACCGTCGAAGAACTCGAAAAAGAGACCGGCGTCCCGCGCGAAAAGCTGGACAAGGTGAAGGACCTCTACGCGGACACCCCGTTTTCACTCGACCGCCCGGTGGGCGACGAGGACGGTCGCCGCTTTCTCGACTTCTTGGTCGAAGAGAACAGCCTGTCGCCCTACGATTGCCTTGCGAATCAGAAGTGGGCCGAGGAGGTCCAGCGTCTGCTTGGCACGCTCACGCCTATCGAGTCCCGTATCATCCGCTGGCGCTTCGGCTTGGACAACGAGGACGAGCTCACGCTGAAGGAGATCGGCGACAAGTACAACCTGTCGCGGGAACGCATCCGTCAGCTGCAAGAGCAGGCCATCGGCAAGATCCGCAAGCAGATGCGCGACTTTTGAGTCGCGTCAGCTCGTCACCCGAACGGGCCGTCTAGAGAGCTCGGACCGGCCGGCCGGAGGCACCCAGCCGCCAGCTGCTGTTGTGCCCGCCGGCAGCGTGAAATCCAGATCTTGCCGAGACTAGCGCAAGCATTGCGCAGGTCCGGCTGATCGAGGCGGAACCCCAATCGGCAAAATTGCGGCCCCGGGCTCTCTTCTGTCGCCAAGCAGCCCCCGATCGTGTTACCGGGGGGCGCCCTGAAACGGGCCTCGAACCGACCTCACGCTTGCGCGAGAGAGGGAGAGTCGATGAGCCGATTTTCAACTAAGAACAGACACCGGCGGCAGCACCACGTCGCTGGGTCGAACAAAACGGGTCCGGAGCGATGAAGCTGTTCGTATTTCCCCGTTGGGCCAACAAGACGCGCCCGATCTTCGGTGCGGTGTTGGGCATTGCGCCGCTCTACCTGACCGGCTTGGTCTGGTACGGCTTTTCACCGAAGACCACCGACATCGGCTACATGCCGAAGCAGCCCATCCCGTACAGCCACCAGCTGCACGTGGGACAGCTCGGTATCGACTGCCGGTACTGCCACAGCACGGTCGACAAAGCGGCGCACTCCGCCGTCCCGTCCACCGCCACGTGCATGAACTGCCACTCGCGGGTCAGAACCAAGAGCCCGAAACTCGCTGCGCTGCGCGAGAGCTGTGGCTGGTCGGACGAGAAGCGGAGCTGCAAAGAGGACGGTCTCTCGATTCAGTGGACCAAAGTCCACGACATGCCGGACTACGTGTATTTCAACCACAGCGCGCACGTCACGCGCGGCGTCGGTTGCGTGAGCTGCCATGGCCGCGTCGACCAGATGGTCGAAGTTCATCAAGTCGAGACCATGAGCATGAGCTGGTGTCTCGACTGCCATCGCGCGCCGGAAAAGCACCTGCGCCCTCCGAGCGAAGCAACGAACATGACCTGGGCGCCGGACGGCGATCCCATTGAGTTCGGCAAGAAGTTCCGCGAACAGAACAACATCAACCCCTCTGAGGATTGTTCCACATGTCATCGCTGAAGAACGGCGACCGCCCGAAAGCCGCCGGCGCGGAGCCGGTACTCCCGACCTACTGGCGTAGTCTTCCAGAGCGCGAAGCTTCGCCGGAATTCCTTGAAAAGGCCGCGCGGGAGTTCGCCACCCCACCGGAAAACGAGACGCCCGACTCGCCGACACGCCGCCGCTTCATGCAGATCCTTGGGGCTGGCTCTGCCCTGGCAACCGCCGCTGGTTGCCGCTGGACAGAAGACAAGATGCTGGCGCCCTCGAGTTCTCAAGAAGGACGCATCCCGGGTGAGACGCGCAAGTTCGCGACCGCCGTGGACATCGCCGGCGTCGCCGTTGGCATGCACGCCACCAGCTACGATGGCCGCCCCATCAAACTCGAGGGCAACTCCGGCCAATCTTCGAGTCTGGGCGCGCTCGGTGCGGTCCACCAAGCACAGGTGCTTGAGCTATATGACCCGGATCGCAGTCGGAACCCAAGGCAGGGCACCAACAAGCGCAACTATGACGATTTCACGGCGTTTGCTCGCTCGCACGTTGACGAGCTCAAGGGCAAAGAGGGCGCGGGCCTGGCCATCGTGCTTGGAGCCAGTTCGTCACCCACACGTGCGCACTTGAAGACGAAGCTGACCGCGCTGCTGCCCAAGGCGCGCATCGTCGAATGGGAAGCCACCGAGGGCGAGGGCACGCGCAGAGGCACGCTGCTGGCTTTCGGGGCAGCCCACCGCGTGCGCTTTGATCTGGCCACCGCGGACGTCGTGCTCACCCTCGACGCGGACATCGCGCACGAGATGCATCCTAATGGTCTCGCCAACGCCCGCGCGGCAATCAAGCGGCGCGATCCCGACGCCAGCATGAACCGGATCTATGCGGTCGAAAGCGGCTACACCCGGCTTGGGAGCGTCGCCGACCACCGTCTGGCGCTGCGATCCGAACTGGTCAAAGCCTTCACCGCCGCGCTCGATGCACAAGTGAGCGCCGCCGTAGGCGCGAGCGGGGCCCAACCCAAGCCGGGCGCCGCATTCCTCTCGGATGCCAAGACTGCCAAGTTCTTGGGCGTGCTTGCGAAAGACCTGGTGGCCGCAAAAGGGCGCTGCGTCATCGCCGCCGGCGAACACCAGCCGCCGGAAGTGCACGCGCTCGTGGCGCGTCTGAACACCAAGCTCGAAAATGTCGGCAAGACCGTGTTCTACACCGAGGACCCTCGCGGGGAAGCTCCGAGTCGGGTCGCCGATCTCAAAGCACTCACGGCCGAGCTGAACGGCAACAAGATCAGCAGCTTGATGATCCTGGGCAGCAACCCAGCGTACACGGCACCGGCGGATCTGAACTTCGCGGCGGCGATCCCCAAGGCCGCCACCACAGTGCATGTCGGGCTGTACGACGACGAAACTGGCAAGCTCTGCGACTGGCACGTCAACGAAGCACACTGGCTGGAAAGCTGGGGCGATGTGACCGCTCCGGACGGCAGTGTGAGTTTGCAGCAACCGCTGATCGCGCCCCTGTTCGACGGCAAGAGCGTGTGCGAGGTGCTCGGCATGCTCGCAGGCGATTCCGCCGCGTCGGGGCTGGACCTGGTCAAATACACGCATCGCGATGCTCTCGGAGATGCGCGCAAGCTGCGCCGTGCCATCCACGATGGAGTCGTCCCGGGCCCGATGGTGGAAGCAAAAGCCCCAGAGCTCAAAGATCTCGCGCCCGTGGCCCTGAGCGAGCGGGACAGCGGCGCCGCAGACGTCGACAATGGACAGTTTGAGCTGCGCTTCATCACGGACGGCAAGGTGCTTGACGGGCGGTTCGCCAATAACTCGTGGCTGCAGGAGCTGCCGGACGCCTACACCAAGCTCACCTGGGGCAACGCCGCATTGATGGCGCCCAAGACTGCGGCGGCCATCGGCGCTGTCGATGGTCAGGCCGTCACGCTGAACGTGGGCGGCAAGAGCCTGCCTACTTTCGCGGTGCTCGTTCCCGGCATGGCCAAGGGCTCCGTGCACCTCGCGGTGGGCTACGGCCGCACGCGCGCTGGGCGCGTCGGCGGTGATGAAGGAAATGACGTCGCCGCGGTGGGCACCAACGCGTACACGCTGCGGACAAGCGACGCCCACGAGTTCGTCGGCGGGCTGCAAGTTGTGGCCGGAGCCGCGAAGAAGCGCCTGGCAACCACCCAAGACACGCACACCATCGACCAGGTGGGGCGCGAAGGCATCGATTCACGCCTCGGCATGCTGGTTCGCGAAGCCAGCCTGACCGCTTACAAAGAGAAGCCCGATTTCGCAAAGCACGCGGTGCATCATCCACCACTACTGAACTTGTGGACGGACCCACTCGCCTACGACGGCCACAAGTGGGGCATGGCCATCGACTTGAGCAAGTGCATCGGCTGCTCGGCGTGCATCACCGCATGCCAAGCGGAAAACAACATCCCGTCCGTCGGCGAAGAGCAAGTCGCCGTTGGACGCGAATTGCACTGGCTGCGCGTCGACCGCTACTTCAAGGGCAACGAGGATGAGCCCGAAGTCGCGTGGCAACCCCTGCCCTGCATGCAGTGCGAAAACGCACCCTGCGAGCAGGTCTGTCCGGTGGGTGCGACCATGCACTCGCACGAGGGGTTGAACGACATGGTCTACAACCGCTGTATCGGCACGCGCTACTGCGCCAACAACTGCCCCTACAAGGTGCGCCGCTTCAACTACCTGAACTACAACCTGGACATTCAGGGCACCACGCCCTTCCACGGCTTCAAGGACGACGATGCCCGCGTCAAGAGCATGGTGTTCAACCCGGAAGTGTCGCTACGAGCCCGCGGTGTGATGGAGAAATGCACGTTCTGCGTTCAGCGCATCCAGAATACGAAGATCAAGGCGAAAAACGCAAAACAGGCCATCCCAGACGGTGCCATCGCCACGGCCTGTCAGCAGACTTGCCCCACGGGCGCCATCGTCTTTGGTGATCTGAACGACTCCGGCAGCAAGGTGGCTACGGAACAGCGCTCACCGCGCGCCTACGGCCTGCTCGATGAACTGAACAACCGACCGCGCGTCCAGTATCTGGCGCGCATCAAAAACCCGAACCCGGAGCTGGTGTGAGTCATGGCTGTCCTAAGTGACGTCAATCCCTTCATCGAGCCCCCCAAGGGTGACAACGAGTTTGCGCGCATCACGCACAACGTGTCGCGTGTCACGGAGACTCCGCGCCCGCCACGCGCCTGGTACATCGCCTTCGGCATCGCGCTGTCGTTGCTCGGCCTGTTCGGTGCGAGCATCGCCTGGCTGTTCTGGAGTGGCATCGGCATCTGGGGCAATACCAGCCCGACCTTCTGGGGCCTTCCCATCGTCAACTTTGTATTCTGGGTCGGTATTGGCCACGCCGGCACGTTGATCAGCGCAATCTTGTACTTGCTCCGGCAGACCTGGCGGACGGCCATCAACCGTTTTGCCGAAGCCATGACGGTCTTCGCTGTCATCTGCGCCGGAGTCTTTCCGGGCCTGCACGTCGGCCGCCCCTGGCTGCCGTACTGGATGTTCCCCATCCCAAACCAAATGGGCATGTGGCCGCAGTTCCGCAGCCCCCTGGAGTGGGACGTCTTTGCCGTCGGCACCTACGCCACGGTCAGCATCCTGTTCTGGTACATGGGCATGATTCCGGATCTTGCGACATTCCGGGACCGCTCCACCTCCACGATCCGCCGCGCCATCTACGGCCTCTTCGCCATGGGCTGGCGCGGCTCGAGCCGTCAGTGGCATCGCTACGAACGCGCCTACCTGATCTTGGCGGCCCTCGCGACACCGCTGGTCCTCAGCGTGCATAGCGTCGTTTCTTTCGACTTCGCCACGGCGCAGATCCCCGGCTGGCACACGACGATCTTCCCGCCCTACTTCGTGGCTGGCGCCATCTTCGGCGGTTTTGCCATGGTCGTTACCCTGGCGGTTCCCGCGCGGCAGTTCTTCGGCCTCAAGCGCGTGATCACGATCCGGCACCTGGAGCTCATGGCCAAGATCATTCTCGCGACGGGAATGATGGTTGGTTACGCCTACGGCATGGAGTTCTTCATCGCCTGGTACAGCGGCAGCATGTACGAGAACTACGCTTTCGTGAACCGGCTCTTCGGCAACTACGCCTGGTCCTACTGGACGATGATCGCGTGCAACGTCATCTCGCCGCAGGTGTTCTGGTTCAAGAAGATGCGCACTAACGTGTGGGTCATTTTCGTGGTGGGCGTGATCGTCAACATCGGCATGTGGTTCGAGCGTTTCGTGATCATCGTGACTTCGATGGCGCGGGACTTCTTGCCCGCCTCTTGGGGGTACTTGGTACCGACGCCCTGGGACTACGCCACGCTGGCGGGCAGCTTCGGGCTTTTCTTCACCCTGTTCCTGCTGTTCTGCCGCTACCTCCCGATGGTGGCGATGGCAGAGGTCAAAGCCTTCGTGCCCTCAGCGCACGCCGGCGGGGATCATCACTGAGGTCGAGCCATGGCTAAATCGAAACACAACGACAGCCACGAGTCGGAAACCGGCGAGACACCGCTGCACGGTTGGCTTGCCGAGTACAACACGCCCGGCGATTTGATTGCCGCATCCAAGAAAGTGCGGGACGCGGGCTTTGAGAAGTGGGACACGTTCACCCCCTTTCCGGTGCACGGCATTGACGGTGCCATGGGCATCAAGATGACCAAGCTGCCCTGGATCGTCCTGATCATGGGGCTCACCGGTTTGGCTCTCGCCATCTCGCTCCAATGGTGGACGAACGCGGTGGACTACAAGTTCATCAGCTCCGGCAAGCCGTTTTGGAGCATTCCTGCGAACGTTCCCATCTTCTTCGAGCTGACGGTGCTTTTGAGCGCGTTCGGTGCGCTGTTCGGCATGCTTGCGCTGAACAACCTGCCGATGCCGGCTCACCCCCTCGATCTGAAGAGGCGTTTCGCCCACGCCACCGACGACAAGTTCTTCTTGTTGATCCAGGCGGCGGACCCCCGCTTCGACGAGACGGAAACGCACGATCTGTTGGACTCCACGCACCCGGCGGTGCTGGACGAAGTGTTGGAAGATCGCGTCACCTCGGCGAAGCTGCCGGCGCGCCTCGTGTACGGGCTCATCATTCTGGGAGTGGCAGCGCTCCTGCCTTTCGCGTTCATTGCCAAGGCCCGCGCCACAAAGAGCGACACGCCCCGCGTTCACGCCATGGGCGACATGGATTGGCAGCTCAAGTACCAAGCGCAGCAGGCAAACACCGTTTTCGCAGATGGTCGCGCAGAACGCCCTGACGTACCCGGCACCGTGGCCATTGGGGAACTGCGCGAAGACGAGCATGTGCACCAAGGCAAGGAAAACGGCCTCTGGGCCCGCACTTTCCCCGCCGCAATCGAGCCGACCAGCGAGAACATGGCGCGCGGCAAGGAACGCTACGGCATCTACTGCGCGCCATGCCACGGCATGAGCGGAAACGGCGACGGCCCTGTGGCGACCCGCGCCATGGGGCTGGCGGAAGGCACGTGGATCCCGCCGACCAATCTGCACCAGGACTACCTGCGCTTCATGCCCGTTGGGCAGATCTTCGACAGCGTGAGCCACGGCGTGCGCAACATGGCGGGCTACGGGCAGCTCGTGCCCGCCGAAGACCGATGGAAGATCATCATGTACGTGCGCGCTTTGCAGCGTAGCCGCCAAACCAGCATTGCCGACGTGCCGGAAGCCGATCGGGCTTCGCTCAAGTAATCGAAAGCGATTTTTCCCATGGCTGACGAAAAGACACCCAAGAAGGGCGACGGCGAAAAGGGCAAAGAGCCGTCCAAGAAGCCCGCTCCCGAACAAGACGACTTCAGCGACAACATTCGCGTCGGCGCTGCTGCGGACTCCGTCATCAAGATCGGCGGCGGCATCGGCGCCATCTCGCTCTTGGCTTGCCTGGGGCTCGGCTTCACGGGCGATACCAAGCGCTTCCTGCTCAGCTACCTCACGGCGTACGCCTGGCTATTGAGCATCGCTGTGGGCGCGTTGTGGTGGGTCACGCTGCAGCATTTGGTGAACGCCAAGTGGAGCATCGTGCTGCGCCGCGTAGGCGAACTGATGGCGCAGTCCATGCCGCTCCTGGCGATTCTGGCACTGCCGATCATCATCCCGACCGCCATGGGCAATGATGCGCTCTACTCATGGGTGCGTCACGACCCGGCGGACCACCTGATGCATCACAAGGCTCCGTATCTGAACATCACGTTCTTTGTGGTGCGCTGCGCGATCTACTTTGGTTTCTGGGTCGTGCTCAGCCGCTACTTCTTCAAGACCAGCTTGGCGCAGGATCAGAGCAAGGAACCCGCGTCCTTGAACGGGAAGATGCAGGCGGTCAGCGCACCAGGGATGATCTTCCTGGCACTCACGCTTACCTTCGCGTCCATCGACTTATTGATGACTCTGGAGCCTACGTGGTTTTCCACCATCTTCGGCGTGTACTTCTTTGCCGGCGCAGTGCTGAGCTTCCATTCGATGTTTGCGCTGATCTTGATGTGGCTTCAGAAGCAGGGCGCTCTCAAGAAGAGCGTCACCACGGAGCACTATCACGACCTCGGCAAGATGATGTTCGCGTTCACGGTGTTCTGGGCATACATCGCATTCTCGCAGTTCATGCTCATCTGGTACGCCAACATTCCGGAAGAGACGTTCTGGTACAAGCTGCGCTTCGCAGGCGACTGGAAGCTGATTTCTGCGTTCCTGCTCGTGGGTCACTTCGTGCTGCCGTTCTTCGGACTGCTGTCCCGGCACATCAAGCGCAACAAGAAAACGCTGGGGTTTTGGGCCGTGTGGATCCTAGTAGTGCACTACCTGGACATCTACTGGTTGGTGAAGCCCGTACTGCACCAAGACACTTTGCCCACCGGGGACATCCTGCTGGACGTCACGGCGTTGGTCGGCATGTTGGGCCTGTTCCTCGCGGGTGCGGCCATGGCGGCCAAGAAGGTGCGGTTGATTCCTATCAAGGATCCGCGGCTACCCAAATCACTGGCATTTGAGAACTTCTGATCGTGGAGCACTGAACGCAGATGGCGACGGAATCAGACAACTTGAACGCGGGTGCCGTGGGCACCATGATCACAGTGCTCGCACTCGCGGTGCTGGCCGCGTCGCTTGCGTTGACGGCGCTGGTGCGCAGTGAGGCAGAGGCTGACGCCATCGCAAAGGCTCCAGCGAGCGAGCTACTCACAGCCCAGCAGAGCCAGGTGGACGAGCTGAACCAACCGGCCGCGTGGGTCGACAAGGCCGAAGGCAAAGTGAGCGTGCCGGTCGAAAAGGCCATGGAGCTGACAACGACGAGCCTCAAGGCCGATCCCCAGAGCGCGACGCCGTATCCTCCAGAAGAACCCGACGCGGGCGCCGACGCGGGCGCCGACGCGGGCGCCGACGCGGGCGCCGACGCGGGCGCCGACGC
>CBDUPW010000272.1:0-9961 GCA_965369205.1 uncultured Polyangiaceae bacterium | reverse complement strand
GACGCCTGAACGATCCCCAAGTTGCCGAAAAGCAATAGGTCCGGAGCCACGTCCCGGACGGCGTAGGTCGAGACGGCATCCGGATCTTTTTGCATCGCGCGTTGGCTACCCAGTCCGAACGCGTACCCCCGACGCGCGGCAACCTGCGCCAGCTCGCGATTGATGCGACCCGCTCGGGCTGTCCCCCCAGTCATGCCCGCGATGAGAATCGGCGCGGCAAGGCGCCTGCCCAGCACCTGCAACGAAGTATCGATGTCGTCGAAGCGCAGCTCTGGCAGGGCGTCGTGCACCAACCCCACTTGGTCAAGCAGGGTGCCGACGCGTTTGAAGGCCACGTCACCCGTAGCCGCTAGGTCCAAGTGGTCGTCTTTTCGCTGCCCGATCTTGCTCACATGCGCGTCCTTTCGCTTGGTCATAGAGCGCCTAGCGGTCGGTTGACACCCCCGAGGCTGCGCCCTACGATCACCGGGAAAATGCCTGCGAAGACGCGGACTTCCAAGAAAAAGCGGCGCAAGAAGCCGCCGCCGTTGCCCCCGCGTCCCAAGGCAAAGGCCATTGCCAAGAACGCGTTTGTCGCGCTCTCCAGCGCCTTCCGCCGAGACATCGACGCGCGCTTGATGGGGTTTCTGGATGCCAAGATCGATCGCACCAAGGTGCACGGTCAAGACGTGGTCGAATTGGTGCGGTCAATCCGTGACCTGTGCGCCCGTGGCGGCAAACGGACTCGGCCCGCACTCCTGATCGCGGGGTACCGTGCCGCCAGCCCCTCCGCGCCGATCGATGCCGCCCTGGACGCCGGCGTCGCACTGGAACTACTCCACGCCTACTTCTTGATTCACGACGATTGGATGGACGACGACACCGTGCGCCGCGGTGGTCCCGCTGTTCACGCTTGGCTGGGAGAGCGACTGCACTCGCGGCGCCTCGGCGAGCGTGCCGGGATCTTAGCCGGCGACCTCGCGTCCAGCTACGCCCAAGAAGCGCTGTCCAAAGTCGAGGCGAAGCCGTCACGAATGGCCGGGGCCCTTGCGTGTTTCGCGGAGATGCAAAACGCGGCCATCTACGGACAGCAGCTCGACATCGTCGCCCGAGCCCCCAACCCCGAGAAGGTTTATGAGCTCAAGACCGCCAGCTACACCGTGCGTGGTCCGCTACGCCTTGGCGCTTTGCTCGCGGGGGGGGGCACGGGGCTGTTGACGACCCTGGACCGCTTTTCGATTCCCGCGGGGGTCGCATTTCAGTTGCGTGATGACCTGCTGGGGATTTTCGGCGACACCGCGCAGACGGGCAAACCTTTTGGCAGCGACTTAAAAAGCGGAAAAAGGACCGCGCTCTTGACCGTGGCGCTCAAGAAAGCCCGCGGCAAAGACCACCGCCTGCTCAAGAGCGTGGTGGGCAACCAAAAGGCGAAACGTGCAGAGCTCAGCCGCGCGATTGAAGTGCTTGAGCGCTCTGGCGCCAGGGATATCGTGGAGCGTCGCATCGAGGAACTGGTCCGGGAAGCGATGGCTGCATTGCGCGCCGGGAAGCTGCGCCCCGACGCTCGCGCGCTTCTCGAAGGCGGCGTGCGAGCAATGACTACGCGGGTGTCCTGACAGGAAGCGCCGTGACACACCCTTGGGAGCCAGGACATGGCACGCGCCAGTGGTAAGGTGATCTTGTGCGGTGAGCACGCCGTCGTCTATGGCGTGCCGGCCATCGCAGCAGGGATCAGTAAGGGGGCGAGCGCCCACGCTCAGCGCTCAGAACGGCCGGAGATCCGCGTCGGCGACCGCAACTTCGAAGCAGACGCAGAGATCTGCATTGCATACCAAAGATTGCTGCAGAGCCTCGACGCCCCGCCCTGCTCGACGCAGGTGGATCTTGCGTTAGTCGCAGGCTCAGGCCTCGGAGCTTCTGCGGCTATCGCCGTCGCCACGGCGCGCGCGGTGCTCGAAGCCCTAGGTGACGAACGGGACCGCGACGCGCGGGTCCTGACCGCCGCGGGAGCCTTTGAAGAGGTCTTCCACGGAACGCCCTCGGGCATCGACACCGCGGCCGCCGCCAGCGCTGGATGCATTTGGTATGTGCGCGGCGAGCCGCCAGCACTGATCCCCCTCGGCGCGCCGCTGGTGCTTGCCGTCGGGATCGCCGGTCCCCCAGCCAGCACGAAGAAGATGGTTGCGTCCGTCCGCGCGCTCAAAGAGCGACGGCCTAGCATCGTGCAAAAGGCGCTCGACGGCATCGAAGCCCTCGCCAAAAACGCCAAGCTCTGCCTGGAAGCCGGAGACACCGAAGGGCTCGGCAAGCTGATGGACCTCAACCAAATGCTGCTCGCCGGGCTTCACGTTTCGAGCGAGGAGATCGAGGCGGCCTGCGGCATCGCCCGGGACGCCGGCGCGCTCGGTGCGAAGCTGACCGGCGCGGGCGGTGGCGGCGCCGTGATCGCCCTTGTGCAAGACAGCGCCGCGGACGTGCTCGCGGCCTGGGAGGCGCAAAATATACCCGGGTTCGAAGCTCAGGTGCCGGGACCCTCAGCATGACGGACGAAGCATTCGCACAGGCCTCCGCGAACATCGCATTGGCCAAATATTGGGGCAAAGCCAACGTCGAGCAAAACCTAACCGCGGTGCCCAGCTTGTCTCTGACGCTGGCTGGGCTCAATACGGTCACCCATGTCGCCTTTGACGCGAAGCTGACGGCCCACGCTGTCCGGCTCGACGGGCGCGCGGCAACCGACGCCGAAGCGCGCCGGGTCGTCGCTATGCTCGATGCCATTCGCGCGCGGTCGGGACGCAGCGACTTCGCCCGAGTTGACAGCCGCAACAACTTTCCCACGGCCTCCGGCTTGGCGTCGAGCGCGTCTGGCTTTGCGGCGCTGGCCCTTGCGGCGTCCCACGCGGCCGGACTCTCCCTGGCTCCGGAGGAAGTCAGCGCGTTCGCGCGCGCGGCAAGCGCGTCCGCGGCGCGCTCGGTATTCGGGGGCTGGGCCATGCTCGAAGCGGGCGCAGCCAGCGCTGAGCGTGTGGCCACTGCGGACCACCTCGACGTGAAGATGCTCGTCGCCGTGACGGATCCCGGACCCAAGGGCACCGGTTCCACGCAGGGCATGCAACACACCGCGCATACGAGTCCGTACTATGACGCCTGGCTCACGCACTCCCGCGTGCTGTTCGAGGAAATCCGGACGGCGCTGTTGGCACGGGATCTAGAGGCCGTGGGCGTCGCGGCCGAGCAAAGCGCCCTGATGATGCATGCCTGCATGCTCTCGGCTCGCCCCGCGCTGTTGTACTTCCGACCGGCAACCCTTGCGGTACTCGAGAGGGTCCGCGCGCTTCGGGCCGCAGGCCGGGCGCTCTACGCGACCATGGATGCCGGCCCTCACGTTAAGTTGCTCTGCAGCAGCGCCGATGCCGAAGAGTTCACCACCGAGCTGAAGCGCGTCCCCGGGGTGACCCGTGTCATTGCGGCGTCGCCGGGCAGCGACGCTTCACTGCTGGATCCCGCAGAAGGCCGACGTCTGTTGAGTGGAACCAACGGCCCATGAAGGCCGCAGCACCCGGCAAGCTAGTCCTCTCGGGCGCGTATGCAGTGCTCTTTGGTGCCCCTGCCGTGGTCACCGCGGTGGATCGCTACGTGGTCGCGGACAGCGAAGCGCCTGCGGCGTTCATCACGCCCGAGGTCCGCGCGGCTCTGGGGGACGTGCCGGCGCCGGCTTTCGACGCCAGTGCACTTCGAGACGGCGATCGGAAGCTCGGGCTGGGTTCGAGCGCGGCGATCCTCGTGGCGTCCCTGGCGGCCCTTGCCTTGGACCATGACGCCACGCTCACGGATGCGGCCCTGGCAGCGCAGGTCTTCGAAAAGGCGCGCCTCGCCCACCGTCGCGCCCAAGGCGGCGGAAGCGGCATTGACGTCGCGGCAGCCGCATTCGGCGGCACGTTGATCGCGCACCTGCACGGGCATGCGCTTCGCGTCGAGCCGGGGTCTCTGCCCAGCAGCCTCTGCATCGAAGCATGGTTTTCCGGCGACTCGTCCAGCACCCCAGACATGGTGCGCAACGTGCGGGCCCTGGCCGAAACGGATGCCGCGGCCTTCGAAGGGCTGATGGGCGCTCAAACCGCCGCTGCCCACCAAGCGGTGGCCACGCTGGCCGCCGGCGACGGCGCGGGTTTGGTTGCTGCCCTGGACGCGCAGGTGGACGCCCTACACAAACTCGGGCAGGCGGCGGGCGTGCCGATCATCACGCCATCGGTGCTGGCTCTGCGCGACGCATCGCGGTCGCAGGGAGGCACCACGCTGGCATCTGGGGCGGGCGGCGGGGACAGCGTTCTGTACCTAGGAAACAGCCCGCCCAGCCCCGCTCTGGTTGAGCTGCGCGACGACTTCGGCTATCGCCCCCTTGCCCTGCGCCTGGAAGCGCGCGGCGTCCATGCGTTCACCGGGTCCGAAAGTGACCCCAATCTATCAGCACCATGAGCGAAAGCGACTTCGACCCGGACGAGGAACAAGGTTCCCGCATCCCCAACTTCTACAAGCTCGACGTGAGCAGCCGCCGTCAGCTCATTGCCCGGCGGGCCAACGTCACCCTAGAGCGACTGACCGATGCACTCGATACGGGTGGTCTGGACGCGACCACTGCTGACAAGGTCGTCGAAAACGTGCTGGGGCTGTACGGACTCCCTTTCGGCGTTGCGCTCAATGTACGCGTCAACGGAGTCGATCGCCTCGTGCCCATGGTGGTGGAGGAGCCGAGTGTGATCGCGGCGGCATCCAACGCCGCCAAGATGGTGCGCGCTGCCGGTGGATTCTCAGCAGAAATGATCGACACCTGGATGACCACCCAGGTTCAACTTTCGTCAGTGCCCGACGTGCCGCAAGGGATCGCCCGATTGGAACAAGCGTCCGCGGAGCTGCTCTCGCTGGCGGCGAACGCCGTGCCGGGGCTTCTCGAGCGCGGTGGGGGTCCGCGCGGGATTGAGGTGCGCAATCTGGGACAGGGCCAACTCGTGCTGCACGTGCACGTGGATTGTAAAGACGCGATGGGCGCCAATCTTGTCAATTCCGTCGCCGAAGCCGTGGGCCCGCGCGCCCGGGAGCTCAGCGGAGGGCGGCTAGGACTGCGGATCTTGACCAACCTGTGTGACAAGCGCCGCGTGCGCGTCACCTGCCGCGTGCACGCTCCGGACCTTGTGGTGCGGGAAAACGGCGACGCAGACGGACGCGCCGTGGTGGACGCCGTGGTGGAAGCATCCAAGTTTGCCGAACTAGATCCGTACCGCGCGGCCACCCACAACAAGGGCATCATGAACGGCGTGGACGCCGTGGTGATGGCCACGGGCAACGACTGGCGAGCCGTCGAAGCTGGAGCGCATTCATACGCAGCTCGAACGGGTCGCTACGGGCCGCTGGCGGTATGGAGGCGGGATGGGGATGACTTGACCGGCGAACTCGAGATGCCTTTGGCCCTGGGCACCGTCGGCGGAACGCTCCGGGTGCACCCCGTCGCGCGCCTGAGCCTGGAAATCATGGGCATCGAACGCGCGTCGGAGCTTTCCGAGATCGCCGCTTCCGTCGGGCTCGCGTCCAACCTGGCGGCGCTGCGCGCGCTGGCGACCGAGGGGATCCAGCGCGGTCATATGTCGCTGCATGCGCGTTCGGTCGCCGCAGCCGCGGGAGCCACGGGCAGCGAAGTCGAACGCACAGCGAGTCAGATGACTCAGAGCGGGCAAATTAGCTTGGAAGCCGCCAAAGCCGCACTCGACGCGATCCGCGGTCGCTGATCGCTGTATCCTCCACCCCATGCGGCAAGCGCTGGCCCAGCTCCTGACCCCGGAACTCTCCGAGCTCTCCAGCTACGTCCCGCATCCGGGCACGTTCGCCGTCCGGCTCGACGCCAACGAAGCGCCACCCCTCAATTCCGAACGCCTGCGCGCTGGCCTGGCTAGCTGCCTCGCAGATTCAGCCTTCGAGCGCTACCCGGACGCACTGTCCCGGGAGCTGCGCACGGCAATCGCTGCCAGGATGGGTGCGTCAGCCGAAGAAGTTCTGGTTGGCGTCGGCAGTGACGAGGTTGTGGCCATGCTGCTGACGGCGCTGCGTCGGCCCCGAGACAAATCCGGCGCGGCGACGATCCTGACCACAACGCCCAGCTTCGTCATGTACCGCATTAGCGCGCGCGTGCGGGGGCTTCGCGTGATGGAAGTGCCCCTGGACGAAGCTTGGGACTTGCCCACGGAATCCGTGCTGCGCGCGCTGGAGATGGCGCCGCCCAACATCGTATTCATCGCGTCCCCCAACAACCCAACCGGAACCCTGGCAGGCCCAGAGCGCCTTGAAACTGTCATCGAAGCGGCGAAAGACTCCGTGGTCGTGATCGATGAAGCCTACGTGCCCTATGCCGCGAAGGACGCACTGGCGCTCTACCGGCGCCACGACAACGTCGTGATCATGCGCACGCTCAGCAAAGTCGGTTTCGCGGGGCTGCGGGTGGGCTGGCTGCTGGGACGCCCCGAGCTGATCGCCGAGTTGGACAAGGTGCGACAGCCCTACAACATGCCGGCCCCATCCCAGCTACTGGCGACTCGAGTGCTGACCGACTACTGGGACGAAGTGCTCGCCGGAGTGCGTGTAGTGCAAACCGAGCGATCCCGCGTGCAAGCTGCGATGAACGCGCTTCCCGGATTCCACGCCGCGGACAGCCACGCCAATTTCTTGTGGCTGAAGACCCCAGGGGAGGCCGTCGACGTCTTCGACGCGCTCAAAGCCCAAGGTGTCCTGGTACGCAGCTTTCATGGGCGCGGCGGCCGCCTAACCAAGCACCTGCGTGTCACCGTTGGGAGCGTGGAGCAGAACAATGCGCTGCTCGCCGCCCTGGGCGAGGTCAGCGCAAAATGAAGTGGTATGGCGCGGCGGGGCTCTGTGCCGCGTTGTGCACTGGGTGCGGCCTCGGTGGCGGCTCCGTGGTGCGCGTGGTGGATGGCCAAGAGGTCCACGGGCGCGCCATCGGAATGGACGCCTACGCCGCATACACGCGCGGCATGTTGTTCGAACTCGCCGAAAAGTACTCCGATGCTGAACGTGAGTACGTGCGCGCAGTGGAAAGCGATCCCAGCAGCCCGGAGCTGTGGTCTCGATTGGGGGCGGTGCGCTGTCACCTGGCGGGGCGGACTGGGGCATCCGACGCGCTCGCGCAAGCACAGCAACTCGATCCGGAGTACGGCCCGCTGTTCGTCGCCAAGGCAGAGTGCGCGCGCACGGAAGGCAACATCCAGGGGGCGCTGGAGCACGCGCGCAAAGCCGTCACGTTGGATCCGAAACATCCAGCCGCCCTAGAAACGCTACTGAGAACGCTGACAGCCGCGGGCAAGAACAGGGAGGCGCTCGACTGGGCGATCGCTTTGGCGCTCGAGCATGGTTCGCCGAGCGCATGGCAACGGGTCGCGAGCCTTTCCGATCAGCTGAGTGACTCCGCTTGGACGAAACATGCAAGCGACCGGGCACGCGCGTCGCGTGCGGCCATGGCGCGCGGCGGCGGCGGGCAGCCGAGTTGCGACGAGGCAACCCTGCGCGACCTGGACAGCGCCCTCGTTGCGGGCAAACTCGGCCACGCGCGGGACCTCGCGAATCGCTGCCGCGTCACTCCCGGCGTGCTTGCGAGCCGCGCCGCCGCACTCGGAGCCGCCAAAGTGGCATTGACCCAAGCCCTGCATGTCTTGGCTGCAGATCCAACGAATGGTGACGCCCGCGTTGCACTCTGGGTCGCTGCCGATCTCAGTGGTGACAGCCTGCCGGAGCCCCTCTTGGAGGACGCCGCCGTGCCTGTGGGGCCCCTGAGTGTTCGGCTCATGGCCGAAATGCTCCGGCGCCGAACCGGCGACGAGGCCGCGCGCGCTTGGATCGCCGCTGCTCCGGCGTTGCCGCAAGCACGGGACGCTCTCGAGCGCAGCATCGACGAGCGGCTGCGGCGAGGCGGCATCACCTTGCGCCCCGCGCAGGGCCCGGCGCCCCAACGCCGCCTGCGCTTCTGAGAACGCTCCCTAAGAACGCGCGGACGGGCTTGAGAGCGTCGAGGCGGCCCCTAGCGGCCACTAGGGGATTTGCGGTGGCACGGGAGCGGACGACGACGGGGCGGGCGCGGGCGGAGTATATTCCAACGTGATCTCTGCCTCGACCGTCTTTCCAGCTTGCACGGTGACGCTCTGGCTCTTGACGGACATGGTTGTGGGCAAGAGCGCGTTGAGCTTGAGCTCTCCCGTTGGAACACCGCGGATTTCGAAGCGCCCGTCTGTGCCAGTCACCGCAAAGGTCGGGTACTGCAGCACGAAAACGTCAGCCTGCACGCCACCGTACATTTCGTCGACCAACGTGAACCGTCCCGGATGATCCGGAAGGAGCGGCACGGCGTCCCCTCCCGGCACGGCGACCATCACGGCGCTGCTCGTCGCGCCGAGTAACTTCGGCATCTGCGGCCGCCCCCCGATGTTCTTCACTTCCATCTTTTGACCGAACATGACCGCATAGGTCCGCGCCGCGTACGCGCAGTCTTTGATGGTGGTGGCCTTAACTTCCTCCTTTGCCGGAACGTATCCGCTGTAGCCGGAGACGGTGACCAGCACGTCCGCCACGGCGCGCCCGGGACCTTCGCGGAAAGCCGGCGCGTAAAAGCCCTTAGCCCCGGCGCACTGCTCCGGGACTTTGCTCAATAGGTCGTCGCGACTCGGCGCGGTGGGGCCGCTGACCCGCACCACGCCGACAACCGTGCCCGTTGGGCCGGCGTACGCCGGCTGCCCTTTGGGGTTCACGGCCTTTCGCACTTTTTCGGCATGCACCGGCACCGCCAGCACCATGGGCGGCCCGGAGGCCGAAGCGCTAGCCGAGGCGGACGCGCTACCGCCTGGAGTCGATTTCTGCTTCGAACAGCCAACTGCGGTGGCAAAGCAGCAAACCCCGATGACCCCCGCCCGAGCCAGGCGGCGTCGCCCTCGAAGCCCGGCGCACCCAACAAACTCCTGTAATTTCATGCGGTTACCCAAATTATCCTAGCCGGGAAGACCTGGCGGGGGAAGCCCGTATTACGGCCCGAACTCAAAGGGAGCAATCCTCGGGCCGCTTTGGCCCTCTCCGCTTCAAAACTGAGCCCGTTTTCGGGTAAGGTCGGCGCGGTTTTTCCAAAACGACGAGATCAGGAAAGGGTGCCGCTGATGCACATTCGTTCGACTTCATGGACCTCCTTCGGCTGCGCAGTGCTGGTGATTGGCTCGCTACTGGCCTGCAAAAAGAAGGCACCACCACCCCCGGCTCCCACCACGGCCGAGACCACTCCCCTCAACACCGGTACAACCACTCCGACCACACCGGTCGAGAGCAACAAGGTCTGGAACGTTGGCGAGAAGGCCACCGCGCCCGACTACGCAATGGTCATCGACAACGTGAAGGAGTGCAAGGTCAAGTACTACTTCCGCGCGAAGAAGGGGAACATCAAGCTCGGGATCGAGACGACCATTGAAGGCACAGCTGACAAGGACGTCGCGGTCAACCCGTTCTACGCCAAGATCACCGATAGCGAGGGGTACTCGTACACGAGCACCTTCGGTGGCTGCACGCCAGACCTCAAGAGCGTCCGAGTCGGAAAGGGCGAAAAGGCCAAGGGCTGGATCACCTTTGAGGTGCCAAAGAAGGCGACGGGCCTGAAGCTCTCCTACAACCCGATCATCATCGGAAGTGGCAAGCAGCAGCTGAAGTTCGACCTAGGTCGATAAGCTACCTAGCCTCGAATGAATAACGGGTGCGCCCCTGGGCGT
Source organism: uncultured Polyangiaceae bacterium (assembly GCA_965369205.1). GTDB lineage: Bacteria > Myxococcota_A > Polyangia > Polyangiales > Polyangiaceae > JACKEA01. The sequence continues at coordinate 182 of CBDUPW010000272.1, read as the reverse complement.
GCCCGTTTTCTTTTTGTGCACTGTGTCTCGTGCACTGGTGCCTCTGGCCCACGGCGCGCCGAGAGGGGCGCTTAGCTGCGTAGCACGCTGGCGGCGCCGACCATTTCTAGCCAGGCGCCGGGCAGCACTCCGAGGGCCAAGACGAGCACCGCCGCCAGAACCAGCGCGGAAGTGACGTACCC
>CBDUPW010000271.1:0-9966 GCA_965369205.1 uncultured Polyangiaceae bacterium | reverse complement strand
GAGACCCGTCTAGTGATCGTCGTGACGAATCAGTCCGCCCTGGCGCGGGGCATGCTTTCCGAGGCGGGCCTGGAGCTGCTGCATACGACCCTCTTCCAGCGCCTGGCGGCGCTTGGAGCGCCTCTGGACGCCATTTATACCTGTCCGCATCTCGGGGACGGGCCGGCCGGGCCATGCGAATGCCGCAAGCCGAAACCAGGTCTGCTACTACGGGCAGCCGTGGACTTTGACTTGCGTCTGGAAGATTGCGTGCTGTTCGGAGATTCCGAGCGTGATCTCGTGGCGGCCGCTGCCGCTAGAGTGCGTGGGTTTGCTGTAGAAAAGAATCGGTCCGGAGGACTGTTGGAAGGAATTCGATGCCTGAGCTAAACCGTATTCTGGTCACTGGGGGCGGCGGCTATGTGGGAGCGCGGCTGGTGCCTCGCCTTTTGGAGCGCGGCTACCTGGTGCGGGTGCTGGATACGTTCTGGTTCGGTCGTGACGCGCTTGCCGAAGTGGAGGGTCACGCCAGCCTTGACATCATTGAAGGAGACATTCGAGACGGCAGGAGCGTGGATCGCGCTTTGGCAGATGTCGACGGCGTGATTCATCTTGCGTGCATTTCCAACGACCCATCCTTCGACTTGGACCCCGAGCTAGGTCGCAGCATCAACTTCGACGCATTCAAGCCCTTGGTGGATGCCGCGGTGACGGCTGGCGTCCAGCGCTTCATCTATGCTTCTTCTTCCAGCGTATACGGGGTGAGCGAGGAGCCGGATGTGAAGGAAGATCATCCACTGAATCCGTTGACGGACTACAGCAAGTACAAGGCAGCTTGCGAGCCTGTGCTGCTCGGCCGGGCGTCCGAGGAGTTCTGTCCCATCGTGATCCGACCTGCGACGCTGTGCGGGTACTCCCCGCGCCAGCGTATGGACCTGACCGTGAATATCTTGACGAATCACGCGGTGAATCGCGGCAAGATCACCGTGCTGGGGGGCGAGCAGAAGCGCCCGAATCTGCACATCGAAGACATGGTGGACTTGTATTTGTTGCTGCTGACTTTGAAGACCGAACGCGTGCGCGGTCGCGTCTACAACGCAGGCTACGAGAATCACACCGTGGCCGAGCTCGCACAGCAGGTACAAGGGGTCGTCGACAGCTTGGCGCCCACCCCGGTGACCGTCGAGACGACCAAATCCGACGACGAACGCTCGTATCATATTTCTTCGGAGCGGATCCGTCGTGAGCTGAAATTCGAGCCGAAGCGCAGCATCGAGCGCGCCGTGCACGACGTGATCGCCGCGTTCGCTGCGGGTCGCCTTCAGGACTCCATGGACGACGACCGCTACTATAATGTGCGGCGGATGCAGCGCGTCTTCTTGGAAGCAAAAGAGGCATGAACACACCCGACGATGCGCGACTACTGCGGGACCTCCTGCTCATACGCATCGTCGAAGAGGAAATCGCGAAGCGCTATCCCCAACAGGAAATGCGCTGCCCGACCCATTTGTGCATCGGGCAAGAAGCCACCGCGGTGGGCGTGTGTCGCGCGCTACAGGAAACCGACGTTGTCTTCTCCGGCCACCGGTCCCACGGCCATTACCTGGCCAAGGGCGGCGATTTGACGCGCATGATCGCCGAGATCTACGGTCGCGTAACGGGCTGTTCCGGCGGAAAAGGGGGCAGCATGCATCTGATCGACCCGTCCGTCGGTTTTCTCGGCGCCGTGCCCATCGTGTCGAGCACGATCCCAATGGCGGTGGGCGCCGCGTTTGGGTTTGCGCTGCGCGGCGAGTCTCGCGTGGCGGCTGTGTTCTTTGGGGACGCGGCCGTGGAGGAGGGCGTGTTCCACGAGAGCCTCGCGTTTGCGATGTTGGAACGCCTTGCAGTGATCTTCGTCTGCGAGAATAACCTGTATTCGGTGCAAACGCCCCTGAGCGCGCGACAACCGTCGAGCCGCAGCCTCTGCGACTTGGCGCGTGGGCACGGCATGACAGCTGAACACGCCGACGGCAACGACGTCTTTGCGGTTCGCTCGGTTGCCCAGGCCGCGGTGGAGCGGGCAAGGCAAGGGGGTGGGCCGACGTTCCTCGAGTTGCCGACCTACCGTTGGCTCGAACACGTTGGGCCCGACGAAGACGAAGCGCTTGGTTATCGAAGCGCCGAAGAAATCAACGCGTGGAAGGAGCGTTGCCCAGTCGCCCACGCCGAACATGTGCTGCTTGAGCGCGAAGTGGTCGACGCTGCGGGCATCGGTGCTCTGCGTCAGGACATAGAAGACCAAGTGCAGCAGGTGTTTGCCGCTGCCAAATCAGCGCCTGTTCCGGACGTTGCGGAGCTCTTGACGCACGTATTCACCCGGGGCCGGACCCCAATCGACCGGGAGCGCCTGTGACCCGCGAGCTCAGCTTCGCCCAGGCCGTGTGCGAAGCGACGGACTTGTGTCTGAGCCGCGATCCCAGCGTGTACGTGATGGGGCTCGGCGTGCCCGACGTCAAAGGATTGTTCGGGAGCACCGCGGGGCTAGTGAAGAAACACGGACCGCGCCGGGTTCGAGACATGCCCACCGCGGAGAACGGAATGACCGGCGTCGCCCTCGGGTCGGCACTGGTGGGCATGCGGCCGATCTTGACGCACCAGCGGGTGGATTTTGCGCTGCTCGCTATGGAACAGATCGTGAACCAAGCAGCCAAATGGCATTACATGTTCGGTGGCAACGCGCGCGCGCCCATGGTGATGCGTCTCATTGTGGGCCGAGGCTGGGGGCAGGGACCCCAGCACGCGCAGAGCTTGCAGGCTTGGTTCGCGCACGTTCCCGGATTGCGGGTGGCGATGCCCACCACGGCCTACGACGCAAAGGGCATGCTGATTTCCGCCGTCGAGGACGATGGCCCGGTGGTCTTGATTGAGCATCGCTGGCTCTACAATCTGCGCAGCGAGGTGCCCGAAGGGATCTATCGGGTGCCGCTGGATCGCGCGCGTGTCGCGCGGGCGGGCGGCGATGTGACGGTTGCGGCGACGAGCTACATGACGGTCGAGGCGCTGCGTGCGGCGCAGCAGCTTTCCGCGCGTGGGGTCGAGGTCGAAGTCGTCGACCTGCGCAGCATCAATCCCTTGGACACAGACACGCTGCTCGCTTCGGTGACCAAGACCGGACGACTGGTCGTCGCAGACACCGGAACGATGAGCTTCGGGGTGGGGGCCGAGGTGGTCGCGCGTGTCAGCGAGGAAGCATTCTCAGAATTGAAAGCTCCGCCACGGCGCGTTGCGTCGCCGGATGCACCGTCACCGAGCGCTCCCAGCTTGTCGATCGAATACTTCCCGCGGGCCTTCGAGATTGAATGCGCCGTGCACGCATGCCTCGGTCTGCCACCCCCCGTCGCGGAGCCGTGCGCACACCCCCTGGACATTCCGGATCCCGAGTTCGTAGGACCGTTTTAGCAGCGCGCGGTGACTGCGCTCTGGCTGGCCCGTGAAAGCGAGTTATAGTCAGCGCAATCATGCGCATCGCTTGTTTCTTGCTTGGGCTTTCCGTCGCGGCGCTCGGCTGTTCGTCATCAGGAGGCGGTGGCGGTGGAGGCCCACTTGGGCCTGAGCCCTTCTCGAAGCCTGCCGCGGCCCATGTGCACGGCGATCCGACGCCATTGGAGCAGGAGTCGCTGGAACTGCTGCAACGTGCTCGGGCCAATCCCAGCGCCGAGGGCACGTGGCTGGCGCAGCTACCCGCGGCGCAAGGCGCGATCAAACAGTACGCCGTGGACACTGCCCAAATGGTTCAGGAGTTCACGACGTACCCTCCGGTCCCGCCCCTTGCCTTCAACGAGAAGCTCATCGCCGCGGCGCGTGGGCATTCTCTCGACATGGCGACGGTCGGCTTTCAAGGGCACGATGGTTCGAACGGCAGTTCGGCCAAAGACCGCGTGCAGGCCGCGGGCTATTCCGACAGCTATGCCGGAGAAAACGTGTACGCGAGCGCAAAGTCACCGGAGCACTGCCATGCGGCGTTCCTGATCGATTGGGGCGTGAGTACTCTTGGGCATCGCATTAACGCGTTGGATCTCAAATACGCAAAACGTGAGATCGGGATCGGAACCATCGCAGAGAACATCCATGCGGATTACGGTCCGTTGGTCATGACCAACGACTTTGGCTACGGAGACAAGAAGCGCAGCTTCGTGACCGGCGTCGTGTATCAGGACGGGGACGGCGACCAGGAGTACGACGCCGGCGAAGGGCTTGCCGGATACGATGTGGTGGCGGAGAGCGCTGAATTCTTCGCAACCACGGGCCAAAGCGGCGGGTACGCGGTGCCCTTCGCCATCAACACCGGGCCCATGGTGGTGCAGCTGCAGCTGCAAGGCCGCGTGGTGCAGGAAGTGACCACCGAAATCGGCCCGGACAACGTAAAACTCGATTTCGCGCTGGCGCCCTGAGGGCTCATCCACCGGGGGGTGAAAGACTCACCCGGAAGGTTCCAATGCTTGGGGAGCGGCGAAACTCAAGCACGGGGTGGTCGTCGGTGTGCAGGGACGCCACCGGCTGAGACCGCCAGCGCCGTAGCTGTGCCTCACCCTGAAACAGCCGCCGCTCGAACTGCGCGTGCGTGCCCAGGGCAGTTTGTGCGAGTTGAAGGGAGACGGGCTCGCGTTGCTGCGGGTTGGCACGCACTGGCCTGGCGCTGAAGACGATGATGGCCTCGTCCTTTGCCAATGCAAGGGCGCGCATTTCTTCAAAGGACTGGGCCGCACTCGCCAGCACCACGGCGGCGTCATCGCCCCAAACGTATTGCACGAGCACGCCGTCGTCACGCAGCGCCCGTCTGGCCTGGGCGAAGAATTCGACGGTGGCGAGGCTTGCGCCTTGGGTCCGGTATTGGTGCACGCTGACGATGACGGCATCCTGTTGCCGCACCTGTCCATGCAAGTAGCGCCGGCCGTCCATCACCAGCGCATGGAGATTCGGCGCAAGGTGCACCGCATCGTTGTAGCTCTGGTAGCGCCACAGTGAATCGAATACGGCCGGCAGCACGTCCACGCCGTCCACGCGTGTCGCGCCGAAGCCGCGCGCCATGGCGCCGGCACTGATTCCATACCCCATGCCGAGGACTGCCACTTGCTCCAAGCGCGGCGCAAAGTGGGCGCTCGTGATGGCGAGGTAGCGCTGGGTATCTGCGGTGCTGGTTCGGCCGAGCTCCCCGGCCAGGCGGGAGCCGGTGTTGAAGATCGCAAGGCGACCCCCCGGCAGCGTAGCCGCTTCAAAAATGCCGCTGGCGTCTTCCTGCACCACCGCACGAAGCCGCGGATGGACCACGCCTAGGGCCGGTCCGCGCTTCCAAAGTGCAAGCGCGGCAAACCCGCCGACAACGCCGACGATGAGGGCGCGACCGCCACGCGCCACGCCGCGCCTCGAGGCGACGACCGCGAGCAACGCGCATAGGATGACGTGCAACACCAGGATCCCTCGGGTTCCGATACGTACGCTCAGAAAGTACGCCGTGGAAAGCGCGCCTAGTGCGCCCGTGACGGTGTTGCATGCGACCGCAGTTCCCACCGACCGGAGCTGTGCTGTGCGTTCAATCAAGGACAAGGCCAGCGGGAACAGCGTGCCCAAGCCAATGGCGGGCAAGACCACGGCAGTCAGGACGAACGCAGCGCGCACCAGGGGCGCACTGCGTTCGTAGTCAGGGCTGTCCGGGTGGAGCGAAAGCAGCGCTGGGTCCGCGAGCACCAATGCCGCGGCCAGGCTCGCGACCGTGCAGGAGAGACTGAGCGTCAGAGTCTGCTCTACGGACCTCCGTTGGGTCGCTCTACTCGCGATCAAGCCTCCCGCGCCTAGGCCGAAAAGGATGCAGCTCAAGGCGATGGCCGTCACGAATACGCGGTCACCGACCAGCAGTCCGAAAAGCCGAACCCAGGCGACTTGCGCCGACAGGGCGAGAAAGCCGGAAGTGGCGGCGATGGCGAGGCCGAGTCGCAGTTGGGCCGGCGCGGCGCTCGTAGCGTCTGGCGTTGCCCCGGGCATGGGTGCCTCGCCCTCGGGCAGAGCTGCCGTCATGCTCAGGGCCCAGGCCGCCGCGGCGACTCCAGCCAGCGCGGCCATGACACCTGTGGCAGTCGCGCCCAGTTGCGCAACGCCCCAACTAGCCAGCAGCGGCCCAAGGGCAGCCCCAAATAGGTTGACCGCGTACAACAGCGAAATCCGGATCCTGCCGGATGCGGCACGCGCCACCAGGGGAAGCGTGGCACCGAAGGCTGCGCTTGCCGGGCCAAACACGACGCAAGCGAGTAAGAAGTCCCCGGCCACGCTCGGTCCGGGCAACCACAATCGCAACGCGACCAGGGAATCGGCTCCATGAAAGCACCAAGCGACGGCCGACATTCCGAGCAGCGCCGCGCCCAGCTCCGCGTAGCCATAGGCGCGTAGCGATGACTTCGGCGAGGGCGGTAGGCGCCGCGCCGCCAGCCAGGCGCCCGCTGCATGGCCAAGCAGGAACGCCGTCACGACGCAGGACAGGGACCGACTGGTACTGCCAAGGATCAGGGTCAGCCCCCGCACCCACAGCGCCTCGAAGGCCAGGGCTGCCGCGCCTGACAAGAAGAAGGGAATGAACAGGAGACCAGCGAGCGGATAGGTGCGGGCCGGCATGCGGTGACGCCAGCATACCAGTGCTCCTGCGCGCAGCAGCGCGAAGGCTCTAGACGCTTAGCTCGCCGCGGCGCGCACCATGTCTAAACCCGAGACCACGCCCACGCATTTGCGGTTGTCGATGGCCAGAATGCGTTGCACGTCCATGGCGCTGGCCTGGGCTGCCGCACGGAATAGGGGTGTCTGGACGTCCAGACAGAGCATGGCGGGATCGAGCACTTCCTCGACTCTGGTCTCCCGGGGCAGATCCCGACTCGCCAGGGCCTCTACCTGAGAGAAGATCCCGATGGGCCAATCGTTTTCGACGACCACCAGTCCAGAAACATGGGCCTTCTCCAAGCGCTCGGTGGCCAGCGAGACCGGGTCGTCGTACTGCACGCTGTAGACGCTGCGCGAAGCGTGCTCCGTGATCGGGTCGGCAATGCGCTTGTCGGCGATGGCGCTCATCACATCTCGGGTGGAAAGCACGCCCAACAGGCGCCCCTTCTCACACACAAAGACGCGATGCACGCGGGCCTCCAACATGAGCTTTGCTGCGTGGGAGATGGGATCCTCCAGACCGACCGCACTGGGATTTGCGGTCATGGCCTCAGAAACCGTCTTGTGGGGGAGCACCAAGAGGTCCGCGCCGCGTCGCCTGCCTGCCTGGCGCCGCCCGACCCTCAAAAGATCGGTCCGAGTGATCACGCCGAGCAGCTTTTCGTCTTCCGCGACGGCCAGAGCGGAGACCTGGTGCAATTCGAGCAATTCTTTCGCATGTTCCAAAGTGTCGCCGGGCGAGACTTTGCGCACAGGATGACTGTAATAGAGGCTAATCGGCATGGAGAAATGGGGCATGGCGCGGATGGAAAGCGAACTGCGTGCCACCTGTGACTGTTGGGGATAATGCGGGGCAGGATCTGAATTTCGCGCAAGCCTTGCGAGGTGCCCCGTGGTTGCGCACAAACGACGCCGGTTTTACAGCGTGGCGCCGGCAAGGGCCGCTGGCATTGCGACGCGGCGTTCTTCACCGCTATCTTCAGGTTCGGAGGGAATCAGCAAATGAAAGTGGAGAGTCGATCACTGAGTGACGGTGCGCGCATTCCGGCCACCTACGCAATGGGGGTACCCGGCGACGCAGGCCCGGTTCCGGGGCCGAACAAGAGTCCGCACCTGGCATGGTCCGGCGCGCCTGAGGGCACGAAGAGCTTTGTCATCATCTGTCACGATTGCGACGTTCCGAGCCGACCGGACGATGTGAACAAACCCGACCGCAGCGTGCCCTACGATTTGCCGCGGGTTGACTTCTTTCATTGGGTACTGGCGGACATTCCCGTTTCCGTTACCGAGCTTGCTGAGGCGCAAGACGCTGACGGGTTGACGCCCAAGGGCAAGCCGCCGGGACCGACAGCCTACGGCGAACGCGGCATCAATAGTTACACGGACTGGTTCAGTGGTGATGCGGACATGGGCGGCGACTACGGCGGGTACGATGGTCCGTGGCCACCTTTCAATGACGAGCGGATCCACCACTACACATTCACCGTATTCGCCCTGGACGTTGCCTCCTTGGATCTTCCTGCGCGTTTCTCAGGACCGGACGTCCGCGCAAAGATGAAAGGCCACATCCTGGCGCAGGCCTCCATCAGCGGAACCTACGCATTGAATGAAAACGCGCGCTGAGGCGCAGGCGCGTCGCAGGACGCCGCGCCTGCGGCCGCCCCTCAGCGCGGGGCGCCTGTCGTGGCTGAGTACGCTGGCGACCCTGTGCGCCCTGGCGCCGAGTTGCGATACGGACGGCGGCATCGCGGACAACTCCGTCGCGGTTGGCGGCTCTGGGGCAACGGACGCTTCCAGTAGCGGTGCAGCGGCCGGCGCGGCAGCTGCGGCAGCGGGCGGCTCGAGCAGCGCCGGCAGTGGCGGCATGACGCCGGACTCGGGAGAAGACGCAGCTTCCGGTGTGGATCTCTGTAGCGCGCCCAATGGGAACTTCTTTGGCAGCGGAGATTTCGAAAGCGGCATGGACGGCAACGTGCCGTTGGGTTGGGAGTTGCGTGACAAGGGCGCTCCGGGCAATTGCGCCGGCTCGGGCACTGCTGCCGAGCATGTATTTCTGACGTCACCGCCCCCGGGCTGTGGTGGCAACGCCCTCGGGATGGACTCCCGGGGCCAGTGGGATTGCTACGCGATACAGCGCGTCAGCGACTACAACACCATCGTCGGCGGCAAGAGCTATCGCATCAGCGCCAGCGTGCGGTCCACGGGCAACGCCGTGAACCCAGCCGCATGGTTCATCGTGGGCGTGCAGTGGCTCGACGCTAACGATGGATTCTTCGGTGACGAAAAGAACCCAAAGACCACCTCCGCAGCGGCGAACGATTTCGATTGGAAGCAGCTGTCCTTCGATCTCGTGGCGCCGGGCAATGCACGACGCATCTTGGTCTGGCTCTCCGCGCACTATCCGGGACGGGTTGATGTCGATAACGTGAGCGTTCGAGAGTTGTAGGCGCGGCCTGGGTCTCACCGTGCGCGGGCGGAAGCTTGCGCATCTTGTCGTGTCCGCCTGGCTGATCCGGCTAGGGCAGGATCTGCGCTTGGATGCGCGCTTCGACGGGACCCAAGATCTTCGCCAGAGTGGGAAATTGCAGCAACAGCAGCGCCCAGCTGACGACAAAGAACGGCAGGGCATGCAACAGGGGATGCCCGGTGAATCCAAGGAGGAAGCCGAACACCGCGACGCTTTCACCGAGCGCGCACGCGAGAATCAACTTCGTTTGGTAGATGCCAAAAGCTCTGCGCAGGGCCTTCGCCGGCTTCTTCGCGACGCGGCGCGCCGCCGCGTCGCGGTCCGGGATCACGTCGGAGCCCTGTGCACTGGGGCGTTCGACGACGTCGATTTCGATCCTCTCCAGCGCCTGTGTGTAGAGCCTGTGGGGAAGGACGAAACTCAGGACCGCTATCGTAAGCGCAACGAAGCCAAAGGCCGGCAACATCACCGCCACGGGATCCCGGTGCTGTTGCGGTCCCAGGAAGAGCAATACCCCGAGAAACATCACGGTCGCCCCAAGCAGAGACGCCCATAGAATGCGCGCGGTCATCAGCGACGCGCGCGCTTGAGTTTTTGCATCGGGGTTGGCCATGGGGAACTATTGCCCGATTTTTCCCGCTCGCGCCGAAAAAGCTACGGAACGACGGCCCAGGTCGGATCGTCGTCGTAGTCTGAGTCTGCTTTTCGCAGCTCTTGGTCTACGAAGTCGTAGGCGGTCTCTGCCTTGTCCAGTTTTGCCCGCGCCGCGGAGCTGAGCGCGACCCGCGCGATTGCGGAGTAACAAAGCGCGCAGTTCTTGTCTTCCAAGGTGGTGG
>CBDUPW010000270.1:0-10016 GCA_965369205.1 uncultured Polyangiaceae bacterium | reverse complement strand
AGAAAGTTGGCGAGTTCCGTTGACGACGTGTCAGCCCTTTAGCAGCCATCTTCACGAGCAGAAGCGAGCGAGCCGGGCCCCGCGAGCGAGGCGTTCGGCGGGGAAACTTCCCCGCTTCTGTGCCAAACAAATCCGCCATCAGGCGCGACCCGCCAATCACGCGTGACCCGCGCCAACACAAAGACTCTTGGCCCCATGCCGCCCCCCGTGACCTCGCAAGAATAGTCCCACGTGCACAAGTTCCGTCACGAGGCGTCAGTCACTTGAGCAGCCACCTACACGAGCAGAGCGACCGGGGCCGGGGCCCCGGAGCGAGGGGGAAACGGCGGGGGAATCTTCCCCCGCTTCTGTGCCAAACGAATCCGCGGTCAGGCGTGACCCGCCGATCACGCGTGACCCGCGCCAACACAAAGACTCTTGGCCCCATGCCGACCCGCGTGACCGCGCAAGAATAATCCCACGTGCACCCGCGCCGTTTGGCCCAGTGCCGCCCCCCGTGACCGCGCAAGAATAACCCCACGCGCACCAGTTCCGTTGACGACGCGTCAGCCCTTTAGCGCGTGACCGCGCAAGAATAACCCCACGTGCACCCGCGCCGTCACGACGCGTCAGCCTTTTAGCCGCAAAGCAGACAAGCAGAGCGACTAGAGCTTCATCGGGATGCCGGCTTTTTCTAGGGCGCCCTTGAAGGTCTGCTTGTCGTTGGACTTCATGTAGGCCTCTTCGGGCTCGACGACGCCGTTCTGTACGTGCTGTAGCAGGTGGTCGTTCATGGTCTGCATGCCGATGTTGCGACCCGTCTGCAGCATGCTCGCGATTTGGTAGGTCTTGCCTTCGCGGATGAGATTGGAGATCGCCGGGGTCGTGATCAGGATTTCGTAGGCGGCGGCGCGTCCCCCGCCCTTCTTCTTGCACAGCACCTGCGCGATCACGCCGCGCAGACTCTCGCTCAGCATGGTGCGGATCTGTGCCTGCTGTTCGGGCGGGAACTGATCGATGATACGGTCGATCGTGCTGGTGGCGCTGGTGGTGTGCAGGGTTCCGAAAACGAGGTGACCGGTCTCCGCCGTCTCGATAGCAATGGCGATGGTTTCTAGATCCCGCATCTCGCCGACGAGCACGATGTCCGGATCTTCGCGCAACGCGGCGCGCAGCGCTTTCTTGAAAGAGCGAGTGTGCGTGCCCACTTCGCGTTGGTTGACCAAGCAGCGCTTGTTCGGGTGCACGAATTCGATGGGGTCTTCGATGGTGATGATGTGGTCGGCGCGGTTTTGGTTGATGTAGTCAACGAGGGTGGCCAAAGTCGTGCTTTTGCCGCTACCCGTGGGACCCGTCACGAGCACGAGCCCCTTGGTGAGCCAGCACAAGTCGAGGACCTTTTGTGAGAGGCCCAGCTTTTCGAAGGGCAAGATCGAAAACGGGATCTGACGAAACACTGCGCCCGGTCCGTTGCGATCACGGAAGTAGTTGGCCCGAAAACGCGAAAGACCCTCGATGGCGTGGGCGAAATCTGCGTCCCAATCCTGTTCGAACTCCCGCTTGTTCCGCTCGGGCAGGATCTCCAACATCAGGCTGTTGAGCTCCGCTTCATCCAGCTTGCCGTGGCCTTCGAGATTCACCATGGCACCGTGCAGCCGCACCATCGGGGGCGCTCCCGTAGTCAGGTGCAGATCACTCGCGTCCAAGCGAACCATCTCGCGCAAGAAGCGATTCATGCGTGGCTCGCCAGGTTTGGCGTCGACCCGCGGCGCCGCGATGCTCGGTCTGTCGCGCGGCACTTGAGGCATGGGCGGTTCGAGATTCGGTCGGCGTGCAGCGGTGGCCGCAACTCCGGCGGCATCCGCGGGCGCGACGCTCAGTCGCCAGCAGTCATTGCTGACCACTTGCACCGTGAGGCGGAAGGACAGTCCGTCAAGGTCGTGCAGGAAGGTTGCTTGGCGCGAGCGGGCCAAGCCTTGCAGCGCGGCTTCGTCGGCCGCTTCTTTCACGACGAACACGACCTCTTTGTGTTCGACGCGCGTCGAACTCAAGCGCTCGCCGGATTGGAACCGAAACTTCGCCGGTTGGTTGCTCTCAAGCTCCATAGCTTCAGCGCCGTGGCGGATCAGGTGTTGGATGTACGCGTCGATACGCATGGCAGTTTCAGCATTGACAGGACTTTTGGCCGCCGTAAACCAGGAACACCAGGAGCGCAGCTACGCATCTTCCATGAAGAGCACTTCACGCACCCTCGCGGCGAGACTTTCGGGAGTAAATGGCTTGTGCAGCAGGGGCGTGTCGGGGGGCAGGCTATTGCGCCCACTCAGTACGTCCCCTGCGTAGCCGGACATGAACAGAACCTTGATGCCCGGACGCAGCGCGCGGAGCTGTTCGGCCAGCTCGCGGCCGTTGACCTTGGGCAAGACCACGTCCGTGAGCAGCAGGTCGATGCGGGATGTGGTCTTGGCGGAAACCTCGAGCGCCACTTGGGCGTTCGAAGCCTCGAGCACCGTGTAGCCGAGTTTGGTGAGCACGCGTCGCGCCGAGCGCAGTACTGTTGGCTCGTCCTCGACGAGCAGCACGACGGTCGTCTGCTCTGCGGCGGCGAGGGAGAAATTGGCCGACTTGGGGCGACGCGGGCGCTCCGTGGTACTGGGCAGCACCACTTCGAACCGGCTCCCGACGCCGACGCTGCTTTCGACGCGCACGCCACCGCCGCTCTGGGTCATGATCCCAAATACCGTGGCTAGACCGAGTCCCGTGCCATACCCCCGCGGCTTGGTAGTAAAGAAGGGCTCGAAGATACGGGTGAGCGTCTCCCGAGTCATGCCCGTACCGTTGTCCTGCACGCGGAGCAGCACGTAGGGACCCGGGGGCACCGCAAACGCGGCCGCGCCAGACTCGTCGAGTACGGCGTTTTCTGTAGTGATCTGCAGCTTGCCGCCCTCGGGCATCGCGTCCCGAGCGTTCACCGCCAAATTCACGATGACCTGCTCGATCTGGCCGCGGTCCACTTTGATGAAAGACAGCCCCGGCGTGAGCGACAGAGAAAGTTCGATATCCGCGCCCAAGAGACGCAACAGTGAACGCTCCAGATCCTGGACGATGTGATTCAGGTCGATCACACTAGGCTCCAGCACCTGCTTGCGGCTGAAGGCGAGGAGCTGCCGCGTGAGCACAGCAGCACGTTTCGCGGCGCGCAGGGTATCCTGCAAATCTGCCGCTACCGGCGAGTTGCGATCGAGCTCATCGAGCGCCACGGAAACGTTGGCTTGGATCACGGTAAGCAAGTTGTTGAAGTCGTGGGCAATGCCCCCCGCGAGCTGCCCGATGGCCTCCAGGCGCTGCACTTCTCGCAGACGCGCCTCGATCCGACGACGCTCTTCGATGGGCCGACCGATCGAAACGTAGTGCGTGATTTGGCCGGACGGATCTCGCAGCGAAGTGATGATCTTCTCTTCCAAGAAGGCCGAGCCGTCCTTGGCAACGTTGTGGAGCTCGCCGCGAAAGACCCCGCCGCTAGCGATGGTGGCCCACAGGTCCGCGTAGAAGGCATCCTGGTGTTGCCCAGATCGCAGAATGGCAGGCGTGCTGCCGAGGACTTCCGATGACGAATAACCGGTCAGAGCTTCCCACGCAGCGTTGACGTACACGATGACGCCATCGCGATCTGTGATCAGCACCAGATCCGCCGTTTCGGAAAGCGCGCGGGACATCATGCGCAGCCGTTCTTCGGTGCTCCGGCTCTCGGCGATGTCGCGAAACACGAGGAGATGCAGCCCGTCCATATACCGCGGCACCGCACGCAACTCTGTGAGTACCGGCGTGCCGTCGGGACGCACAAAGGAATGGTCTACCGTAATGGTGGAATCGCCCATGCGTCCGAACAGCGCGTGCTCGAGACCCGCAAGCGGGCCGCCCAATAGATCTCCATAGCCCGTGGCCCACAGATCACAGGCGGCCTGATTGGCGTCCACCACACGTAGCTTTTCGTCTACGACGAAGATCGCCTCGGACGCGTGGTCAAATACAGCAGTGCGCCAGCGGCGCTTGGTCACCGGCTGCCCCGGTGCCGACGACGGGGGCGAGGTCGAGCCGCGTCGGCTACTGCTCGCCCCAGAACCCGTGGCCATGCCAGACGCAGCTTACTGCGGGTCCGCGCGCCTGACGAGCCCCACCACGAAAACCTCGGAGCTGTTTTGCCGGGTTCCTTGGGGCCGAATCGTCTTTTCCTTGGTGAAAGTGGCGCGAACCGCGGCCCGTGCGGCGGGGTAGTCGCCGCTCATGAAGAGCTTGGCGACGAAGTGCCCCCCGGGGCGCAAATGCGCTTCGGCGACGGCAATCGCCTTCATGAAGAGTTCGAAAGACAGCGCTTGGTCCCGCACCTTGTTGCCGCTGGTGGCCGGCGCCATGTCGCTGAGCACCACGTCGTAGGGCGCGTAGCTACGCAAGACGGCGCTGTCGACGGTCAGGGCGTCGCCTTGCCACAGCGCGACGTTGGCTGGGAAGGCCTGCTTGATTTCCTGAAGGTCAATGGCGAAGACCTGACCCTTGCTCCCGACGCGGGTGGAAGCGTACAGCGACCAGGAACCGGGCGCCGCGCCCAGATCCAACACACACTGCCCCGGAGCGAGCAAGTGGACGCGCTGGTCGATCTCCTCCAGCTTGAAGACACTGCGCGCAGGATAGCCTTGGGCCTTTGCGCTCTTAGTGCGTGCGTCGCCCTGAGCGTAGGGGTTTCTGCGTTTGCTCACAGCCGGCAAACGAGCGGACTAGCCGCGCGCGAGTTTGGAAAGCACACCGCGGGAGACGCCCTTGAGCGTCTCAAACACACCTTCCCCTGTACGCGCACTGGCCTCGAAGTCCGGGACGCCCGCAGGGTTCAACGCGGCGCGCAGGGCGTCGGTGGACATGGCGTTGGGCAGGTCGCGTTTATTGTACTGCACGATGTAGGGAAGGCCTTCGAGGTTCAGCCCGTGCTCGGACAGGTTGTGGTGCAGATTGTCCACGCTTTCCTGGTTGGCCTCGAGTCGCTCTTCCTGGGAATCCGCGACGAATACGACTCCGTCGGCGCCCTTCAGAATCAGCTTGCGGCTGGCGTCGTAGAACACCTGACCGGGCACCGTATACAGATGCAGGCGGATCTTGAATCCCTTCACGGTGCCGAGATCCAGGGGCATGAAGTCGAAGAACAAGGTGCGCTCGGATTCGGTGGCAAGAGAGATCATCTTGCCCTTGGCCGCTGGATTGGTCTTCTCGAAGATGTACTGCAGGTTCGTGGTCTTTCCGCACAGCCCGGGGCCGTAGTAGACGACCTTGCAGTTGATCTCCTTCGTCATGTGATTGATGAAGCTCATTTTGAATCTTTCTTGGGAGGCTCAGGCGAGCGCGGCGCGAACCGTCTGCGCCATTTGCTGTGTCAGAGCCGAAACCTGCTCCGGCGAGCACCCCAAGTGGTGACCTAGCTCTGACAGCGCGCTGGCCTCGGACTGCTCGAGCTTGCCGTCGGCCATGGCGACTAGCGCAGCGAAGCACAACGCCTGTTGGCGGGCAGCACCATCGCCAAAGTCCTCTGCAGCCCGGCGCAAGCGTTCGCGACGGCCCAGCATCTCGCAAGCGTCGTCTAAGTCACGGAAGTGTAGTTCCAGCGTGTCGTGATCCACAGCGGCTTGGGTGACACTTTCGAGGAGAGCGGCAAGCGCGCTCCGCTCTTCGTCAGCGAAACCGTCCGCGGATGCGACCAGGTAGCTGACCTCCAAAATGGCTTGGAAGTACTTGGCAACCTCTTCCTCTGGGTTTTCTTGAATGACCTTGGCGCCTTCGGAAAGCCGCGCCGAGGTGGGCAAGCTATCGCTGGCACGAGTCAGCGTCGTCTCGATCGCCGAACGAAGCTTTGCCGTGTCGTACTCAGTCAGGTCCACTTCCATCGCAGCCATGCTTCGTCCATGCCACGGCTGTATGGAGGCTTCAACGCGAAGCGCGGGACGCGCGCTGGCGCCCGGAGCGGCGAGCACTCAGGCCAACCGGATCCACACGCTTTTCGAGGGCTCCGGTCCGTCCGGACCATCGGGAAAGTCCGCGCCGTTGCGGGCGTCCTTCATTTGCGTATGCGTTCGGCCGGCCGCTGCGACTGCCTCGCGTAGCACCCGACGCAAGCGGCCCAGGGACGTCTTGCGGTGATTCGTGACGGCGAGCAATGACCCGCCCGGGCGAAGCAGCTCCAGGCACTGCTGCGCGAGGCGCCCGTAGTCTTTGTCGACGCTAAAAGTGCGGCGCCGCCCGCGGGTGCCAAAGCTGGGCGGATCCAAGACGATCAAGTCGAAGCGCTCGCCCTGGCGCTTCGCATGCCCGAGGTAGTGGAATACGTCTTCTTTGATGAAGCGCGCTTCCAAATCGGGCGCCGTCTGTGCCATCGAAAGGCGCGCCCGTTCGAGGGCGCGCCCGGAGAGGTCCACGCTAGTGATTTGGCGCGCTCCGCCCTCGGCAGCAGCGACCGAGAAGGCGCCCGTGTAGCAAAACAGATTCAGCACGGCCTTGCCTGCGGCCATTCGCCGGAGCACAGCTCGATTGCGACGCTGGTCGAGAAATAGGCCCGTCGACATGCCGTCGTCCAGCCAGACAGGCAGACGGAGTTCGCCATGCTGCACCCAGAGCGGACTCAGTGCGGCGACTCCAGAGTCCGGCTCAGCAGGAGCGGCTTGATCCCGGTCTACTTTTCGCTGGTCGCCGCGACGCCTGCATTTCGTGTACACGCCCTTCGCGCCCAGTTGCATTAGCAGATCCACAATCTCTTCTCGGCGGTCTTCGGAGTCCTGGGTGCTGAGCGCTAGGACTAACCAACCAGAAAAGTGGTCGATTTCGATGCCAGGCAAGCCGTCGCCAAAGCCATTGACGAGCCGCAGGGCGTCGCCCTGCACAGTGAGAGAATGCCGCAGGTTGAAAGCGTCTCGCAGACGCGCACGAAGTTGCTGCGCCGATCGCCGCGGCTCGGTCTGGCGTAGCGCAGTCTCGAACTCCGGCGGCAGCTCGGCCTCGAAGCGCCGCCCAAGCACTTCGAGGCTGTGGGCGTGCAGCATCAAGCGCCACGCCGCCGCCCCCCCGTAGAGCCGATCACCGACGATCGGCGCGCCTAGTTGCGCCAGCTGCACTCGCAACTGATGGGTGCGACCCGTTTCCGGGCGCAGCTCCACTAGAGCCCGGGACCCGACGCGGCTGCGCACGCGATAATGTGTTCGCGCCATCTTGCCGCCCTCAGAGACGACTCGCACCCGGCCACGCTCCAGTGCCGAAAGCCGACAGTGCATGCTGCCGCTGTCCGACAAGCCGGTTCCGTCCACGACCGCCAGGTACACCCGCGAAAACCCATGCTGGTTGAACGCCAGGGCGATCTCGCGATCCAGCTTCGGATCTCGCGTGAAGAGCAGCACGCCGGAGGTGTCTTGGTCCAGCCGGTGCTGCACCCCCAGGCGGGCTGGCTCGCCGCGCTCCGTCAGATACTCAGCAAGGCGCTCGACGACGCTGCCCACTTCGTCCCCACCGCCGTGCACGGGAATGTGCACGGGTTTGTCGACGACCAGTAGCTCGTCCGACGCGAGCACGCGCTCACCGAGCCACGCAGACTCGAGCGCCTCCATTTCGGTCTCCTACAGCCACGCCTCAAGTCGAGGCGCGCAGGGCCTTAGCTTGCGGCGGGCTTGCCCGCGTTCTTCTTCTTGACCGCGCCGTTGACGACCACGATGCCGTTCTTGGATCCGGGCACGCCGCCGCGAACGAGCAACAAGCCCTCGTCGGGGACGATCTTGATAACGCGCTGGCTAAGCACGGTGTTGGTCGTCGAACCATGCTGTCCGGGCATCTTGCGACCAGGCATCACGCGACCGGGAGTCATGTTGGTACCGATCGATCCACCATGACGCATGTACTCGTGCGCGCCGTGACTTGCGCTGTTGCCGCGGAAGCCCCAACGCTTCATGACGCCGGTGAAGCCGCGCCCCTTCGTCGTGCCCTGCACGTCCACGAACTGGCCTTCTTCGAACAACCCGTCGAGCTTGAGCTCCTGACCGATCTCGAATCCCGCGGCCGCTTCTGCGGTGCAGCGCACCTCGCGCACGACCTGTGCTGGAGCCACGTTGGCCTTCTTGAAGAAGCCGGCCATGGGCTTGGTGGTGGCCTTTTCCTTGCGCTGTCCGATGCCCAAGACCAGGGCGTCGTAGCCGTCCTTTTCCTGGGTGCGCTTGCCAACCACAACGGGCTTGGATTCGATCACCGTGCAAGGAATGACGGTACCGTCCTCAGTGAAAACCTGCGTCATGCCGAGTTTGCGGCCGATGACGCCAATATTCTTGTTCATGTCGTTCTCCTGGTTGCCGAAGCCGGTCGCGGTGCGCCGGTGCCGGGCCGAGGTTGGGCCCCGTTCATAGGGGACGGGGCTTTTAGCGCCGCTTCCACCCTTCGGTCAAGCTGCGGCTTTTCTTTCCATGCTCGGATCGCATTGACGGGCAGCACAACAAATGCATAATCCCGCACCCCGTCTTTTTCGGCCCCCGAGGACCGCCATGTCGATTATCAGCTCAAAGATCACAGCCCTGGAAAAGGCCTCGCTGCGCGAGGATTTGCCCGCGTTTCGCGTTGGCGACACGATTGCGGTGCACTACCGCATCGTCGAGGGCGACAAGCTCCGCACCCAGGTCTTCCGCGGCACGGTCATCAAACGCCACCGCGCGGGGGCTCGCAGCACCTTCACGGTGCGCAAGACTAGCTTCAACGTGGGCGTGGAACGTATTTTCCCGCTTCATTCGCCTCGAATCGAGCAGATCGAGGTCGTTTCTCAGGGTGTCGTGCGCCAAGCCCGCCTGTTCTACTTGCGTGGCCTCTCGGGCAAGAAAGCGCGCATCAAGGACGTCAAAGACATCTAGCGTCCGAGAGCGGACGCCAACGCGAGATCGCGGCGGACGCCAACTGCAACCGAAGCTGAAGCAGGGCTACCCATTCGGAGCGGAACGGGTATGCTGGCGCGCGCCGCGTGCTGCGCGGTGCTTTTGTCCGGAGGAGAAGCATGATCGCGTGTCCGCGTTGCGGCATCTCGAACCAGCCGACCAGTAAGTTTTGCGCTTCTTGTGGTGCGCCCCTGCCAGCGTCTGGGCAGGCCGGCCCGCCGCCAGCGCCAGCTTGGAGTCCACCCGGCGCAAACGCGCCGCCGCCGGCGGGTACAGCCCCGGGTCCGTACGGCCCGCCGCCTGGCCCCCAGGGACCCGGAGGCGGGCCACCGCCGGGGCCTTACGGGCCACCGCCGGGCGCACCGCAGCCCCTGCCGCAAGGGCCTCCCCAGCACGGAGCGCCGCCACCCGGTTGGGGTCCGCCGCCAGGCGCGCCAGGTGCGCCCGGGCCAGGCGGCCCACCCCCAGGCGGCCCACCCCCGGGTGCACCGCCACAGGGTCCATACGGTCCGGCTCCGGGCGGATGGGGAGCGCCTGCACCGGGCGCACCCGGTGCCCCCGGTGCAGCCGTTCGAGTCGGCACGCCAGAGGGTCTCAATCCGTTCGGCGCAACGATGACCCCGGACATGGGCGCACCCGGTGCGAGCCCGTACGGGCCTCCACCGGGCCCAATGGGCCCAGCCCCCGGCGGGCCACCTCCCGGCGGGCCACCGCCCGGCGCGCCAAGGGGCCCACCGCCCGGCGGGCCGATGGGGCCGCCGCCCGGCGGACCAACACCCATGGGCGGACCGCCGCCCGGCGGACCAACACCCGGCGGACCCATGGGCGGACCGCCACCCGGCGGACCACCGCCCGGCGGGCCGATGGGACCACCGCCCGGCGGACCAACACCCGGCGGGCCTGCGCCGGCGCAGCGCTGGAACGATCCCTCTGCGTTCGCAGCCACCGCACCACCGCCGACGACCGACGAACATGAAGGCGGGCAAGCCGCCGCCCTCGTGGAGCCGCCCGCGCCGGGTCCGAGCAGTCCGCCGCCTCAGGAGCGCGATGAGCCCGCCACGGAAATCGACGCGGGCGATCCGCTTAAGGTCGCGCCTGATG
>CBDUPW010000269.1:0-10061 GCA_965369205.1 uncultured Polyangiaceae bacterium | reverse complement strand
CGAATTGGTTCGCGGCCGCGAACTGGACGCGCTGGCACGCTTGGTAGACGCGATAGAACGCGCCGTGGAGGAACGCGCGGCAGCAAAACTGGCCATCACCCTGGCCGCCCTGGGCCACGCGGTGGATGCGCTGCGCGGAGCAGCCTCGGAACTGCAAGCGGAACTCTGTGGCCCAGGACCGCTTGGCGCCACAGAGCTCAGCGGTCTCGAACTGGTAGAAGTCGGGAGGACAAGACAGCGCGGTGTCTTGACCGTCGAGACGCGCCTCTTGGTCGACCTATCGACTGGCGAGATGTTTCGAGAGGTTGCCTGCCTCGGGCGCGGTCTCTCCCACGGCCAGACCGGACGCATGCTCGACGTGGATTTGGCGCAGCGGCTCGCGAGCACGGAGCCCCCACGTATCCTGATCCATCAGTACGAAATGCGCCCCCTTGCGGCACGAGCGCAGCTGGAGCGCGCGCTGTCCGGCGCACGCACTGACATGGCGCTTGCCCCGGGAGTACGTCAGGAGCCCTTGCGTCTGGTGTATCAACCCCTTGCGGTATTGCTCGCGCCGGCCCGGGTCGTGGTGGAACGTGGCGAAGGCCTGCACTTGGAAGACGAAGACGGGAAGCAGCTCGCGGTGATCTCCCCCACGGGCGGAGCCGCGACGGAAGCCTTGGCCGACTTGGTGGAGCAGCACCCGAAGTCCACCCTGACCCTCGCCGGCAGCATGGCGGCCGATGCGTCGGGAGTCGGCTTCCTGCCCTGGACGGCCTGGCTCATGGAAGCGAGCGGACCCCGGGCCGTGCAACTCGATCTGTAGCCTGGGCAAGTTGCGGGAGATTTGGCCCCAGACCGGGGCCCGTGGTAGCCGGCATGGTCATGCCGATCGTCGTTCAGAAGTATGGCGGCTCCAGCGTTGCGGATATCGACAAGCTACGGAGCGTTGCGGACCAGGTGGTGGACACCAAGCGAGCTGGCAACGACGTCGTCGTCGTCGTCAGCGCCATGGGCAAGACCACCGACAAGTTGCTCAGCCTTGCCAGCGAAGCCGCTCAGGGCTCGGACAACACGGCGGCCGCTGCACCCAAGCGCGAACTCGACATGCTCGTCAGCACGGGGGAACGGGTGAGCATGGCGCTTTTGTCCATCGCGATCCAAGCGCGCGGCTACGACGCGGTTAGCTTCACGGGTTCCCAGTCCGGCATCATCACGAACGATCGCCACTTCGATGCGCGCATCATCGAGGTCCGCCCCCATCGCATCGACGACGAAATCGCGCGCGGTCGGATCGTCATCGTCGCGGGCTACCAGGGCATGAGCTACCGCCGGGAGATCACGACCCTTGGACGCGGCGGTTCTGACACCACAGCGGTTGCCCTCGCCGCGGCACTCGGCGCCGAGCGCTGCGAAATCTACAGCGACGTAGACGGCGTCTACACGGCGGATCCCCGTGTGATCCCCAACGCCGAGCACATGCTCGCGCTGGACTACGAGACCATGCAGGAGATGGCGGAAGCCGGCGCAAAGGTGTTGAACGCCCAGGCCGTCGAGTGGGCACGCAGGAACAAAGTCACCATTGCCGCGCGCCGAACCGGCGACGCAGTCAACGGAGGCGGCAAAGAGACCCTCGTGAGCGCGGCGGGAAGCGGCGCCCTGGCGCTTTCCATCGTGGTCGCGCGGCCTGTCGTGGTCGTGGACGCGGAGGTCAACGCCGTGGGACGGCTGATGGCCGTCGCGCAAGACCTCGAACTACCCCTCGGCGACCTATCCGTATTGGGGCAGCGCGTGGCAGCCTGGTACCCCCTGGTCAGCGTAGCCAATGCCGACGGCATCGGTGCGGCGCTCGCCCGCGCGGGATTCGACAACGTGCGCACGGATCGCGCCGTGGTCAGCGTAGTCGGTGTCGAGTCCGGCACCGACCCCGGCAAGGTGGCCCGCGCACTGGCCACGGTTGGGCAGCCGGACCAGGTCTTCTGCCACCCGCTGCGACAGAGTTTCGTTGTGCCCGCAGACGCGGCGGACGGCATCGCGCGGGATCTGCACCGTCAATTCGTCGAGTCCACGACCGAGTCTGCAGGAGCTGCCCTAAGCGCCGCCGCCGTCGCTGTCGCCTGAGTCGGTCCTTTCTCCGGCATTCGTTTCTTCGTCGGGCCCAAGCGCGGTAGCCGCCCCCGCGCCCATTTCGTCGTCGGACCGGACCCACCCGGGCTCCCCCCGCCCTCGACGGCGTTCGTTTCGAGAGGCTTGCGCAATGCGCGCAGCGACGTCGCGATACGCTTTGGCCACCCGCGCGTCCTGGGGCGCGACCCGCATGGCGACAGCGAGATGGCGTTCGGCTGCGATCCAATCTTCCTGCTGCGACAGCTCGTGGTTCGCCGCGTCCATGAGATACCTCGCGGGCACGTGCTGGTAGCCGCTGAGTTCCACCGTGTCACGCAGGCGCGCGTAGGCCAAAGACGCGCCGGCGATGTCACCGACCGTTGCCCGCCATTTCGCTTCCAGATAACGTGCTTGCCCGGCGCGCGCAGACGCTGCGGGCACCAGACGCACCCGGGCAATCGCCTGGGGAAGATCATTCAACTCTTGGGCGAGGTGAAGAGCAAGATCCGCCAATGCGTCCGCGTCCACTTCGCCCCGCGCCTCGCTACAGCTCACAGCGCGCTCGAACAGAGCGTAGGCACGCTCCTTCTTGCCCGCCCGCGAAAGCGCCCGTGCGAGCCCCGCAGTGGCCGCCGGATCATCAGGCACGTAACGCAGCGCGCGCTCGTACCACTGTCCTGCCTCTCGGCCGAGTTCGCTGCTGTCGAAAACCGCCGCAACGCGAACGCAGACTTCGTGGCGCCCCCGCGGACCCCGCGCTGCGGCTTCGAGGTGTTGCGCATCTGCAAACGCTCGCGGCACGTCCGAAAGGCGCACCCGCTCGACAAACCGCGCGAAGCGCACGCGCGATAGAGCCGGCGCTCGCGCGACAGCTTCATCCAAGGCACGCATGCGCTCCTGCGCTGATTCCGCAAGCTCGGCAAAACGTGCCCAGCACAGCGCGGCCAGGGGGGCGTATCGCTCGCGCTGCATCGACTCCGACAGCGCGCTCGCAGCCGCAGCGCGATCCCCCTGTTCCACCAACAGATCCGCCACGAACGCCCCTGCCCGGGTCACGGGCAAGGCTTCCATCAACATGCCCAGGGCAGCTTCCGCGCGGTTACCGGAGATCGCATCGATTTCCGCAACACTTCGCGCAAGCTCGGGGTGACGCGGGGCGCGCTCCAGGGCCGCGACATAGCCTTCCCTCGCAGCCGGCAGATCGCCGCGGCTCACGGCGTCGTCGGCGTCGTGAACCAAGAGCGCCAGCTCAAGCGCCCGCGCAGCACGCGGCGTGACGGCCGGCGGGCCGAAGTTAGCGTCCATGCTGACGGACAGTTCGTCCTCGTAGCGTTCGACGCTCCCGAAGTTCACCCCGTCTACCGAGGGCACCCGAGCGCCGACCAGCGGCAGGATGGCGCTCGCCACATGGTAGGCCGCGCGAGCCATGGTGATGATCCGGCCGTGACGCTCGAAGCTACGTCCCAACGCCGTGTCCAACGCGCGCAAAGCAAAACCAAGGGCAGGACCGGACAGTCCGGCGGAACGGGCGTCACTCACCACAAAGCGCGCCTCTCCAAGGGTCGGCGCGAACAACACGTCAAAGGCAAGGGCGCCCGTGTCCCCCACCATGCCGACACCGATGCCCTCCTCCAAGGGCCACACTTCGAGCTGCGTCGCCGCGCCCAAGTAGTCTCGCAGGCGGTGCCGGAAGTGACGCGCAAGGCGCACCGGTTCCAGAACGAGAGTGACGCGCCCAAGCTGTCCGCGGCGGTGACGGAACGCCGGCACGCCGCCCCCAAGATCGATGGGGAACTTCAGCCCCGGAAGGGCGAGGGACAGCTCTGTCACCCGGATCGGGTCCACGCACATCTCGCGGTACAGTTCGATGCCGAGCTGCCCCTGCGTCACCGCGAGCCGCAGCGGAACGACGCTATCGTCTCGATCCGGTGGCGGCTCGGCAGCGACCCAAGGAGGGGCCGGAGATTGCTCGACGGGAGGCACCAGATGGATCGTATCAGCGCGATTTTCTCAAGGGAAATTGCTGGCCACAATGCCCGTCGCCAAGAGCATCGGCCCTCCACAAACGGGCGACGGGCCGCC
This sequence comes from uncultured Polyangiaceae bacterium, assembly GCA_965369205.1. Lineage (GTDB taxonomy): Bacteria > Myxococcota_A > Polyangia > Polyangiales > Polyangiaceae > JACKEA01. The sequence continues at coordinate 5,894 of CBDUPW010000269.1, read as the reverse complement.
AATCAGCGACCCGTCGAGGGGCCCAGAGCGTCAGCGCCCGGGCTTCAGTTATGCAAGCACTTCCCTATGCTTCTTCCTTGTCCAGCTTCGTCTTCATGCGCTTCATCAACTCGGCAAAGCCCTTCTTCTTGATCACACGGTTGAACTGGTTCTTGTAGTTCCGAGTCAAGCTCGACCCCTCTGTGCTGATGTCATACACCCGCAACTTACCGTTCACCTTGTGTACCAGGTAGTCGATAGCGACGGGTTCTTCGCGCTTGTTGGCCCGGCTGGTCGCCACCGTGCGCACGAGCACACCGGATTTCGCCTTGGTTTCACCCTTGTAGCTGATGTCGTAGTCGAGGGTCTTCTTCAAGTTCTTGCGGTAGGCGTTGCGCACTAGGCGCTTTAGAACCGTCTGGAACTCCTCGCGCTCTTTTGCGCTGCGCTCCTCCCAGTGCTTGCCCAAAGAGGCCTTGCCGAGGGTTTCGTAGTCCAGCATCTCGTCGAATACGGCTGCGACTTTGGCATCGTTGCCCTTGCCCTTCAGCAAACTGGCAAGCTTGGCTTGCCGCTCCTTGATGAACGCTTCGGGCGACTCTCCCGCCGAAGCCATCGGCGCGAGCAGGGATAGTCCGAGAGTGAGAGTGAAGATGAGAAGAGCGCGGCGGTTCATGATTCAGTCCTCGTATTAACGTGCGTCCTGAATGGTTGTACGCAAGGGGGGTGCCAAAGCTTCACTCTTCGCGGCAAATTTCGAAATAACCGCAGGAATTTGCGCTTCTATGGGCCCGACCCGGAGGCCGGATTTCAAGGTACGGGTGGGCCGTGACCGGCAACTGTGGCGCCGGCGTCACGCTCCATCGTTCACGCCTTCCCCCACCACGCTGGGCAAATGCACCTCGAAGCGAGCGCCCTTACCCTGATCGCTCTTCACGTCGATCCGAAATCCGTGGTCGTCCGCAATGCGCTTGACCACCGCGAGCCCCACGCCGGTTCCCTGGGAGCGGGTCGTAAAGAATGCGTCAAAAATGCGGTCTCGCGCAGCGGCGTCGATCCCCACTCCATCGTCCTGCACCGCGAGCAGGAATTCCTCGCCTACGCCCGTGACCGAGACCTGCACGCAGTCGTCCGCTGCGCTGGCCTGTACCGCGTTGCGCACGAGATTCCAGACGAGTTGTCGCATCTGAGACGCATCCGCACGCACGGCAGCGCGCTCGAGTCCGGCATACTCGACGCGAACGTCCGAAGCGCCGCGGCCGGAACGACTGGCGAGCTCGACGACCTCGCGAGCAACGATAGCGACATCAACCTGACCTATTTCCGGTGGGCGAGGTCGCGTCAAATCCATCATATCCGTCACCAGATCGTTGAGCCGAGAGGCCTCGCGCTTGACGATGGAACAGAGCTCGTGGTCTTCGTCACTGAGCGCCGTGCTGGTGCGCAGCAGGTCGATGGACCCGGCGATTGAGCCTAGTGGGTTGCGGATTTCGTGGGCCAGGCCCGCAGCGAGGCGTCCGAGCGCTGCAAGGCGCTCCGCCTGCTCTGCGCGCTCCTCGGCCTTCTGCAGCTGTCCACCGGTCACCCGCAGACGTTCTGCTAGATAGCCCGCCAGCAACGTGACGACCACGAGCATGAGCAGATTGACGAGGCCGTAGTACGCAAGCTCGTCACCACTGATCTGATACAACGCCTGCGGCTGGTCCGGTGGCGGCGCGATGATCTCGAACCGAAGCAAGGCGACTAGCCCCGCGTAGAACACCGCCGCACTAATGGCCGCGAGGGTCGCCCCGGGCAAGCCGCGCAGGATGGCGCCCATCAAACAGCTCAGGCCGAAAAAGCTAGTGGCTCCACTGGACGCGCCCCCGGTCAGGTAGACGAGCACCGTCCAGGTCAACTGATCCAGGACCAGCTGTGCGTCGGCGAGCAACTCAAGACGCTTGCCCGAGCGGAGCACGGCGGCGTACCCGCCCGCCAAAGCGAAGGAGCAGCCCAAGATGACAAGCGCAACCTGAATCGAGTACGTCTCGAGTCGGAACTCGCCCCGCAGATAGAAGATGCCGAGCAGTGAAAGCGCGGCGACCAGCAATACGAGTCGCGCGAGCGTGATCCACGCCAGGCGCCGAGGCAGCGGCGCGTCCGCAAGGGCTTCGGGAATTCCGAGTCGAACCGCCACTATCGTCCCCGCCGGCCTGCGGCTGCGCGCCGGATCAATCCGCCTTGATGTTCCCCGCAAGCGAGAAGATCGGCAGGTACATCGCAATCAGCACGACACCGACCATGCCACCCACACCGACCATCAAGATGGGTTCGATGGCGCTCGTCATGGCGGCCACGGCGATGTCCGTCTCTTCCTCGTAGAAATCTGCGATCTTGTTGAGCATTTGGTCCAGCGCGCCGGTCTGTTCGCCGACTGCGATCATCTGAACCACCATGTCTGGGAATACTCCGGCCTCGGTCAGAGGCTCGGCCATGTTCTTTCCTTCGCTGATCTTCTGGCGCACATGCTGGATGCCCGCCTCGATGATCACGTTGCCGCTGGTGCGCGCGCAGATATCCAAAGCATCCAAGATAGGCACGCCGGACTGGAGCAGCGTGCCCAGAGTGCGGGTGAAACGCGCCACGGCGATCTTCTTGAGGACGGATCCGACCAGCGGCACCTTCAGCAAGGCGCTATGGTAAAATCGCTTTCCGCCTGCAGTACGGTACGAATACACGAAGGCAACCGTGCCGATCACCAAGGCCACAATCATGATGGGCAAGTAGGTGACGAAGGCGTGGGAGAGCGCAACGATGACCTGAGTCAACTTGGGAAGCGCTTCCTTGCCGCCACCGAAATCTGCGAACATACGCTCGAAGGCCGGAATCACGAACGTCAGCAGCACGGCCATCACACCGACTGCTACGACGATCACGATGGCCGGATACACCATGGCGCCGCGCACTTGGCGGACGAGCTTCTGACGCTTTTCCAGGTAAACGGAGAGCCGCGCCATGATTGTGTCCAGAATGCCGCCGACCTCACCAGCGTGCACAAGGTTCACGAAGAGTTCGTCGAAGACTTTGGGGTGGCGGCGCAGCGCTTCACTAAAGGACGCGCCTTGCTCGACGGAAGACTTCACATCCCGGAGCACCCCGGCGAATACCTTGTTGGCCTGCTGCCCGGCGAGGATCTCAAGGCACTGCACCAGGGGCAACCCGGCGTCGATCATCGTGGCGAACAAGCGGGTGAACGTCACCAAATCCTTGGTGGTCACGCCACTGCCGATCTGGAGACTGCCTAGCTGGCGTTTCTTTTTGACGGCAACGGGCGAAAGCTGCTGCTGGCGCAACTTTGCGTTGACGGCGGCCTCATCGTCGGCCTCCATCGTGCCCTTGCGGAGCTCCCCAGTGCGGGAGCGGGCTTGCCATGCAAACGTGGACATAGATCGGAAGCGGCAGGCGTAAGATGCCGCAGTTCCTAAGCATACCGGTCCGCTGCCCGCGCGGTCAAAAACCCTTCGTCCTCGCCCTCCCCGGCTCCTCCTCCCCCTGCGTTCCCTGGCCGTCCCCCCACCTGCCTCCTTCCTCCTGCTGTTTGAGCCCCGGCCCACCGACTCGGCCCGTCGATCCGGGCCGCTAGATCCCCACGATAATGTCGACAGACGCGCCCCCCAGCACAGCCACTTACGGCCATGGCATTGCTCACGAGTCGGACCTCGACGCCTTTCTGGCCGCGGAAGTCGTCGCCACGGGCGTCGCCCCAGCCGTCAGTGCGGGGCACGCCCGGCGCACGCCCGCAGGTTGGCAGCTTGCGATGGGCGCCGCCGGGGAAACGAGTCCAGGTTGCCCGACTCGACCCGAGACGCCTTTCGACCTGGCGAGTGTGACGAAACCCGTCACCGCGCTTGCTGCCGCGCGTTTGGCGCATGCGGGCCAGCTGGGGCTCGATCAAACCCTGCAAAGCCTACTGCCGCTGACAGCCGGAACGCCGAGCGCGGACGTGCCCCTGGAGCTGCTACTGGCGCACCGCGCGGGCCTCCTTGCGCACCTCGAACTGTTCGCGCCGTTGCAGCGCCGCCGCTGCGTGAACCGAGCCAGCGCTCTCTGCGCCGCAGCCCACGGACGCGCGCCAGAAAACCCGGGCGCGGCCCCCGAAGCCGGCTTTGCACCGGTCTACAGTGACCTCGGCTACATCTTGCTCGGCGCGAGTCTCGAATCCGTCGCGAGTTCGTCCCTCGACGTCGTGCTGCGCGAGCAAGTGTGCGCGCCCCTCGGCCTCGATATCGGCAGCGCCGCGCAGTGGCTTGGGCGCGACGGCGACTTCGTGGCGCATGTGGCTCCAACCGAAAACGTCGCCTTCCGCGGGGGGACCCTGCGCGGAGTGGTGCATGACGAAAACGCTTGGGCGCTTTCTGGCCACGGAGTGTCGGGACACGCTGGCCTCTTCGGCAGCATTGGCAGCGTGCTCCGCCTCGGGGCCGCGGTACTCGATTGCCTGGATGGCCGGAGCGAGTTCCTGACGCCGTCAGCGGCGGGTCAGTTGGTTCGTCCTCGCCCGGGTGGCAGTCTGCGCGCGGGATTCGACGGATGCGCTGCCCGTGGCTCCAGCGCCGGGAGCTTGGCCGGACCCCAAACCTTCGGCCATCTGGGCTTTACGGGCACCAGTCTTTGGTGCGATCCAGACCGAATGGCGGTCACGGCCGTCCTTACCAATCGGGTCCACCCCACCCGAGAGCACATCGCGATCCGACAGGCCCGGCCCCGGATCCACGACGCGCTCTGGAGCCGAATTGACGACGTCTAGGGCCCGGGAAGACCCGCCTGGAGCCAAGTAGTGAAAAGAATTACAGAAAAAACAGCAGTGTCAGGTGCATTGGCTCTGGATGCTTTCGACCAGACGTGCAAAATTTCCCCTACTCCGCCGGGTCAGCTCGGACGCGGCTGAAAATTTGGGCAGTTTCTGGACCAACTAGCGATGTGGAAGCTCTCCATCGAGGACGACCAAGGCAACAAGACGGTCGTCAATCTCGTGCGCGACGAATACTCCCTTGGCAGGGCCGAGGAGAATACCGTCCGCCTGACCGAGCGAAACATCTCGCGCAAACACGCGGCGCTGCAGCGCAATGGATCGGGCTGGTTGCTCTCGGACAACCAGAGCTACAACGGTTGCTTCGTCAACGGCGTACGCGTCGCGGATCCCCAGCGCCTTGAGCATGGCGACTTGGTCCAGGTGGGCGACTACCGCCTGGAGATCACCGACGACACAGTCGCAGCGGTCGGTTCCCGGGCGGCGACGGTACCGGCGGTGCCGAAGAGCCAAATGCTCCTGGGCCAACCCGACCGCCTCGTCATGCTCGTCGGTCCGACCCCCGGCGCAGAGTTCGCCCTAGCTGGCGACCGCGTGGTGATCGGGCGCGGCGAAGAATGCGACATCGCGATCAACCACAGTTCCGTCAGCCGCGTACACGCTGAAATCCACTCCTTGGGCGACGGCCGCTACGAGCTCGTCGACCGCGAAAGCGCCAACGGGGTGCGCTTGAACGGGGTGGAACTCAAGCGCGGATTGATCGACGCCCGCGACAGCATCGAGCTCGGCGACGTGGTGTTCAAGTTCATACCCGCCGGCGTGATCTATCGAGCAGGAGCTGACGAGAGCCAACAGCTGGGTGCCGTCAGCGTGGGTGCCCTCGAACGCATGACCCCGCCGCCCCAGAGCGCAGGTGGCATGCCGGCGAGTGTCAAAGCCATCGCCGCCGTCTTCGGTTTGGGCATTCTGGTGGTGCTCGGCATGTTGACTCTGCGTCGGGATCCACCGCCACCCGCAGATCCGGTCGCAGCGATCCCGTCGGACGGAGCAGCCGCGGTTCTGAAGGAAGCCAAAGCCCTCGCCGACAGCGGCAACCTCGACGCAGCGCACCTGAAACTCATGCAGG
>CBDUPW010000268.1:0-10063 GCA_965369205.1 uncultured Polyangiaceae bacterium | reverse complement strand
GTGCCCGCGCCGCCCGTGCCCGCGCCGCCCGTGCCCGCGCCGCCCGTGCCCGAACCCGCGCTGCCGGCCGCGCCTGCGAAGCCCGCCGCTCCTGCGAAGCCGCCCGCGGCGCCAATGCCTCCAGCGCCACCCGATGTGCCAGCCCCTCCGCCAGCGCCACCACCGCTAACGCCTCCAGTCGCCGCGCCACCGCTATTTCCTGTATTGCCCGACCCCGCAGCGCCTCCCGTAGCGCCTCCCACGCTACCGTCGTCGCTGCCGCAACCCACGGAAAACACAACACACGCGCACACGCTCGCCCAAGCAAAAGACCGCATCCTCGTACCTCCAATCACAAGCATGCCTCAAATGGCTCCTCGGCGCAGCTACTTCAAGGGCGCGCACCCTCGATCAGTTCTCCCGACTGCGAGTGGCCTCCTGCGGTGACCGTTCCCCTGCCCCTGTTGCCTAGCTCCCAAGACAAGTAGCCAGCTCGCTCGCCTGGTCCACGCAGGAGGTTGCGTCGGGCTTCGCCTCGCTGCCATCGCAAGTCATGGCAGCCTGCGTCAGAGCCGCGTGACACTCGGTGAGCCGTTCATACGGGCCCGCGCAGCCCGCTCGTTTCGCAGCATCCGCCTTGTCGTGCACACACTGGCCCACACACGTCGCCTGCGCGCTACTCCCGCCACAGTTTGCTCCGGACTGCAGTGCACAGACGCTCTCACACTGGCTGTCGAGCACGGTCTTTTCGCGGAGGACGCCTGCCCAGGCGTCCCGATAGGGCACGCCGCTCGAGGTATTGCCCCAGCGCACTTTCAGCCCATCCCGAACGACAAAGCCCCAGGCTTGCAGCGCGCTGAGCGGATCGACGAGCACCACCTTGCCACGCGCCGTCAGCTTGCTCGGAATGCCGGACAGCTCCACGTCGGTGATCTCGCCGGCCTTGGCGGAAATGTGACCGTGATACATCAGGTGCCGGCCTCGTGAGAGCGCTGGGTTGGTGAGAATCACGCGCTGATTGATGTCACGCCGCACCGCGGGCAGACAATGCACGCTTCCGTCCGAGAGGATGGCGCAGTTGCTGGCCCACTTCTGACCGGAGCTGCCTCGCGCCATCAACTGCGGATGATACGTCTCGTCGTAGTGCGCGCTGATGTTCCCGGTGCCACCTGTTTTCGTTTCATAACGTGGTACCTTCGCCCCGTTGCCGAGGGTCTCGTAGCCGACAATCTGCATGAACTGCAGAGTCGCGTCGTCTCGATCGGATTCCAGGGCGAAAGGCGTCACTTCGGTGTAGTGCCACGCCATGTTGCCGACTGCGGGGCTAAGCGCCGGATAGTGGGTCCAGACTTGTTCCCCGTCGTCGTCCACTTCGGCAACATCGTACGCTGCAGCTCCGAACAACCGCGCACGGGTGAACAACTCAGTCACTGCTTCGGGAACCTGACTGCCACCGAAACTCGTACTCGCAAGCACCGCCTCGGCTTCCGCCACTGGGAGTCCGTGGGTGCGCGCCCGCGTGTGCGCGGTTGCCAAGGCTTCGGCGGTGACGCTGAATTTCACGTCCTCGCTGATGGCCAAACGGATGACGTTCATTTCGTCCGCGCTGATGCGTTCGCCTGCGGCTTCAAAGACGAGAGCGACATCGGCGGCATCCAGCTCGCCGTCGATGGTGGCATCCGACACAGCCTTCTCCACGCGGTCCACGGCGTCGGCCTTGCCACCATTGAGGCCGTCCACGCTCAGTCCATCGACGTCGTAGTCCTCGTTGCCATCCGGAGAGACGCCCAAGCACGGGGCCGCTTGCCCGCAGGCGCTGTCGGCCGGGGGAGCTGCCTCGCTACCGCATCCAATGACGAAGACAACCGACGCGGCGACACACTTTGCTTTGTTCATGGGGGTTCCTCCTGAGCCAAGGGAGAGATACCACCTACACGTGGGCTTTTGTCGTACATTGTGTGACAGTGTGTGTCTTAGGCACACACTGCAATCTTCCAGCGGGCCTGCACTGCGCCCGACGCCGCACTACGCGCAAAAAAACACGCCCCCAGCTCAAGAAGAGCGGGGGGCGTGCACATACCAACCGAACGTAGGAGGAGAGATTTGTGCGCGCGGCGCCAGGGGAAGCGCCGCGCCTTTCCGTCAGCCGCCGCCGCGACGCTGGAACGCCGGCGTGTCCCAGTCTTCGTGATCGAGGCTGGACGGGAACGTGATGCGCTCCCGCACGGGAAGGCCGCTCGGCGCCGCGGCCAGGCTCGCCGCAACTGCAGCGGTCCGGCGCGAAGCCGCATAAGCAACGGAATCACTGCGCGTGGTGGCCGGAGCACGGGTAGGGGGCGCCGACGAAGAGAAACCCTCGCGCAGCTCGGTCTGCCGCTCGAAGCGTGACGTCGTACGCGGAGCTTCTTCGCGCACTTCGACGTGGATCTCCTCTTCCATCTGGTCAAAGCCCGTCGCGATGACGGTGACCTTGATGGCGTCCCCCATCGTGTCGTCGATGCTGGCTCCGAAGATGATGTTGGCATCCTCGTGCGCCTGTTCCTGAATCAGGCAGGCCGCCTCTTGGATTTCCTTCATCTTCAGTTCCGGCCCGCCCACCACGTTGATCAGGACGCCGGTGGCGCCTTCAACGCTGATGTTGTCGAGCAGCGGCGACGTGATGGCGTGTTCTGCGGCCAAACGCGCTCGTCCTTCGCCCTTGGCGCAGCCGGTGCCCATCAATGCCCGGCCCATGCCGCTCATGACGGTGCGCACGTCGGCAAAGTCGACGTTCACGATGCCGTCGAGGGTGATCAAGTCGCTGATCCCCTTGACCGCCTGGAATAGGACCTCATCCGCCTTGCGGAAAGCGTCCATGAACGTGAGTTCGTCATCGGCGAGAGTCAGTAGTTTCTCGTTGGGGATCGTGATCAGCGTGTCGACGTGCTCGTTGAGCAGCTTCAGGCCCTGGTCGGCCTGGCGACCGCGCTTCTTGCCTTCGAAGATGAATGGCTTGGTCACGACGCCGACCGTCAACGCACCTTCTTCCCGTGCCATCTGCGCGATGACCGGTGCCGCGCCTGTTCCGGTGCCACCGCCCATGCCAGCGGTCACGAACACCATGTCCGCGCCAGTGATGGCTTCCTTGATGCGCTGGAGATCCTCCAGCGCCGCCTTGCGACCACGTTCGGGGTCGGCGCCAGCGCCAAGACCGCGGGTCAGGTTCTGCCCGATGGGGATCTTCACTGGCGCCAGGTTGCCGTTCAGCGCTTGGGCGTCGGTGTTGACACTGATGAACTCCACGCCCTCCAGGCCAAAATGGATCATCGTGTTGACGGCATTGCCGCCGGAGCCACCAACACCAACCACCTTGATTTTGGCCTGGTATTGCTGCGACTCGTCAGCAAATTCGATCGAGAAGCTCATGATTCGTCCTTCCTCCCGTACTCCGCACGAAGGCTTGATCTGCCTTCGTTTACTTGGGTCTTGTCCGGGGCTGCCTCTCCCCTTTGTGGACTCAACCTTGCTGCATCGTTCGTTCTGTTTGGTATGTTCACACTGTCAAAATTCGGCGTTGGCTCAGAACGCTGCTCGGAGCCAACCCCAAAAACCGTTTTTGCGCTGCGCGACTTCAGCTTCTTCGCTGACCGGCATGCGCGGCGCCTCACCGCGTGCATAGGCTTCGGCGAGATGCTGCGCGCCGTAGCGGACCAGCCCGACGCCCGTGGCGTACTGCGGGCCCTGCACCAGCTGCACAATGCCTTTGACGCCAACGGGGAACCCCAGGCGCACCGGCATACCGAGGATTTCCTCAGCGCACTCGTTCATGCCTTCCATCAAGGAAGCACCGCCGGTGAGCACCGCCCCGGAGCTCACTTGCTCCAGCAGCCCCGTCTCCTCAATGCGACGACGCGCCTCGCTGAAGATCTCTTCGACACGCGGCTCGATGATGTCGGATAGCAGCCGCCTCGCGACGCGGCGCGGAGAATGGCCGCCTACGCCGGGCACCTCAATTTCTTCGTCGTCAGCGATCATTCGGCCCAGCGCGCAGCCGTAGTTGCGCTTCAAGCGCTCGGCTTCGGCAATCGGTGTGCGCAGACCCGCGGCAACGTCGCTGGTGATGTTGTTGCCACCCGCCGGGATCACCGAGGTGTGGGCGATGCCGCCGTCGGCGTACAAGATCAGGTCCGTCGTGCCGCCGCCGATGTCGATCACCGCGACGCCGATTTCCTTTTCGTCCTCGGAGAGCACGGCATCCGCGCTGGCCAAGGGTTCGAGCACAACGTCCGCGACACTGAGCCCACAGCGCTCCACGCAACGGATCACGTTTTGGATACAGCTCGTCGCAGCCGTCACCAGATTCACCCGCACCTGCAGCCGTACACCGCTCATCCCGATCGGATCGCGGATACCGTCCTGATTGTCGACGATGTACTCCCGAGGCAGTGCGTGCAGGATCATGCGGTCCGCATCGACGGGGATGGCGCGAGCACCTTCGAGGACACGCTCTAGGTCTGCGCGTGTGACTTCACGACCGCTGATGGCGCAGACGCCGTCGCTCATCAGGCTCCGGATGTGGCTCCCGGCAACGCCGGTATACACCGTGCGGATCTCGACGCCCGCCATGGTCTGCGCCGCGTCAATCGCTTCGCGGATGCTGCGAACGGTCCACTCGATGTTGCTGACGACACCTTTGCGCAAACCTCGGCAGGGCACGTTGCCAACACCCAGCACGGTGATGCCGTCGGCGTCCACTTCGCCCACGACCGCCGAGACCTTGGTCGTGCCGAGGTCGAGCCCCACTACGATTTCTGGGGTCTCCATGGGGTATCTCATCGCTCCGTCGCTCCTGGAAAATCTGGGGCATTTGCTAAGTCACCGCGGTGACTCAGGCTCGGCCCGACGCTGCCATGCACGCCATTTTCGGGCCAAATTTTCTCGTGCGATTTCGAGGGCATCCCACACCTACCGCATACGTACGACCACCCGCTCTGGGTGGGCCAGATTGTCCAAAAACACGATGCCGGGCATGCGCCCCTTGGCGCTCATGCGCAGAAGCACGCGTTCCGCCATGAGTAGTTTCTTGCGCCACGGCCCCGGACCTAGGTGCAAGGCGATCCCGCTTTTGCCCACGCTGAGCACGACGTCGCCACCCCCGGTGAGGTGAACCTCCTGCGCAGGGTAGGTCTTCGACAGATCGATTCGCTCCCAGTGGCGCAGGACCTCGACGCCCGTCGCCAGGCGCTGCACTTCACGTTCACGGTGATTGGCAACTCCGTCCGGCGTCACCCCCGTGAGAACTGGCAAGTCGTAAGGGTCGCCGTCTTCGAGCCGCTTAAAGGGCTCGCCACTGCGTGTGATGAGGTACACCTGGTCACCCACGCTTGCCAGCGCCACGGCCGAGCGCTCCTTGAGCTCGACCCGCAACGTGCTGGGCAGATCCCGAGAGATCTTGACCTCCTTGATCCAGGGGTCCTCCAGCACGCGAGATTCGGCGAGTACCGTGTCTAAGGCAAAGATGTTGTCGCCGACTTTCGTATTCATCAGAGTGAGGATCTGGTCCTCGCTGCGCTTCGTCGCACCCTGGATCTCCACGGATCGGATGGCAAAACGCGGCGTTGTGAGGGCGTAGCGGTGCGCCCCCCAGGCCACCCCCACGCTCACCCCAACGACCAACAAAACCCCGGCCAAAAGCTTGGTTCCGGCCCAAACCTTGGACCACGTCCCTTGGGCCGGAGGCGGCACGCTCTGCCCGGCCACCGCGCGCCGGGGCTTCGCCGCGGGAGGCAGCGGGCTCTCGCCGTCGACGGATCCGTTTTCGTCGGGAGCCGACAGGTGATCGCCATGCGCTCGTTTCTTGCGCGTCATGGACCACTCCCCCCGCGCTCGCGGAGTCCCCGCTGCACGTCGTCCAAAACTCGATTGATGTCTCCGGCGCCCAAAGCGATCACCACATCGCCCGGTTCGGCCTCTTGGGCCAAACGCGCGGCCAATTCCCCTCGATCCGGGGCGTAGTGCACCGTGTGATGGCCGTGCTCGGCCACGCCCTGCACCAGCCGCTCTGAGGTGATGCCCTCGATGGGCGACTCACCCGCGGCGTAGATATCCGTGATGTACAGCGTGTCGGCCTCGTTGAACGCGCGACAAAAGTCGTCGAAGCACTGCTGAGTGCGCGAGTAGCGATGCGGCTGGAACGCCACCAGCACCCGTCCTCCGAACGCGCGCCGAGCGGCCGCCAGCGTGGCCTTCACTTCCGCTGGGTGGTGACCATAATCATCGACCAGGGTGACCCCGCGCTCCTCGGCGACAATGCTGAAGCGGCGAGCCACTCCGGTGAAGGTAGCCAGCGCCTCCTTCATTTCGTCGAGGGGCACTTCAAGCTCGTCTGCGACAGCGATGGCCGCCAAGCAGTTGAGCACGTTGTGGTTGCCCGGCATGCGTACGGAAAATTCCCCCAACGGCTGCCCGCGCCCATAGGCAACGAAACTCGACACCACGCCACTCGAGCGGAGCGCCCGTGCGTGATAGTCCGCCTGCGGCGACAGTCCATAAGTCACGTGCCGACAACGCACTCGTGGCAAAAGATCCTGCACGTGCGGGTGGTCGAGACACAGCACAGCCAACCCGTAGAACGGAACCTTGTCGATGAATTCGACGAAGGCTTCCTTGACTCTCTCGTGGGTACCGTAGAAGTCCAGGTGCTCCGGATCGATGTTGGTCACAACGCCAATGGTCGGCGCCAAACGTAGAAACGATCCGTCGCTTTCGTCTGCTTCAGCGACCAGCAGATCTCCAGCGCCGAGCCGTGCGTTGGATCCGAGCGCGGCCATGCGGCCCCCCACCACGACCGTCGGATCGTAGCCTGCCGCGCGCAATACGGTGGCGACAAGGGACGTCGTCGTGGTCTTGCCGTGGGAGCCGGCAATGGCAACGCCGTACTTCACGCGCATCAACTCCGCCAGCATTTCGGCACGGGTGATCACGGGAATGGACAGCGCGTGTGCCTCGAGCATTTCCGGATTTTCCGGGGAAATTGCGCTGGAATACACCACAACATCCGAGCCGCGTACGTTCTCGCGACGGTGGCCGACGAAGATGTCCACGCCAAGTCGCTCCAGCCGCGCCGTGTTTTCACCCTTGCGCAGATCCGAGCCCGACACGTCAAACTCCAGCGTGCGCAAGATCTCCGCAAGCCCGCTCATGCCGATGCCACCGACTCCAACGAAGTGCACATGCCGAACGCGTCCGCGAAACATCTCTTAGCTCCCGCCCACGCCGGCGAATGCCGCGCTCGAGATTTCACAGTGCTCGTCGTCGGCGGGGTCTTCCCCCTCCTGCCGTGGGAAAGCGTCGCGCCCTTGCGCCGTGCGGAGTCCCGCCAACGCAAGCAAGTCGCGGGCAATGTCCGTTGCCGCGTTGGGCAAACCGCGGCGGCTGGCCGCGCGCGCCATGTCTTCCAAACGACCCGGCGTTGCGCAGACTTCGTCGAGGCTGCGCGCGATGGACGCCGCACTGGCATCGCCGTCAGATAGCCAGACAGCGGCGCCGTCCCGTGCGAGTTCCAGGGCGTTGAAATGTTGATGGTCGCCGGCAGCATGCGGGTACGGCACCAGGATGCTCGGGCGACCGACCGCGCAAATTTCACTGACCGCGCTCGCGCCGCTGCGAGCAATCACCAGATCCGCGTCCCGCAGTGCCGCCGGCATATCATCAATGAATGCCGTCACTTCCGCGACGGCCGCCGCGCCCAGGGCTTGGTAGCGGGCGGTCACGCCCTCCACGTCTGCACGCCCGCATTGGTGCACCACCCGCACGGCGGTGTGTGCGTTGCAGAGTGCCTCCGGCACCGACTCGTTCAGGCGCCGGGCACCCTGGCTGCCGCCAAGCACCAGCACGCGCAGCACGCTGTCGGCGCGGCGGTAGGGGGCGGGGTCGAAGCCCGCACGGATCGGCACGCCCAAGCGACGCACGGAGCGCGCGGCAAAGTGACGCTCTGCTCCCGCGAAAGCGGTGTAAGCGCGGTGCACCACAGGTGCGATCAGGCGATTGGAAAGGCCAATCACGCTATTGGGCTCAAGCAGCGCCAGGGGCACCCCACGCAGGCGCGCAGACAGCGACACCGGACCTGCAGCGTAGCCCCCGATAGACAGCACTGCCCGGGGCGCCACGCGCTGAACCAGCTCCCGCGCTTCAAACACCGCGCCGGCGGCTCGCACAGCGCCGCGAGCCACGGCCCGCAGCCCCCCACCGCGCAGCGGCAGCACATCCATCAGTTCCAAGCGATAGCCACGCTCAGGCACGACCCGCGCCTCCATGCCGCGCTCGGTACCCACGAAAACCACTTCCACCTCGGGCGCGACCACAGAGAGCGCGTCCGCGACCGCGATCAGTGGAAAGACGTGACCGCCCGTTCCCCCACCGGCCAGGATGATGCGCGGACTCATGCAGGCACCTCCGCCGCGGGCGCACGCTTCTTTGCCTTCTTTTCCTTGGAAAACTCCGCGGCGCTGACGACCGCGGCGCTCGCTTCGGCGTCGACTGTTGCGTCCTCGCGCCGCACGTTGGCTGGGCCGAGACGTGGCCGGGAGATATTGAGCAGCACACCCATCGCCGCGCAGTTCACCAACAGAGAAGAACCGCCGTAGCTCACGAAGGGCAGCGTCAAGCCTTTCGTTGGCAGCATGGCCATGGACACCGAGAGGTTCACCAATGCTTGGGCGCCGAACAGAACGGCAATGCCGAAGGCGATGTACGATCCGTAGTCGTCCTCCGCGGCCAGCGCGGCACGCACGCCTCGCGCCACGATCACCAGATACACGGCTATCAATCCCAAGATCCCGATGAAGCCCAGCTCTTCGCCAATGATGGCCGATACAAAGTCCGTATGCGCTTCGGGCAGGTACAAGACCTGGAGCCCTTTGCCCAAACCCATGCCCGTGACTTCGCCACTGCCGAAGCTCATCACCGACTGGAAGGGCTGGTAGGCCAGATCTTGCCGATGCTCCGCCATGTTGAACCAAGCCAACATGCGCTCCCAACGGTAGCTCGTAAAACGTACCAACCACGCAGCGGCAACGGCACCCAGCATGGCAACGCCAAGCAAATAGCCGAGACGAGCGCCCGCCACGAAAAGCAACGTGAAGGTCAAGAACAGCAGCACGACGGCGCCGCCGAAGTCCGGCTGCTTCAGACACAGGAGCATCAGACCGCCGGCGGTGATCAGATGCGGCAACATGCCGATGGAGAAGGTCTTCACTTTCTCCCGCTTTTTCTCCAGGGAGTATGCCAACCAAAAGACCAAGGCGAGCTTGGCCGCCTCGGAAGGCTGGATGTGGATCGGTCCCAGGCGTAGCCAACGTGCGGCGCCGCCTCCGGTGTGACCGAAACCAACCACGGACATGATCATCAGCACCACGACGACGCCGAGCACCGGGTACGTCAGCGGCCGCAGCTTGTGGTAATCGATGCGGCTCGCCAGATACATGACGCAAAGGCCCGCCGCTCCGTATACAGCCTGACGTTTGAGAAAGTACTGCGAGTCACGGAACACCGCAGTGGCCTCGATGACACTGGCGCTGTAGACCATGACGACGCCAAAACCGACGAGGGCGATGGCCAGCGCCGCAAGCACGGGATCCACTCGGCCCTGACGCGTCGTCACGCGCAAAAAGTCCGCAACTCGCTTCATGCCGTCACCTCGCTGCAGTCGGCGCCAAGCTCTTGCACAGCGCTCACAAAAGCGTCCCCGCGCGCGGCGTAGGACGAAAACATGTCAAAGCTTGAGCAGGCCGGTGACAAGAGCACGGCGTCGCCCGGGGAGGCGGCACCAAAGGCCGCGCGCACCGCATGCGTCATACTCGCTGCGCGAAGCACCGGCACCCGCCCGGCCACCGCGGCGGCAATCCGATCCGCCGCTTCGCCCACGAGCACAACCGCCCGCGCCTTTTGCTCGAGCGCCTGCACCAAGGGCGCATAAGAACCGTGTTTGTCTCGGCCACCCGCGATGAGCACTGCCCGGGCTTCGGAGAGTCCGAGCAGCGCGGTCACCGCGGCGCCCACATTCGTTGCCTTGGAGTCGTCGTAAAACGTCACGCCGCGCACCGTT
>CBDUPW010000267.1:0-10090 GCA_965369205.1 uncultured Polyangiaceae bacterium | reverse complement strand
CAGTGCACGCGCGAGTAGCGCAACGACGGCCACCGTGATCAGATGCGCGGCCAAGGAAGCCGACAGCGCCAGGGGCGCAACCCGCGCGTCGACGAGGGCGTCGCGTAGCGTCGGCCCGAAGCTGGCCAACGCAGTGAGCAAGCGACGGTCGGATTTTGGCAGCACGCGATCACTCACCACGATGGCGCACAGAGCGATCAGCACCAGCCCGAGCCCAGTCCGGACCGCCGTGAGCCCAGGCGACGCGTCCAGCGACCCGTGCAACCACGGTTGCCCAGCAAGCACGATGGTCGCGAGGGCCAAGAGGGCGAAATATCGATCCGTGATCGCGACGCCGATGGCTCGGGTCAGGGAAAGCCCACTGCGCTGCAGGGCCACGGTGCGCCATGCGTCGCCTCCCACCGTCGGCACCGCTTGACTCATGAGCAAGCTGGCCAGCTGGATCCGCAGCGCGTGGGTGGTCGAAAGCTCTGCGCCGGCCTTTCGGCTCAGGAGCGCGAAGCGCAGCGTGGTGATCGGCCACTGCAGCGCAAGGACCAGGCAGGCGGCGCAAAGCAGCATCCAGTTGGTCCGTGCAAGCAACGCGAAGGTCCCCGCGAGATCCACGCGCGTGGCAATGATCCCCAGAGCAGCGACGCTGACCGCAAGCTTCAGCGTGGTGGAGAGTGCGGAGGGGCGCGCTGCTGCGGCGCCCGCGTGCAGGCGCTCTGAACTCACGGCGGATCGCAGAACAGCTGCGCCTCCCCCCAGTTGGCCCAATCATTCTCCGGGCCGTCGCCGGCGTTGTCGACTAGGAGCACTAAACTGCCGCGCCCGTGCAATTGCACATCGACGCGTTGGGGGTCGTCTTTTCCCGTAAGCACTTTGCTCTGAAACAACGGTTCGTTGTCCGCGAACACGTAGAACCGGACCGAGCCCGCGTCGCCAACGGCGTCGTCCACGCCTACCTCCGCGGTGAAGCCGCGACAGCGACGGTACAGGTCGATCACGATGCGTCCCGGTGGGTGCATGCCGACGCCTTTGCCGAAAACGCGCCCGTTGATGCTCAGGGTCGTGCCATCGCCGGAATGCTCCGCGCCGTTGGATTGGTCGACCTCGATGGGGCCCCAGCTAGACGAGCTGGCGTTCCAGCCCCAATCCGAGAGCCAGTAGCCGCCGCTCGGTGTTGGTTTCAGCTCCGGATTCTTGCGGCGCATGCCGGGGCGAACCAGGTGATCCGGCAGGCTGTCGTCGCGGGGTTTGAGGGGTTTGCGCGCCGCCGCCTCCGAGGGGGAGCGCGGGTGCCAAATGCTCTCGAGCTTGAGCCCCAGCCAGCCGGTCTTGACGTTGGGGGACTCACCGACGGACTGCAGCACCAGCGGCGCGTCGTCTTCGGCCCAGAACGTGACCAAGAAGGGGTAGCTGTCCCGATGTGGAAGCTCCGGCACGGCTGCAGGCTGGCCGAATAAGAGCCGCGTCGGAGTCGTCAGTAGTTCGGCGCGGAACTCCACGGGCGCAGCGCCCACGAGGTCACAGATCGCAAACCGCCCTGACAAGGTATGGAAGCCGCGCTTGATTGGGATTTCGACCGAGCTGCGTGGCGGCACCACCAGCGCGGGCTCGCCGTAGCATCGCTCCATCCGAGGCGCGCGTGCTTCGCTTGTCACACGCGCGATGTGCATTCCGAATTCCTCGCTGGCCTGCTTCTCAATGGGCTCTGCACTTTGCTTTTGCGTGCTGCACGCAAGAAGGCAGCAGAGCGTTGCGGGCATCGCCGCACCCAAGAGCCGGAACACCGCGCTAACTTATCACGGAACTCCGGGGGTTCCGCGACGGGTCAATTCGTAAGAGTTGCGTGCTAGCGTGGCGAACGTGTCTGAGGTCAGTCGCTGGTCCCGCCCGCGCGCATTCCTCCGCGTCGTCGCGGTCATGGGGCTTTTGCTGCTTGCCGCGTGGACCACGCGGCGCAGCGTCAGCTTCGCGGAGCCCGAGCCTCACGAGTCTTGTCCGGAGCGTCTCTCCCGACGCTATCTGCCCTTGAAGCCGCACCTGCCCAGTAGCGGTGTGATTGGCTACATCGGGCCGGAGTTGACTGAAGACGGCTGCAACTCGAAGTTCATAGCGCAATACGTGCTCGCGCCGCTGCTTGTCACGCATGTTTGGGAAGAGAACATCCGGGCCGTCGCTCGCCGCACGGACTTCGTCGTTCCTGTCACCCTGCCGCTGGTCATCGTGGATCAGGCCGAACCGGAAGCGGCGAACTGGATCCGCGATAGTCCCCAGTTCTCGCTATTGATGGACTTTGGCGACGGCGTCCTGCTCTACGGGCGCGCGCGATGACCACGGCGCTACAGGTCATCCTGCTCCTGTTTGTGCCCTTGGTCACCGGCGTGCTGATCGTGCAGAAGGCGCTTGGCCGGGTCAGCCCAACGGGCACGCTGCCGCTCGGCCTCGGACTCGGCCTTGGGCTCTGCGGGCTTTTGGCGTTTGTCTCGCTCGTATTCGTCGACACCGTGGTGTTGGCATGGGAGTTGGCGCTCTTTGCGCTGGTCGTATTCTGGAGCGCCAAAGGCAGCCCATCGAAAACGTATCCGCGAATCGCGGAACGACCGACGCCCGCCGGGCGTTCGTTGCTACTGGCCGCGAGCCTTCTTGTTGCCATCTGCGTGGGGATTTTCATTGTGCAGGCGAGACAGTCGCCCCACGGCGGCTGGGACGCCTGGGACTTCTGGAATATGCGCGCGCGATTCTTCCATCGCGGGGGCGAAGCTTGGGTCAACACGTTCTCCCAGATCCCGTGGTGGTCGCATCCGGAGTACCCGGTGCTGCAACCCGCTATGGTGGCTCGAGGGTTTCGGGTGCTGAGCAGTGAGACGGTGCTTGTCCCGACGCTACTCGGTTTCGTCTTCACCTTCGCGGCCGTGAGTGTTCTCTATTTCGGGGTCAGCACGCTGCGAGGGCGCAGCCAGGGGTTGCTTGCGGCCATCGTGCTGTGTTGCTCGCCCTACTTCCTGTATCACGGCACTGAGCAGTACGCAGACAACCCCCTTGCGTTCTTTTTCCTGGCTTCGGTCGTCTGCGCTGCGCTGTATGACCATCGCGAGGGCCGCTGTTCCGGCGCGCTCCTGCTCAGCGGCCTCTTCGCGGGACTCGCGACGTTCTTGAAGAACGAAGGGTTGATGTTCTTTGTGTGCTTTGCGTGTGCACGCAGCGTGTGGGTGTGGCGCAAACGCGGGCGGGCGGAGTGGAAACACCAGGCGTGGATCTTCATGGCTGGCGCCCTGCTGCCGCTGACCGCCACGGTCTTCTTCAAATTCAACTACGCCGTGATGCCCGACAACGCGGAGTTTTATACGCGACAGTGGAAGGAATGGGACCGCGGATTCGTCGAGCATGTCCTGGCCAACGCGTCGGACGCGAAGCGCTATCGGGGATTCTTCCGCGCTTGGGGCCATCACCTCGTGAGTTTCGACGAGTGGGTCGTGCCGCTGGCGTACCTATTGCCGGCCTACGGCATGATCATGGGGCGGGACTCCAATCGCCCACGTGGCATGATCGCTACGATGTTGGGCACCTTCGCGCTTCAAGCTTTGGGGGTGTCGTTGCTATTTTTGCTGTGGTCCACCTACGACATTTTCGAACACATGGACGCGCTCGGTCGCCTACTGTTGCAAATGCTGCCCACGGTGCTGTTCGTGCTGTTCGCTGCCGTGAAGACGCCTTTCGAGGTCGAACTGTCGCCGGATGAAGACGCGGCGGCGCCTTTAGGATGAGTATGGCGGGGCCGCGCACTCTGTCCTACGAAGAGCTGGTCGAGGCCTACAACCAACGTCTTGGATCCGTCCTGCGGGGATTCGATTCAGGTGTGGTGGGACTCGAGAGTTGGGTGCCCACCTCCGAGCCGCTTTCCAGCGTCGCCGGCTTGCTGGACGCAACGCGAGCCGCGGGAGAAGCGGGACTGACCGTGGTGATGACTCCAGAGAACTACGCGCGTCATAGCTCCGAAGAGTGGGCACAGCTTGGCGCGCGTCATGGCGCGCTCTCGGTTTCCAGCGAGGGTTGCGCGCGCTTGGTGTTTGCGTTCCAGGCGACCCAGTCGAGATCCTTCGTCGCTTCGCAAGGCGGGGGTTCCGCGGGAGCCGCTGTGTCCAAACGCCGCACAGCGGACGGCGCGGCGGACTTGCCTCCCGAACCCGAACGCTTGCCCGCCGCGTACCGAGCCAATGTGCTCGAGGCGGCCAGAACCTGCGCATGCGAGGGCGACCTGGAAGACACAGCGGGTGCTGCTGCGATGACTCACGTTCAGGTCACCGACGCAAACTGGCGGCTGGAGGCCCTGGTGGGTGCAGACCACGTCGTTCTGCATGCAAGTCACCACGGAGCCGCTGCTGAAGATGAGCGTGGAGTGCTGGAACTCCTCTGTCGCGCGGCGAGTCATAAGCCTGTTCTGGAGTGGGCCGATCATGGCGCCCTCGTCGTCATGCAGCGTTCTCGAGACGCGAGGAGTGCGGCCGCCGTTCCGGGGGTGCCCTCCCCAGAGAACACGTCGCAGCTATTCGCCCGCGGCAACGCCCTGTGCCGCGCGCTCTTCGCGAGGTACTGCGAGCTGACCGGCTATGTGGAGACCGACAATCGCTTCGATCTGCGCGCCAGCGCTGGCTGGCTGCAGCTAACGGCCGAGCAACGCCTCGAACGTGTGCAGGCTGAGTTTGCTACGGCGTGTGCCGCAGCCGGCATCGCAGCAGGACACGCGGAGGTCGCGGAACTGAAAGACGCCAGCCGCGTGGTGATCCGCCTCAGCGAAGCAGTCGCCCCAAGTCGGCGGGGCAGTCTCTTGTTTCGCCTGGAACGCGAGCTTTCCGAACGCGTGGAGCCGTCTCTGAGCGTGGAACGGGACGCACGCAAGGACATCAACCAGATCCGTCGCCTTTGAGGCCGCGCCGCGGTAAGATCTGATGTTCCCCCCCGGAAGGCTTCGTGTCGGATAGCCCTGCAGATCTCATCCTCGACGGTACCAAGCTCGCTTGGCACCTCGACCGGGTTGCCGCCTGGCAGCGCGGCGAACGCATCGCTCCGATCACCATCGACATGGCGTTGACGCGGGCTTGCAACTACGCCTGCCACTTTTGCTACGCAATGCTGCAGGAGAACGAGCGCAGTCAGATCACCAAACAGGTGATCACGGACTTCTTGGACGACGCGGCAGACATCGGCGTGCGAGGCGTCAGCCTCGTCTCCGATGGGGAGAGTACGATCAGTCCCGTCTTCGTCGATGCGGTTCGTCACGGCAGTGAGTGCGGTCTGTCCATGGCCTGTGGCACGAACGGCTTCGTGCTGACCGAGGCCAAGGCGGAGCAGGTGCTGCCGCATCTGACGTATTTGCGCATCAACATCTCTGCTGGAGAGCCCGCGCGCTACGCCGAGATCATGGGCGCCAAGGAGGAGTGGTTCCATCGGGTGTGCGAAAACATCCGCGCCATGGTCGCCATCAAGAAGCGGCACAATCTGCCGGTCACCATCGGCATGCAAATGGTCCTCATGCCGCAGTATCGCGACCAGATCCTGCCCCTCGCGCGCTTGGGCCAGGAGCTCCGGCCCGACTACCTGGTGATCAAGCATTGCAGTGACGACGAAGATGGCAGCCTGGGCGTCGACTACGGCGCGTATGAGGCATTGCACGACGAGCTCGAAGCGGCCGAAGCGCTAAGCGACGCCGAATACCGCGTGCAAGTGAAGTGGTCGAAGATCCGGACCGGGGACAAGCGCAGCTATCAGCGCTGCTACGGCCCCCCCTTCATGTTGCAAATCTCCGGCTCCGGACTGGTGGCACCTTGCGGCATGCTTTTCAATCAACGCTACGAGAAGCTGCATATCGGCAACATCTGTCAGCAACGATTCAAGGATATCTTCCACAGCGATCGCTATTGGGAGGTGATGCGCTACCTGGCGTCGCCTCGCTTCAACGCCCAGAAAATGTGCGGCAGCCTTTGCCTGCAGCACAAAGTCAACGAAGTGCTGGACGGCGTACAGAAGGGTCGACTGCCTTTGGTGGCGCAAGCCGGTCCCGCCCCCGCTCATGAAAACTTCGTGTGAGGCGCGCAGTGACAGCCAAAACTGCGACCATCACCGTGATTGTGCCGGCCTTGGACGAAGAGTTGCACATCGAAGCCGCCGCTGCAGAAGTCACCGAAGCGGTGTCCGCACGCTTCTCGGATTGGGAAATTCTTCTGTTCAACGATGGAAGCCGTGACCGAACCGGCCCACTGATGGATCAGATCGCCGCGCGCGACTCCCACGTGCGCGTGGTGCACAATGAACGTTCGCGAAACCTAGGCGGCGTCTACAAGCAGGGCGTGCAAATGGCGCGTTTTGAATACGTGCTGATGGTCCCGGGGGATAACGAAAACCCGGCGACGGCGCTGCATGCCCCGCTTGCCGCCGTGGGGCTGGCCGACATCGTGTTGCCCTTTCCCGAGGACAACGCCGTGCGTTCCGCGTTCCGCAACACGCTTTCGGGCGCGTATACGAAGACCGTCAACCTGCTCTTCGGTTTGGAGCTGCCGTACTATAACGGCACGGTGATCCACCGTACGGATTTGGTACGTAGTGTCGACATCGGTACAGACAGTTTTGCCTATCAAGCAGAGGCGCTGGTGAAGCTCTTGTCGGCGGGCTGCAGCTTCGTTCCTGTCGGCATCACGGTTGTGCCGCGCGGGGGTCGGAAGTCCAAGGCCCTGCGCCTGAATAACCTTCTGGGCGTTGCGGCGACCTTTGCCCGGGTATTTCTGGAAGTGCGCGTACTGCGGCGCTTGCCCGATTCGATTCCCGGCGTGGAGCGCCCATGACCTACCTGGAGAAGATCCTTTCCAGAGACGCGCTCTCCCAGGCGCTGCAGCTTGTTCGCGAGCGCGGGCAGAGCGTGGTGCAGTGTCATGGCTGCTTCGACATTCTGCACCCCGGGCACCTGCGCCATCTGACCTGGGCGCGACGGCAAGCGGATGTCTTGGTGGTCACCGTCAGTGCCGACAGCGTGGTGCAAAAGGGACGCAATCGCCCGTATGTGCCCGAGCGGTTGCGGGCGGAGAGCTTGGCGGCGCTCGAAGTCGTCAGCTTTGTGTGCATCGACGACGGGGATTGGGCGGGGCCGGCGCTTACTTTCGTGCGGCCCGACGTCTACGTGAAGGGCAAGGAGTTCGAACAGGTCTTCGATGGGCGATTCGGTCGCGAGCGCCGCTTGGTCGAAGAGTACGGCGGGCGGGTGCTCTTCAGTTCTGGAGACGTCGTCTACTCGTCCACGCACATCATCGATAGCCACAAACACGAACTCGAACCGGTGGCAGAACAAGTCGCTGCGTTTTGCGGACGCCATGCAATCACGGAGCAGAGCGTTCGGGAGCTCTTGGACGCGCTGGCGAAAAAGACGGTTGCTGTGGTGGGGGAAACGATCGTCGATACCTATGTGTACGCGGAGGCATTGGGCATGAGTGCCGAGGCGCCTGTTTTGGTGGTGCGGCCGCGTGACAGCGAGACCTTCATCGGGGGGGCGGCCATCGTCGCACAGCATCTGAGCGGACTCGGGGCGAAGCCGCACTTGCTTTCGCTGGTGGGGCGGGACGAGGCCGCTGATCGCGTCCGCAACGACTTGGTGGAGCGGGGCATCGTGGCGGAGCTGCTCGAAGACCCGGGACGCCCGACGATCGTGAAGACCCGTTACATTTCTGAGGGCAAGAAGCTGCTCAACGTGAATGTGTTTAGCGATCACGATCTGGATCAGGCGACAGAACAGGCGCTTCTGTCGCGTCTTCAGGCCCTTGGGGATCGCATCGACGCCGTAGTTGTGACGGATTTTGGCTACGGTGTGGTCACGGACCGCGTGATTGATTGGGCGCGCGAGCTGAAACGCCGCCGCGGGGTTGCAGTGGTTGGCGATGTGCAGTGTAGCACCCAACTAGGCAACGTCCGACGCATGCGCGGCTTGAGCGTGATCGCTCCGTCCGAGCGTGAAGCTCGGCTCTCCCTCTGCGACCGCGCGAGCGGGATCGCCGACTTAGGCGCGGAACTTCTGCTGCAGGCGGAGACAGACTGTGTCCTAGTGACCTTGGGTGCTCGGGGAATGATGCTGCTGGAGCTTGGCGAAGGCGTGGAGCGGGAGACCCTCAAAGACAAGAATCTGGCCGAGGTCAAATCGGCCCTCTCCATCGAATACTTGCCCAGCATGGTGGCCACTCCGGTCGACCCCATGGGTGCGGGGGACGCCATGCTAGCGACCCTTGCGGCGAGCCTTGCGGCCGACGCTTCCCCCGCGCTGGCCGCATTCGTGGCCATGGGCGCGGCCGCGGTTGCCGCCTCGCAGCTTGGCAACGTCGCCGTAACCCGCGCTGAGCTACTGGCGGTGCTTTTTCCCGCATCGAGAGCTGTCTGATGCCGCACCCGATCTTCGATCGCAGTCGCTTGTTGCTTCGGCCTCTCGCAGAGCGCCAGCATGATTTCTCCGTCGAGCAGGTGCTTTCGTTATCCGAGCCTACGGACTTCGACGCGCCGCCTCTCGCGCGGATCGCCGAGCGCATCGTCACCGCTCGGCGCCGCAAGCGGCCGGTGATCTTGCTGCTTGGCGCACACGTGCTGCGCTCAGGCGTTCAGCGATTCTTGATCGACTGGATGCGCCGCGGCCTGTTGACCCATGTCGGAATGAACGGCGGCGCCGCGATCCACGACTACGAGCTGGCCTTGACGGGCGGCACGACGGAGAGCGTTGCCGTCTACATCAGAGACGGGCAGTTTGGATTCTGGACGGAAACGGGGCGCGTCAACGCCGCAGCGCGTGACGCCGTGGAGCGTGGCGTTGGATTCGGCGAGGCCTTGGGCGCGGAGATCGGCGCCGGGCGTTGTCCTCAGGCGGACCTTTCGGTGCTGTGGCACGCCCACAGCCTTGGGATCCCGGCAACGGTGCACGTCGGAATTGGCTACGACATCGTGCACCAACATCCCAGTGCGAGCGGCGCCGCCATTGGCGAGGCTAGCTATCATGACTTCTTGGTGTTGGCGCACAGCGTTTCGCGTCTCGAGGGTGGGGTCGTGCTTTCCTTCGGGAGTGCCGTGATGGCGCCGGAGGTGTTTCTCAAGGCTCTGTCCATGGCGCGCAACGTGGCCCGCCAGGATGGCAGCCGCATCGCCGACTTCACCTGCGCGGTGTTTGACCTGCTGGACTTGGGCTCGGACTTCTCGAAGGAGCCCGATAAGTCTGATACGCGCTACTATTTCCGTCCCTTCAAGACGCTTCTGGTGCGCACGGTCGCGGACGGAGGAGAGAGTCACTACGTTCGGGGCCCGCATCACGACACCGTTCGCGCTCTGCATCGACATTTTGAGAGCGTGGGACCATGACCGCTGCGTCCAAGTACGTGGCCCAAGTGCACGAACTGCTCGCCTCGGCCGCGGTTACAGACAGCGATGGCGGGGTTCTGACCCTCGACGCTGGCTGCGACCGCGTGGTTGAGCAGTTGCTTCGGGTCCGCCAGGGGCGAAATACTGTTTTCGTGATTGGTAACGGTGGCAGCAGCGCCATCGCTGCACACATGCAGAGCGACCTCGTCAAAAACGTTTGCGTGCGAGCACAGACGTTCCACGACGTTCCGCTATTGACCGCTATCACGAATGACGACGGCTACGCTCGGGCGTTCTCGGATCCGCTGGCGCTATGGGTCGCGGCGGGAGACCTCTTGGTCGCGGTGAGTTCATCGGGTCGATCTGAAAGCATCCTGCGTGCCGTTGACGTTGCCCTCGGCGCCGGGGCCGGCGTGTGTACCCTAAGCGGATTCGACTCAGACAATCCGCTGCGACGCCTGGGCGCCACCAACTTCCACGTGGACTCTCATGCGTACGGGCTGGTCGAAAGCGCGCATACGGTGCTGACCCATCTCCTGACCGACGCGGCGGCAGCACGCGTCGCGCACAACGGATGATGCCGACGGGTCCTTTGGTGCACAGACCCGGGGTTGCGCGCAGCTTTGCGAACGGCACGCCGAGGTGCGCGGCCTTCTTGGACCGCGACGGCACGTTGGTCCGCGACGTCCACTACCTCACGGATGTGGCCAAGCTTGAACTGCTTCCC
>CBDUPW010000266.1:0-10099 GCA_965369205.1 uncultured Polyangiaceae bacterium | reverse complement strand
AAGGCCGATACTCGTCACATTCGCACTCAGGGCACGACCACGCTCGAGGGTCCACCCACGCTCCTAAGAAACGGCGAACTCTTGGTGATGGATAGCCAGGGCTTGATCCTGGGCTTCAGCCAAAAGGGCTTGGAGACTTGGCGCGTGGCTACGGAGCCCGGGGTGAGTCCGAGCACCAGCTCCGCGCTGGGCGGACTGCGCGCACCGCCCATTGTCGGTGGCCAAGGCCGGGTTGCGATTGCGCGCCCGGGCTTGGACGTCGCCGTGGTGTCCGCGAACGGCAGCTTGCTTTCCGCGCGCGGCACTGCCTGCCCGGATCCGGAGAGCCTGGTGCCAACGGGCCCAGCGCGTTTGGTGTTGGCGTGTGCGAGTGGCGAGTTGTTCGGGATTGCAAACGGCAAGAATCGTTAGTGATAGAGCGCGGTCAACATAATGGATAAGGAGCGCGCTCGCGCCTGTTCATCGAGATCCGAATCTTCGTTTTCGGTCGCCTGCACGGTTCCCCGAAGCATGCCTCCGAGGGACCAGTCACTGCCGATCCAACCGGCGTAACCAACCCAGAGCGCCGCGCCGCCGCCGCCATGCCGGCGCTCCTCGTCGTTGTCCTTGTCGGTGTAGGTGAGCGTGGCCAGCCCCAGCATGCCTCCGATATGCAGACCTCCCTCGGGATCGGGAAATCCGTCTACGAACAGGCCCAGCATCGTCGCGCTCAGATTCGTCTTGTCCGCACTGCTGCTTCCCGCGGACGTTTCGACGCGAGGGTTCGCAGCGCTGTTCCCGGTGATCGCACCGCCGATGACGAGACCCGGCCACGGGGTTCCCCCCAACCACAGATCGATTCCGACGCCACCACCGCCCACCTCTGCTTCCGCACCTGCTGCGGTCGAGCTTTCGTAGGTTGCTGCCAGTGCGCCCCCCCCGAGTGCCATGCGCAAATAGAATCCGTCATGCAAATGCCGCCCGGGCTCTTCTTTGGGAGGCTCGACCATGACGGGTCGCGCAGGGGGATAGTACGGTCCCGCCGGAGCTTGGTTCTGCGGGTAGTAGGGACCGGGAGGCGGCTGCGCCGGCGGCAGCGGTGCCGGGCTCGGCGCGGGCGCGGGAGGCGCGGCGGGGGCGGGCGCGGGTGCTTGTACGGCTCCGGTCATCACACCGTCGACCTCGACGGGCTCTTCCGCGGGGGCAGGCGGCACCCCCTGCGCGGATGCGTTCGTCGCGAGCAGGAGGGCCCAAGCGCAGACGCGCGAGGTCCAGCTCGTGGGTGCCCTGTGCATTGCTCGCTTCAGCATGCACGGACGGCGCCGCGCGATCAAGTGCACCGTCGCGCCAGCGGCCTAACGCGGCGGCAGGCCGACTCGCGCTGGGGCGAGCATTTGGTATGCTGTTCTCATGGCAACCGCGGGCAGACCAAAAGTGTACAGCGTGGCGGTAGAAACAACACCGGTCTGCAACCAAACCTGCAGCTACTGCTACAACGAATGGCGGGCAGACAATGGCGCGCAACTCAAAACTGCGGGCAAAGACAAGCTACTCGGGCGCGTGGAGCGCCTTTTGGATGCCTGGGACATCAACCACATCACCGTAACCGGCGGCGAACCGTTTGCGCGCTCAGACATCTTCTCCCTCTTCGAATTGATCAAGTCACGCGAGGTCGCGATCCAAATCATTTCCAACGGCGGATTGATCGACGATGCAATCGCCGAGAAGCTGGCGCCCGTGGGCGTCCGGTACGTTCAAGTCACCCTCAATGGTCCAGACGAAGAGAGCCACGGGGCACACGTTGGCGCCGGGCATTTCGAAAAGACGCTCCGCGGCATCCGCGCGTTGCAGCGCCACGGCGTTCCCGTGGTTGGATGCATCGTGGTCACGAAGAAGAACCACGACCAGGTCGCTGCAATCCTCGATTTGTTCTTGTCGATGGGTGTGAAACACATCGCGCTGAGTCGGTTTAGTCCTGCGGGATACGCCGCCCGTCATGCCGCGCAGCTACTGCCCACTCGCGGAGAACTCCTGACGGCATTTCGCCAGGCAGCGCCCTTCGGCAGAGACCAAGGCATGACGTTGCATTGCACCATGCCCGTGCCGCCTTGCAGCCTAGAAGTCGAAGAGCTCGAGCCGATCCGATTCGGCACCTGCCCCATCGGCACCGACATGCAGGAAATCGCCCTCGGCCCCGATGGGCGACTGAAGAACTGCACGCTTCACAACACGGCTTTCGGGGGCGTCGAGGACATCTTGGATCCCGCGGTGGATCTCAGCTCGCTGCTTCAAGCCAAAGAACGCACAGAGTATCGGCGAGAGCTGCCAGAGTTTTGCGACGGGTGCCTGCACGCCTCCTCCTGTGCAGGCGGGTGCGGGGCCGCCGCCGAGTGGGTCAGTGGCCACGCCCGCAAATTCCCGGATCCGTTTGTGTGGCAGCACGTAGACGACAGCCTGGCCGCGCGTCTCGAAACAGACCGCAAAGACGGACGCACACATTTGGAAGTGATCCTGTGAGGCGGAGGACCCAATGACCGACGAGGCATCGAAGCGGGCCATTCTCCGGCGGCGTGCGCGCTTCGTCGCCGCCGCTTTGGCGAGCGCGGGGCTGGGCGCCGCCGTGAGCTGTGGCGGCGAATCGACCAAGAACGCGCCCCAGTCCGCCGTGGACGCCGGAGCCGACGCCGACGGCAGCCCCCAACCTTGCCTCGGCGCGCTGCCCGGCGACGCGGCCAGCGACGCGGACGCGGGACCGCAGCCTTGCTTGGAGCCTCTGATCGACGCGGCGGCGGATGCAGACGCGGAGCCGCAGCCCTGTCTTGCGCCACCGCCCTTGGACGCGGGGAGTGAAGGCGCGCCCCAGCCCTGCCTCTCGCCGCCGGCCCCGAACAGCCCGAAGTCCGGCGGGAGCTGAAGTGTCCCAGGTCGACCGACCACGGGTGCTTCTGCTGTGGCCTGGCGGGCTGTTTTCCGGCGGCGCCAACTTTGGTGTGCCGCAGTTGCTCATGATGGCACGAGCGATCCAGCAAGGCACCGCCGCCCAAGTGGACGTGATCGATCTGGATATGGAGCGCGCCTTTGGAGCAGTGGACCTCGAAGCGCTGCTCGCTCCCGGCTACGACTTGATCGGCATCTCTTGCTACTCTTCCTACGACTACCTGAAGGTCAGTGCCCTCGCCGAGCATATGCGCCGGCTCGCGCCGCGCGCCTGGATCGTCACGGGGGGATACCATCCCAGTGCACGCCCGGGAGATTTCACTCGCCCGGGTAGCCCCTTCGACTTCGTCGTTGTGGGAGACGGCGAAAAACCCATGCGCCGTTTGGTGCAAGCCCTTGAGCGAGGCAAGCGACCGCTCCAGCAAATACACGGCCCGGATCCGGTCACGCACCTCGAGCAAGTCATGCCGTATCCGTGGGAGTTGCTTGAGCGCTACCGACCGGTAGCGCGCCAGGTGGCGTCCCAAGCCGAAATCTATTTGTCCCGCGGCTGCCCCTTCGACTGCGCTTTCTGCATGGAACGCGCCAAGCGCGATGTCTCCTGGCGGCCCCTGGATCCACAGGCAGCGATCGAAGAACTGCATCGCCTGGACAGGTTCCTAGATCTCACTCGCTGGACCTTGTTCATCGCAGACGCGCTATTCGGAATGAAGAAGCGCTGGCGGCGGGACTTCTTGGAGCAGCTGGCACGACGCCCCCTCAGAGCGCGCAAGGTCTGGCTGCTGATTCGCGTCGACCTGATCGAGCGCGAGGACATCGAACTGATGGCGCGCGCCAATGTGAGTCCAGGATTCGGCTTGGAATCCGGCGATCCGAGTCAACTGGCACTGATCCGCAAGAGCGGGCGCCTCGATGACTATCTGGACCGCATGCTTGAAGTCTCCCACTGGGCTCGGGACAACAACGTGCCCTTCGGAGCGAACATCATCGTGGGGCACCCTGGCGAGACGGAGAGCTCCATGCGCACGAGCGCCAAGTACATGGAGCGCTTGTTCCTGGGCAGTGCGGGCGGCACGACGGGATTCTTGAGTGTGGACCCATTCCGCCTGTACCCCGGATCTCCGATCGACGAAGAGCGGGACGCCTGGCATGAAAAAACGGGCTTTGTGCCCCAGCACTACCCCTGGTGGGAAGACGGCGACCAAGACTTCCTCAGCGAGTGGGTCGACCCCTCTGCTGACCTGGACTTCCGGCGTGCCCACGCCCTGCGGCACGAACTGTTTGCGCCCATCGTCCGGCAAATCCGGGAGCGATTCGTCTACGACGGAAGTGCCCGCGACTACTACCAGCGGGCCGTCGAAGAACAAGTCGACCTAGTGAAAAGCAGCCGGCGTCTGCGCACTCTGGGGCTCTTTCACCTCTGGCGCGGACTGAGCGGACAGGTGCCCTCCGCAAGCCGCACGCGCGCGTTGGAGCAAGACGAGGAACTGGCCCGCACCGCCAAGGAAGCGCGGCAAGAAGTCATTGCTGGAAAAACACTCCAATGCGACGACGCCATCGTCTTAGCGCTTCAAGAAACCCGGAGGGAACTCTTCGTGCAGCCCGAAGACATCCCTGCCAGTGCAAAGGACCAAGCCCTCTCCCTGGAGGAGAACGGACTGTCCACCATCTCGGCGATGCACGCGTACGCAGCGTCCTTCGGCGCCCTGAGCCTGAGCGCCGGTGACCACCTCGCTGACCTGGGTGCAGGCACGGGCTACGGAACAGCCGTCGCGAGCCGCGTCGTCGGCGCGACGGGACGCGTCACGGCTCTGGAGTTCGACGAGGTCTTGGCGGCGCGCGCGCAGGCTTTGCTTTCCGGCGACGAGACAGTATCCGTCCTGCCCGGCGACGCCCACGACGTGTCGCTGTGGCAAGGCGCGAACAAGGTATCCATCGGCTTTGCCATGGCCGAGTTGCCCGAAGCGTTCTTGGCGGCGCTTCCCGTGGGCGGACGTTTGGTCGTTCCCCTGGGCCAAGAGCACCAAGTGTTGACCCTGTTCGAACGAACCGCTTCGGAGATACGACGGCGCAGCCTCGGGCCGGTGCGCTACGTGCCGGACCGCCACGCGAAGAGCAACCGCGTCAACATGACGGACGCGGCACTCACCGCAGACGACCGGCTCCCCTAGCGCAGTTGCTCCAAGATCTCGCGAGCGGCGGGCGTGAGCGCGTGCGCGGCCAATGGCGGCAAGCCGCTCATTGTGCTCAGCCAGTTCTGGTGTGCGGACACGCGTTCAGCGAAACGTGCGCGGTCGGACAGCAGCACCAAGGCCACGTGCTCCACTTCACGCTCCCCGAGCACGGCGCGGGCGCGCTCGGCCACCTCTGCAACGCAAGCTTCGTGAGCCCCTTGCCATGCCACGTGCGCCGCAGTCGGCCCTCCGGGAACGCCGGGGATGCCAAGCCAAATCTCTCCGGCAAGGACGCGGCCCCGGAACCCCAGCGCGCGGGACACGCAGAGACGAAACTCGCCCAGGCGTGGCGCGAGTCCGCGCATGGCGTCGAACGCGTCCGATGTCTCCGCTTCGGGAAACGCGGCGTCGGGGAGCGAGCGCCAAGCATCGACTTCCAACAGCGCCGCGGAGCGGAGAACTTCGGCAACCGGTCCGCACTCCGCCAATGCGGCCAGCACTCGTGGCTCGGCACCTTCCTGCGCGGTTAGCTGAGCCAAATCGATCGCTGCGCTCGCAAGAGCTTGCTCCGGTGTTTCAAAGAGACACGCCAGAAGATGCAACCGTGCGAGCTGCTCGTGGGACCCGATGGCTCGACCCAGAACGTCGACGTCCTGTCCCAACGCGCGCTCGCAGGCGGGGCCTGTCGCCCGGGCCACAAATGCCGCGTACGCAGGATCCCACAGCGCAGCGGGGAACCGCGACAACGATTGCACGTGCGCCAGCACGTGCAGCACCAAGTCCGCCCACGGGCGGCTCTGTCTCAAACTCCGCGCCCTCAAATCCGTCTCCTGGCGAGACAGCGCACGGCCCCCCACCCTGCCAGGCCTTGGCAGCGGGCCTCGGTTGCATTATCCCCCCTAGCGCGGACGTGCCCCACGGCATATAATGCAGTGGTTCCGGACATTTTTCGCGGAGGCCCAAGAGTAACGATGATTTCAATTACCCCCCTCGCAGCCGAAAAGGTCAAAGAGATTTCCGAGTCCGAGGGACTGGGCGGCCAGGGGCTCCGCCTGCGAGTCATCGGCGGCGGATGCGCTGGTTTTCAGTATGATTTGTACTTCGAGGACAAACCCACGGACATGGACGAGCAGTTTGAGTCCCAAGGCGTGCAGCTGTTCATCGACCCCCTGAGCTACCAGTATCTGGACGGAACCGAGATTGACTACGTGGAAGGCGTTCACGGGGCCGGATTCAAGTTCGGAAACCCCAACGTCAGTGGCACTTGCGGTTGCGGTTCGTCCTTTTCTGCGTGATCCGAGGCTAGAAAATGGGCACGTCGCTCCAAAGCGGCTGCCTCCGGACCGCGACACCCTAGAGGCCAACCGCCTCCAGCATGTTCAGTCGTCCAGCGCGCTTCACCGATGCGCTGACGGAAGCGACTGACACTCCAGACTTCCTGACGCCCCATCCAGAACTCCACTGCGGGGCTGGACCGGGCGCGAATTCGTGCGCAAATGACGTAACGTCACATTCAGGAATAATCTGCTCGACTCATCGGCTGAGACTACGGCAGTGCAAAAGCTGGACAGAAAGACAATTAAGTTAGACACACGGCAACAAAGTAACCGTTGACTACTCATTGTCTAGGACAGATACTGATCATTAAGGAAGGCACGACTCAATGGCGAACGAATACGACGCAGCTCTGTCCCGATACATCTCCACGGTCCACAAGTACCCGAAGCTCGATCGAGCGGCGGAGCTCACCCTCACCCGCCGTTGGGTGAAGAACCAAGATCCGGCCGCGGCCGAAGAGCTGGTTCGCGCGCACCTGCGCTACGTGGTTGCCATCGCTCTGAAGTACCGACGCTACGGCGTGCCTATCTCCGAGTTGGTCGCGGAAGGGAACTTCGGCCTCGTGCATGCGCTGAAGAAGTTCGAGCCGGAGCGCGGGAACCGCTTCGTGACCTATGCCGCCTATTGGATCCGAGCGTACGTGCTCAACTACGTGATCCGGTCCTGGAGCCTCGTTGGCGTGGGTTCAGGCGCCTTGCGCTCCAAGCTGTTCTTCAAACTACGCCGCGAGCGTGTGCGAGTGATGAATTTGCTCGGAGACAAGGACAAGGCCGACGAAGCACTGGCCATTCAGTTCAAAGTACCAAAAGAACAGCTGGTCAAGATGGTCCGGCGCCTGGAATCCCGGGACGTGTCCCTCGATTCACAAGTCTTCGATGATTCCGCAACGACCCTTGTTGACACCCTCGTCAGCCCGGACCCCAGTCAAGAGCATGGAGTGCTGAAGGATCAGCGCCAGACGATGGTGAAACGCACGGTGCGCACCGCCCTCGAAGTGCTCGACCCGAGAGAGAAGTTCATCGTCGAGCGCCGGCTGCTCGCCGACGACGAGGACGAGCTGTCCTTGGCGGAACTTGGGCGACGGCTGGGCGTATCCCGGGAGCGCGCGCGTCAGCTAGAAGAGCGCGCCAAGCGCAAGTTACGCTCGAAGATCAGCGAGATCTCCCGGGTGGAAGGCGTCAACCTGATGGAGCTCGACAGCGCGGCTTGATCGGCGCCCTGGCGCGGCGGCGCAATCCGACTTACCTTCCGCCGCGTCGAAGTTCCGGGACGATCGCTGCTCCTTCGCGGGCAGAGGAAAGTCCGGGCTCCGTAGGGCAAGACGCCGGATAACACCCGGTGATGGTGACATCGAGGAAAGTGCCACAGAAAGTAGACTGCCCCGGCCCCGCCGGGGTGATGGTGAAAGGGTGAGGTAAGAGCTCACCGCGCCTTCGGTAACGAATGCGGCAAGGCAAACCCCGTCTGGAGCAAGACCACATAGAGGGACGTTTGAGGGCTGCCCGCCCGAGTCCCAGGGTAGGTTGCTAGAGGTGGTCGGTAACGGCCATCGTAGAGGAATGATCGTCAGCCCGGGCTTGGAGATGAGCCCGGGCAACAGAACCCGGCTTATGCGGGACTTCGACCACGCCGCGCACCTTCGGGTGCGTGGCGTGCGTTTGTTTGCCGCCCAGATTCTATCTCGGCGTCTGCGCCGCGATCGCTCATTGAGCAGCAAAGACGAACGGCACGTTGACCGTCGTTGTGCCGTTCGATGCTGGGAACTGCCAACCCCGGACGCGACTCTGGATGCAGCCCGCGAGTCCACGGTAGCCCTTGGGATCACCGCTGGTGCTCACGCCGCTCACGGAACCACTGGGAGACACGGTGATCGTCACATTCACCCGCGCGGAACTCGGGGCGTCCTTGCTGCGTCCGTCCAGAGCCGGCTGCCAGCAACTGCGCTTCACACTGGACGTGTAGCGGCTCACCGTCTTCTGGATTGCCGTGGAATCCAGAGCGGAGTTTGCGTTGCCGCCAGGTCCGGTGCCGGGCCCCCCTGCGGGACCGGGGCCGGTCACGCCACCCAGCCCTTTCAGATTCAGTCCTTTTTCCGGCGTCTTGTCCGTGGCCGGGCCAGCTTTTGCGATCGGCCCGCCGCCGGTTCGCGGGCTTTGCCCCTTGCTGCCAGCATCCACGCCTTCTTCGGTGGGGTTTTCGGGGGTTCCGGTCGGAGCGCTGCCAGCCACGGGCACCTCGCCCGTCTTTGTCACTTCCACATACTTGATGACGGTCTCCCCGGGCCCTCGGTCAAACATCACGAAACCGACGCCCAAGCCGAATACGAGTGCCACCACCACCGCAACCCACGCCAACAGTGGTGTGCCCGAACGCTTTGGGATGACACTTTCGTCGATGT
The DNA here is from genome assembly GCA_965369205.1 of uncultured Polyangiaceae bacterium. Lineage (GTDB taxonomy): Bacteria > Myxococcota_A > Polyangia > Polyangiales > Polyangiaceae > JACKEA01. Next base: position 1,273 of record CBDUPW010000266.1, on the reverse strand, counting down.
CTACGTGCGGCGGACTGATCACCGCCGGCCCGAGGGGCGCTGCGCCCGCCGCACCGAACCCCGCCCCCGGCGCACCAAAGGGATCGCTCAGATCCGCGGCTCCAGGCAGCGGCGTACCCGCGGCCCCGCCCGGCACCTTGAAGGGATCATACACCTCCGGCTGTGACGCCAGAGGCTGCGCGGGCGGTGGCGGCTGCGAAGACGTCCACGGCGGACTGAGCGGCGTCAGGGACGCGCGCGCACTCGAGACGCCTTCTTCTACGATAGCGACGAGTTCCGGGAACGTGCGCAGTGGCATCCATTCTTCGAAGCCGTCACGCCACACCAGCGAATCGAGAGAGATATTGCCCGCCGATGCTTTGCTGCGCAGCTCGCTGAGGCGGATCGGCCCCACGGGCACGCCATTGATGCCGACATACCATTCGTCTGCGGGCGTGGAGAGTGTCGAGAGCGGGGCCGCCTCCGCCCCACCTAGGGACTGAGAGAACGCGCTCGCCAAACCGCCAACGGGAGCGACGACGGTGTGCTCGTCTTCGTCGTAGAGCGGCGCCTCGTCGGGCTGAGAGGAATACGCCAGCGCAGCAGCGGCACCATTGCCGTTGCTCTTGCGCAGCGCCTCCGCGGCGGGCGGAGCCGCTGCTGTCGGTTGGCTGAGTTGGGCACCCCGCGGCGGTGGCAGCCCCACGCTTCGTGATGGCGCCGTTGGACGTGGCGCGGCGGCGGCTGGCACCGGTGACGTGCCTCCGGCACTTGGACGGCGCGGCGGTGGGCGCCGGGGCGGCGGCGCCTGCCCCCCGGCCCGCGGCGGCGCCCCTGGCTCTCGCCAGGATCCCCGCGAAGAGGGCGGAGGCGGCATCGAGGAAAGACCGTCGAGTTTGCGGGAAACACTGCCCTCGGTGACGGCTTTAGAAATGCTGATCATGTGCCCGCACTTGCGGCACTTCATCCGCACCGATCTCCCGGCGACCTTTTCGTCGGCGATCTGGTACTTCGCCTTGCAACTTGGGCAGAGAAACTTCATTCAGCGGGAGGGGCAGACCGAGGTCCGGCAACAGGATAGCGCGCTAGGTGGCCCAGCGCGAAAGCGTAAGTTTCAAGGGGCGAAAGTTAGGGCGAACCAGGCGACTTTTTAGCGATAACGGGGCAATTCTTAGCTGCCGCTGGGGGGCAAAGTGGGCCGAAGCTCCGAAAAGTGCCCGGCCAAGGGCTCATAGCAAGTTCAACAAGTGCTGCTTGATGGAGGCTCGAGTCGAGTCATCCGGCGCGATGGCCA
>CBDUPW010000265.1:0-10165 GCA_965369205.1 uncultured Polyangiaceae bacterium | reverse complement strand
GCTTCATGACCGTGCGGTCTTCGGGCGGTGGCTGATCTTTTTCGGAATCCGTCTCGGGGAAGAACGAGCCACCCGAATCGTCGGCCTTGGCCTCTTCCTTCTTGGGCTCGGGCTCCTTCGCCTTCGGCGTCGTGCTGATCGCTCCCAGCCCAATCATCGTGGACTTGCGGATCGGTCCGCCGAGCTTGGCAGCAGCAGCGGGCGCGGGCGCCGTCGCAGCTGCGGGCTTTTCGGACGGTTTCGCGGCGGGGGACAGCGAAGCTCCGGCTTCACCGGCTTCAGAATCGTAGGCACCGGGGGAATCCCCACGAGTGGTGATCAGCTGGTCGATGACCTTAATGGAGCCATCGTCGATCTTGATGAACTTGACGCCCATGCCCGACGGCTCGTCTTCACCAGCGTCCGGCGGCTCTCGCTTCCAAACCACCCGCCCCACGCCCTGCATCACCTTTTGGTCGTCAGCGATTTTCACCTCGAATTTCAACAAGGTGCCGGGCGGAAAGGGTGACGGTGTCTTGATGAACATTCCGCCACGACTGACATCGTGGGAATGATGCTCGATGAATTCGTCGATGGTCGCGCTCTTGTAGCGCACCGTCATCGTCAAAACTTTCGCCCGCGGGTCCTTACGCGTGTCCTGGGCCATGTACGGTCGTTCTCCGGGATAGACGTGCCCACTGGGCACTTCGAGGTGAGAGCCTATCCTAGCGGAGCCCGCAAGTAGACCCCAAGTCCTTCGCGCCTCGCCGTGCTAAAGTCGCTCGGGCCGGCAATGCCGAAATTTTCGCACTTTCGGGCGTTCGAACGCCGCGCGACGGGTCTCCGGGGCCACCTTTCGGCACCCAGCTTGGGCCTCTCGGACGGCGTGAAAATCCTGGATTTGGGCCTCGGGGGCGCGCGGATCGCCCTCCAGAATGAGATTTCCGCGGGCCTGTCCGTGGAGCTGCGGGTGCAAGCACCCGACCGCTGGGAAGCCCTCTCCATCGCGGCGCGGGTGGCCTGGGTCAAAAGCGGCGAAGCCGGGCTGGCCTTCGAGCACCGGGGCGGCGCTTCCGTACGCGGCCTGCTCGGTCTGCTGCACGACGAGGGCTATGGCTGAGGGCTCGAACGCGCCGCAGGACTACGGCGTGGCAGCCGCCGGACGCAGCGCCCGGTCGAAGAACAGCAACATTTCGTAGACGCCTGGCCCGCGATTGAACGCGTAGTCGTGGGGCCCCGGCACCACGTCTAGGCGATGCGACACGCCCCGCGCCTTGAGCTCCTCGGACAAGGTCCGGTTCGCTTGTAGAAAAAAGTCTCCTTCGCTGGTGAGCAGGCGCACGCTCTGCTTTTCGATTTCTTGCGCCCGCTCCCCGCGCGTCGCCACGCGCGCAGCTTCCGCGGAATCAAACGCCGCTTGGATGCCACCCACCGCGCCAAAGGTCCGCGGGTGCTCAAACCCGACGAGCACGGACAGCCGCCCCCCCAGACTCACGCCATCGATCCCCGTAGCAGCGCGTCCTACGAGACTCGGCGTTTCGCGCTGCACGCGGGGCAACAGCTCCGCGACCAGCCACTTGCCGAACTCCCGCGCTGCGTCCAGCGAACGCGTGCCCTTCATGATGTCGGGCGTGAACGGACAGACGACGATGACACCTTCATAGGCTTGCTGGGCGAGCTTGGCGTTCAACCCCTCGACGTGGGAATCGTCCGAGACGCCCATCAAGTCCTGACTCGTCAACGGCGGCGCAAACAGCCGCGCCTCTGCCTTCGGCAGCCAATAGTCGTCGATCCAGCCCCGGGGACCCTTGCGCGGTCCTTTCATGGCTTCGCCGCGCCCGTGAAACGCAAACAGCACGGGCAGCTTCACGCCCTTGGCCCGGGGCGGAATGTGCACCACCACGTCGAGCGCCCCTTCGGGCGTGTCCGTGTAATGAAATGTCAGCTCTTTGGCCGGAAGCGTCCTTGCAGCGGCCTGCGCGGACGCCAGCGGCGCGGCCTTGGCGGCCCCCGGGCGCGCAGCACTGCCGGCTCCCTTCGCAGCCGCCACCGACGCCGCGGCACGCGCCGCCACCGCGGTTGCCGAGCTCGCGGCGTCCATGCTCCCTGCGCCACTCGGCGCCGAACACGCATCGCAGCCGACGAGCCACGCCGAAGCCAGTACCCAAAGCGCGAGGCGACCCATGCTCAGAACGCGTCTTTTTCTGCGCGGATAGCGCCTAGCACCGCGTGCGCGGGAGCACCCGCTGGCACCTTCCCAGCCACGTGCGCCCGCACGCCCGCTGCGTCGCAGCGCATGAAAGGATTCGTCAAGCGTTCTTCACCGATGCTCGACGGCGTCGAGTGCTGTCCATCTGCGAGCAACTTCGCCACCCGCTCTGTCTTGGTACGCACGTCAGCATTTTCCGGTTCCACATGCGCCGCGAACTTCAGGTTGCTCAAAGTGTATTCGTGACCGAAGTACACCCGGGTTGCGTCCGGCAGCGCGGACAAGTGCACGTTCAAAGACGTGTGCATCATCTTTGGCGTGCCCTCGAAGAGCCGCCCACAGCCCCCCGCGAACAGCGTGTCCCCGGTGAACACCGCGTCCTCGACGACGTACGCGACCGCACCCGTCGTGTGCCCGGGGATGTGCAGCGTGCGAAACGTCATGCCGAGCAGCTCGAACTCCTGCCCGTGTTCCAACTGCTCGGTCTGTCCAAAAATACGCCCCGCATCCGTCACGTGCCCAAAGACGCGCAGCGTGGGCGTGTCCTTCAGCAACGCCTCGTTGCCCCCCACATGATCCCAATGGTGGTGCGTGTTCAGGATGGCCCCCAGGCTCAGCCCGTGGTCGGCCAAGGCCCGCCGCACCGGCTCAGCCTCACTGGGGTCCACCACCGCCGCCATCTTTTGACCCTCGGGCCAAATCAGGTACGCAAAATTGTCGTTCAAACACGGTACCGGCACGACCTTCATCACCGCGCCAGGGTAGATCGAGCGCCCCCGCTCTGCTACACCCCATCCCCCCAAGCGCCACTAGCTCAGCTGGATAGAGCGTCGGCCTCCGGAGCCGAAGGTCAGAGGTTCGAATCCTCTGTGGCGTGCTAGTTCCCGTGTCCCCCAGCTGGTGCCTACCGGTGCTCGCGTTCCTTCTAGACCTCAGTCCGGACAAGGGCGGATACGCTTCGCACTGTCCGTGAGTGCACCATCCGCTTCGATCGGTGCGAATCCTCTGTGGCGTGCCCTGCCCCCCCTCGCGTCGCCGCCGCGAGCTCTGGAGCCCGGAGCAACACCGCGGCGCACACTGTCGCGCCGCCTCCGCGGTCCCCCCCTAAGCCATGCTCGCGCCGCCGGCGCCCGCTGAGCTATTTGTTTTTTGTGTTGGGAGCACATTGCCGCTGGCGCTGCGCGTGGCAGGGCGGGACGGTTGGCGTCGGGGGTGCGTCATTGATTTCGGACCGCGATGCTTTGGGGCCTCGCGGGTCTACCGTGCGAATACGTCGTCGAGGCAGTCCACCGTGATGACGCGCTCGGCGTAGCGCTCCAGGTCTTGGACCGAGCTGCCCCGTACTCGCGCGGTTTGTTCGGCGCTCAGTTTGCCGAATTTTAGTGCCAGCTGCTTGAGCACAAGCTCGGCTTTGCTTTCGGCCCTGCCTTCCGCTCGCGCTTCTTGCGTCGGTATCTGTGCTCCAGTCATGAATGCTTCCTCCACCTTCGGCGCAGCGACTTGAAGAGCTGCTGGATCTCCTCGGGTCTCGTCTCGCTCGTGCTCAGAACATAGCACTACGGCGCAGAGTGCCCTCACGCCGTTGGGGGCAGCGCTCGCTTCTCGAAGCAGGTCCTGCCAGGCGCTCAGCTCGGGTATCAGGTCTGCTTGTTCACGTGACTCGCGGAGGCAGAGCAGCGTCAGTCGGCCCAGCGCCGTCATCACCCAAGCCTTGAGATCTTCCGAGCGCGCGCCCGATAGGTCGTCCAGCAGATACTCGAACGTGGGCAGCAATGGCCTGAGCGCGTGAAGTGCGGTGGGATCCAGATCGAGCAACTCGTCGAGTCTTCTCGCAAAGTTCCAGCCGCTCCGGCTGTGTTGCACCACCATCGGCACGATAGGCGGTTACACTATGGACTTAGCTGAATGTGCGATCCGACCCTGCAAGCAGGGACTGTCATTCAATCCGCATTCATGAGCACAACATACTCGGCCGAGTCGTTCGCAAAGTTGCCCGGTTGGCCTGTGTAGCCCAAGCCAGGCCCGTATCGCATTACCAGTGACTCACGCAGCGTACGGCCTTGGGCCAATGCAGCGGGTACCGCGGTACGTGCCACCGCTGCGGCGGCCATCAGTGTTTCCGCCGCCCCGAGCACTGACCCGTTGGCGGTTAGATCGATGCCGCGCAGCGCGGGAAGCGCGGGCCCCGCGCACGTGCTCTCAATGTTCTTTACCTCCCAGCTGGAAGGGTAAGTAACCTTTCCGAGTCCCAGCCAGTGGATGACGCCGCCGAATACTGTCAATCCAGTTCGAGCGCTGACCGCTGCGACGCCGCCAAGATCGTTGTTGCGTTCCACAAACACCCACGCGTCGGCCGGATTTGCTCCGGAAAGGAGATCGCCGCTACCGAATCCGGTGTCAGTTTCCGCGGTCGCCCGCGCGGTGACCTCGTCGGGGGACGCGCTCGGACTGCAGAAGAAAGTGTGGGAGACGACCTGCAAGGTCAAGAAATGCAGCCTGACGACGGCAGCGCAACCTCCCGTTGCCGGGAGGGTCTGGGCCAAACTGCTTGCGATTGCGGAACAGTCCATGGTGCCAACGCATACCCCTGCCTGGCAGTCGTTTGCGCAAGCCCAGGCACCGGTCGGACAATTACAACTGGATGGCGCACACGGCTCAATGTCGCACTTGGTCCCAGTTGCGCATGTCCCTGGCGTGCAGCCCGCCGGATTCAGCCCCGGACACGTCAATCCCGAACTTCCGCCGCTACCTCCCTGACCAGCACCACCCGATTGACCGGAAGAGCCTCCGCTCGAACCTCCGCTGCCCGCTGAGCCACCCGAAAAACCACCAGCCCCCGACGAGCCGGCGGCTGCACCGGTGCCCCCGGTCGAGGGTTGTCGATCGTCACTGCTGCAGCTGGCGGCAAGCGACAGAAGTGCGGGGGCCAGGAGCAAGGTTAGTCTCAACATCACAATGACATCCACGCAGCGCCGAAAGTCGTGCTGGTAAGTCCGTTCCAACTGGCGACGAACATCTTGAGAGTATAGTCTTTCTGCACACCAGATGAGTTGGTGAACGCGACGTAGGAGTAATTGTTGTTCCAATTCAGCGCCAATGACGCGATGGCGGAACCATCGTAGACAACAATTGCGATATAAGGATATGGGTTGGCCGAGCACGCACCCAAACTAGGATTGGACGGGCAGGTCGGGCGCGTTTGCACAAAAAAAGCCGCGCGAAGCTGCTTTCCGTTCGGAACCCGCGCCTTGTATTCCTCGCTGTAGAAGCTGTTGGCCGGCGTAAAGAACGAGTCGAGGACGCCATAGTCGTGCCCCGCCTGCGCCGCCGCGTTGCCCCCGTCGACCTTCCGGGTGCCGTCCAAAACCTGCAGCGCCGCCCAAGCGTTGAGGAGGCCCGCACCATCCTTGTCGTCGACACCATCGTTCAGGTTGAGCACTGTGCCGTCCGTGTCTTCATCCGCGCTAACCATTATTCCAGGTACGACAACCTCGGGCCACGACCGCAACGCGGAGTTGGCTTCCTGGAGAGAAGCGACGACGCCCGCGACCTGCGGCGCCGCTGCGCTGGTTCCACCAGTCACCGCGGTGGTCCCTTGCGCCAGTCCGGCGGTGTCAACGCTTTCGGAGATGGCCGAGATATGTGGCACTTCGAACCCAGACGGGTCACCGCCGCCGCCCACCGTCCCGCCGTTAAGCCAGGCCTTGTTATCGATCACGACCGCCCCGTGCCGTCGTAGCCGAAGACGCTATCGATAATATTCTCCCCCGTCGTGGTGTAGTAGTCGTCACTGCAGTTGGTGTGCTCGGTCGGCACGCCATCGATTCGCCAAACCTCGGGCCACAAACCGATGACCGAAAGGGCCTGCAAGCCGGCACGCACTCGGACTACCGGTATCCCGTACTGCTCGGGCGGCGTCACCGTCCCCTCGAGCTCGACATCGGGGGTGTCGCCTAAACGCACCGCGAGGCCTTGCGCTGCGTTGCGCATTCGAGTTTCCATCGTGTTAAGCGACGCTAAGGCGTCAGCCGGTTCCGCGACGAGCCAGTCTTTGGTGGGTTCGTCGCGGCCGTCTACATAGAACCAAATGTAGGCATCCCGCGGAGTCGTCGGATCCTTTTCGAGCTGAGCGCGGAATCCAGGCTCGATGGATGAGTGCCAATTGTGGAAGGCGGCTCGATCGGCAGCGATTTGCTGCTCGAGATCTACTGTGGCGCCGCTGTTCTCGTCGGTTGAAACGAGTACTGGCAGACCTTTGCCCACTGGACGGCAAACTTCTGTCTTCACCCTCGCGTCAGTGAAACGAAAGTGCTGATGATGAGTAACCATCACATCACACGCCTGGGGTGTGAGCTGTTCCGCCGTTCGGGTCCACGGCGAGTCCTCAGCCCCCGGTCCGCAACCTGTTGCTAGCGTGGCGACCAAGAGGCCAAATCGTGCCACCAGTAGTTTTATCTGCGACGTCGCTACACCGTGACCGGCATTGGCAACGCGGTCTAGCCCACGACCACTTCTTGTCCGCCCATCGAGTTCAGCACATTGCATCCCACACCCCCTCCGCCTCGTTAAACCCATTCTGCTCCCGGAAGTCGCGGCTATTCAACCTGCACGCTTGAGGGGGGAACCTGGTGGTACCGCGTTTGTCGCTTTCCGGGGACCGACGCTACTTGTCCCAGCCCGGCCACCGCCGGCTAACAGCCGGCAATTGAGCCCCGTCTGGCATCCGCGCGATACCGCGTAGGCAGTTGTGGACCTAGTGACGTGCATTTGGCCACACTGCTCGCCAGAAAGGCTCGCGAAGGACCTGGTGCAGTCGTCACGCACGTAGTTGGGATTGTGGGGGATAGCATCTCCGGGAAGGACATGGCTGCTGTCGCCGCCGCAGGGGACGGCAAGGTCGTTTTCGTTGAGGCTAACGCGTCACTTGAGACCGTGCTATTCGACGCTCTGATCGACGTCAGCCGAGGCTGCGCGTACCAAGTCTCGTCAAGCACCGCCAAGATCGTGTTGGCTGACAAACTCGGCGGTCAAATTCCACTTGAGAACGTGGAGAACGACCAAGAGTGCGCCAAGGTGCCACTCAGCTGGTACGCAGACTCCCAGACGGCGAACCTAATCGTATTGTGTCCGGAGGCCTGCGAGCGTGCGGCAGGTGACGACGTCGGCGTCGTCGCCTGGTGTGACCCCTAGGGCGATGCAGCGCCTGGTCAAGACACGCTAGTTCGGGTGTTTCGGGGCTGAAAACCAAAGCCAGACAGCACGCGCAGGGGCCAAAGTGATTGTTCTCGCATCGCGCGGCGGCTGATCCCGGGAGTGGATGGCCGGTACCACGCGCGCTGGACCGAACGCGCGGCGGAACCGCGTGCTGGGTGGAGCGGGCGTTGGCGGGTTCAGTACCTGTTAGACGAGGTCGCCTGGCCGTCCGGGCTGGACCCATTCATTTTTTCCCTCCGGCGTCGGTGCAGCAACGGATGCCCAACCCGTCGCCAAAGAAGCTGCGTTTCAGTGTTACTACCGTGTCGCAGCCTCCGAACTCTGCCGCGTTGTACCCACCGCTTCGGTGCAGGCAGATGTCATCCGGGCCCGTCGCACCAGAGCAGCCGTCTTCCCATTCACCGACATTCCCAGACAAGTGCCGGAGCCCCGGAAAGCCACCCTCGCACTTGGGCGGTTCGGAGGTTGCTTTTGGAGCCGACCACGTCGTTACGCAGGTCTGCGGCTCGTACGTGCCCCCGTACGGATAGGCGAGCTTTCCGCCTTGGGAGCAGGCGTTGTACCATTCGCTTTCTGTGGCATCTGCGGACTTCGTTGTTTCGACGCCTCCCCCGCCGATTCTCCCGCACAGTCGCTTGCCTGCCCATTCGCAGTATGCGCGCGCATCACACCAGTCCACGCACTGAACCGGATGATCCGGCGTGCCCGTAGGATCGAACTTCTTCCCAGGCGTGTAGCAATACCCTTGGTTCAGCGTCTCCGACTTGAAAGAGCTGTTCCACGCGCAATAGGATGGCTGACCGGTTGTGGCGGGCGCCGTTTGCAGAAACTCCTCGTACTGCGCCATCGTAACTTCTGTCGCGTCCATGCAATACGCGCCGCCACTAAGAGTCGGGACACGCACAAGCGTCGGTCCTGGCAATCCGGTGGGACACGTTCCGGTTTGCGCGTCCGCGTTGGCGCCGCCGGACCCACTCGCACCACCGCTGCCTGCGCTCGCGTCCCCGGCAGCTGCGCCGAGTCCACCCGAGCCACCTCCGTCGAGGTTCGCACCACCGCTGCCCCCAGTCGCGCCGCCGCCGTCAGAGGTTGCGCCACCGCCACCGCTGCTACTCGAATCATCGCCGCCGCAACCGACGACGGCAGCCAACGCCATCGCGCTCAGCAGCCGAATCATCGGGTCGCCGAGTCGGCGCGCGTTTCGATAGATGTTTTTCATCCTGCTACCTTCAAGTTCCGCTGCGGGGGCTCCGAGAGGACAAGCTGTGAGCCGGTGATGCCTAGATCGCGCATCAACAAAAGACGTGACCACCTTTGGTTCATCCGACTCCCTCTTGTGCTTGCGCCACCGACCGCAATTTCAGTGGCTCCGTGGTTGCCCCCACGGCGACCACGGTAAGATACGCGAAGTGCGCCGTCGCGATCGCAGCAATATTGGCGCGACGTGAAGTTTGGTGTGCACGTGTGGGTGCGAAGCGATCTGGATTCCGCGCAATACATGTTCCGGGTCGGCACTCGAACACGAGTGGGTTCGGACGCGCGCTGAGCGCGGGACGTGTTCAACGATCGCGCATCCACAAGTTGAGCAGATTCTGCACAACTTCCGAAAACGCCCTTGAGATCGGGCATGTTCGCGGGTGTCGGTAGGAGCCGTTTGCCGGTTGCGTGCGCAGCAAGCCCTCGTCGTCGTCGACGGCATGCGTCTCTTGGCTCTATCCGCAGTGGACCCGCGGGGCGGCGTCTGCAGCGTAGGTTACGCTAGCCACTGTCCTTTCAGCAGGTTCACCAGAAGCGATCCAGGAGGCGACCGCACATGGCTTCAGTCTTTACCGCAATCATCGATGGCACGGCGCCGGCATACAAGGTCTACGACGACGCGCTTGTGTGTGCGTTCTTGTCCCGGGACGCACACCGGCTTGGACACACCCTGGTCGTTCCGAAGATCGAGGTTGACCATTTCACGGACGTCCCGGAGCCACACTATAGCGCTGTGTTCACAGCGGCGAAGACCTTGGCGAGAGCGATCCACGTCGCGACTTCTTGCAAGCGCGTCGGCGCCGTTATCGCAGGGTGGGATGTGTCACATTTCCACTTTCACCTCATCCCAATGTTCGAGTACGAGGACCTCGACCCCGCCCGCGCTCAGCGATACGCAGATGACGACAACCGCAGAATGCAGCGGCGCATCGTTGACGAGCTTGCGAGATTGGATGGGCGTGCGTGATCGTCCCCGTTCGGTCGGTCGCGTGGGGCAGACCTCACTCTTGCCGGTCCAAGGGATCACCGCCGACGATCGCTGAGGACAAGCGGCCCGTTGCGGACGCACCCATGCACCGGCCGCTGCATGGCCGCGTTCAGGGTGTCCATTCGTATCGCTGCTTGCGTCGCGCGCCACTTGCGTATGCGGGATCGTGGGGCGGAACGTCCACCTCCCCCAGGAACTTTCCGCCCAGCTTTTGAATCGTGCGGATCGACGGCACGTTCGCCGGGTCCGCCGTCAAGATCACGCGGTCGTAGTGGCGCCTGATGAAAGGCGCCAGTGCGCAGCAGGCGTGATAAGAGAACGATGAACCGCGATGCTGGGGATCAATGAAGAATCCCACGTGCCCGGCAGTCATCATGACGTGCGGTGAGTCACCGATTCGAAAGTTGATGTGGCCGACTTCTTCGCCGCCCTCGTTGACGATGCGGAAGTGGTACCAAGGCACCAACCCGCGCTCGGGGTTTCCAGCGACGACCTCCTCGAAGTGAAGCTGTACGGCC
>CBDUPW010000264.1:0-10182 GCA_965369205.1 uncultured Polyangiaceae bacterium | reverse complement strand
CACCACCACCACCACCACCGGCGCCAGATCCGACCGACGATGCACCGTAGGTTCCACCTACTGTGGCAGCTGCTCGTTGCGGCCCTCGTCGTCGCCCTGCCGGCGGCCGACGCAGCTGCGCAAAGCGAACCGGTCGAGCGCAAGACCCGGATCGAAGAGCTGCCAAAGCGCCTGAAGGGCGTGGACGTCGACGAAAAGCTGTCCTCCCAGCTGCCCCTGGACCTGGGCTTCAAAGACTCGAACGGAAAAGACGTTGCCCTCGCGGATTACTTCAAGGGCGACATCCCAGTCATCCTGACCCTGAACTACTCCGACTGCCCCATGCTCTGCAGCCTGCAGCTGAACGGTGTGGTCGAAGGAATGAAGCGCCTAGACTGGTCTGCGGGCAAGGAGTACCGGGTCGTCACGGTCAGCATCAATCCCGAGGAAACGACCGAGCGTCTGCACAAGTTCAAGAGTCGCTACATGCAACAGTATGCGCGACCCGGCACCGAGCCAGGCTGGGTGTTCCTAACCGGCTCCGAGAACAACGTGCGCCGCCTCGCGGACGCGATGGGGTTCCAATACAACTACAACGAAAAGCGGGAGGAATGGGTCCACCCAGCCGCCATCCTCGTCGCCACACCAAACGCAAAAATTGCCCGCTACCTATACGGCCTCGAGTACCACGAGAAGACCCTACGCCTATCCCTTGTGGAAGCCTCGGAAGGCCGGGTCGGAAGCACCGTTGATCGCCTCCTGCTCTACTGTTTTCACTACGACGAGACCGAGGGCCGCTATGCTCCGGTCGCCCGCAACATCATGAAGGTCAGTGGCGCCATCGCGGTGGTGCTACTCGGTGGCTTCCTCGCCGCCCTCTGGATCTCCGATCGCAAGAGAAAACCCGCCCTGGTGACCTAATGTCGAACGCCCTGATTGCCCCCCTAGTTGCCGCGCTGCAGCCGGCTACCACGCCATTCCCAGAGTCGGACTCGTTCTGGATGCCCAAGTCGGCCTCCACCGGCGCGGATGCCGTAGATTCGCTCTACTTCTTCATTTACTGGACGTCCGTAGTGGCTACGGCCGCGGTCGTGCTGGCCATGGTCTACCTGATCTGGAAGTTCCGGTCGAAGGGCCGAAGCGCCAGTGATCGCGCGCAGAGCCAACACGACCACAGCACCGCAATGGAAGTTGTGTGGTCCGTGCTGCCGCTGCCCTTCGTGATCGCCATGTTCTACTTCGGCTTCAAGGGCTACGCAGACATGCGCACCCCACCCAAAGGCGCCGCAGAAGTGCACGTCACCGGCCAAAAGTGGAACTGGAGCTTCACCCACGCAGGTGGCTGCAACGACAACGTGTTGCATGTGCCGGTGAACAAGCCCGTCCGCCTAGTGATCTCGAGCATGGACGTGCTGCATTCGGTCTGGATCCCGAACTTCCGCGTGAAGATGGACGCCGTGCCCGGTCGCTACACGGACCTTTGGTTCACGGCCACGGAAACCGGGGTGTTCCCCTTGGAGTGTGCCGAGTACTGCGGCACGAGCCATTCGGACATGCTGACCACGGTCATCGTTGAGAGCCAAGATGCGTACGAGACCTATCTCTCCGGGTGCGGCAAAGTCGATATTTCCGCGGCGGGCGGCAAGGTGCTCTTCGAAAAGAAGGGCTGCCCGACCTGCCACTCCGTCGACGGCAGCCCAAAGGTGGGACCCAGCATGAAAGCCCTGTGGGGCAAGGAAGAAGCGCTCACCTCCGGCACGGCGAAGGTAGACGAGAACTACCTTCGCGAGTCGATCTTGGAACCCCAGGCCAAAGTGGTACAGGGCTTCCCGCCAGCGATGCCCACCTACAAGGGGCAGCTCTCGGATGACGAGATCACGGCGATGATCGAGTACATCAAAACTCTGAAGTAAAGGACCGAACCGATGGCGTCACCGAGCACAACTGCAGAAGCTCTCGCCCCGGAGCGGGCAAGCACCAGCGACAGCTACCTCACCCACGAAAAAGGCATCGCCTCGTGGATCTTCACCCTGGACCACAAGCGCATCGGGGTCATGTACCTGATTGGCGTGATCTGTAGTTTTGCGCTCGGCGGTTTCTTCGCCTTGGGCGTGCGCGCCGAGCTCTTCACCCCCGGCCGCACCCTGATGGACGCGGACACCTACAACCAGTTCTTCACGCTGCACGGCGCGGTGATGGTGTTCCTCGTCATCATCCCGGGCATCCCGGCTGCGCTCGGCAACTTCGCCTTGCCCATCCAGCTCGGGGCCAAGGACGTCGCATTTCCAAGGTTGAACTTGGCAAGTTTTCACCTGTGGATGTTGGGCGCCGTTTTCCTCTTGCTGTCGCTGTTTATCAGCGCCGCAGACACGGGCTGGACTTTCTACACGCCCTACAGCACGACGACCAATACCGCGGTCATTCCGGCGACCTTCGGCGCTTTCGTTCTCGGCTTCAGCTCGATCTTCACGGGACTGAACTTCATCGTCACCCTGCACAAGCTGCGCCCACCAGGCATGACCTGGTTCAAGATGCCGCTGTTCCTTTGGGCCATCTACGCCACGGGCATCATGCAGGTCCTGGCCACGCCGGTGCTCGGCATCACCCTGCTGATGTTGATCGTGGAGCGCGCCTTCGGGATCGGCATCTTCGACCCCGCCCTGGGCGGAGACCCGGTGCTGTTTCAGCACTTCTTCTGGTTTTATTCCCACCCGGCCGTGTACATCATGGTCGTTCCGGCCTTCGGAGTGATCAGCGAAATCATTCCGGTGTTCTCCCGCAAGCGCATCTTCGGCTACAGCTTCATCGCGCTGTCCAGTGTGGCCATCGCCATCCTTGGGTTCTTGGTGTGGGGCCACCACATGTTCACCAGCGGGCAGTCGGTGCTGGTTGGCACCATCTTCAGCGCCATCACCATGCTGATCGCCATCCCGACGGCCATCAAGGTCTTCAATTGGCTGTCCACGATGTACAAGGGCAGCATCCACCTGGACACGCCCATGCTCTACGCCCTGGCGTTCTTGTGGGTGTTCACCATTGGCGGCGTTACGGGTTTGTTCCTCTCGACGATGAGCACCGACGTGCACTTGCACGACACGTACTTCGTGGTGGCGCATTTCCACTACGTGATGATGGGCGGCGCGATCACGGCGTTCTTCGGCGGGCTTCACTACTGGTGGCCGAAGATCACGGCGCGCATGTACAACGAGCGGACCGGGCGCATCGGCGCAGTCATCGTTTTCGTCGGACTAAACGTCACGTTCTTCCCGCAGTTCATCCTGGGAACCCGGGGCATGCCGCGGCGTTACTATAACTATCTGCCCGAGTTTCAGGAACTGCATCAGCTGTCCACCATCGGTGCCTTCGTCTTGGGCATGGGCTTCTTGATCACGGCCGTTTCGCTACTGAACTCGCTACGCAAGAAGCCGGACGCGCCGATGAACCCTTGGGGCTCGGCGACCCTGGAGTGGACGGTGAGTTCCCCGCCGCCGTACTACAACTTCCAACACACCCCGACCGTTACCAAGGGGCCCTACGACTACGATGACCTGGTGTACGACGATAAGACTCGGGGCTACGTGCTGAAGAAGGAGGCCTCAGCGTCCTGACGCTGAGGAGACGATTTCCATGGCGGAAGCAACACAGCAAGAAGCGTCCAAGGGCAAACTGCACGCCCCGCCGGTCGGCGCAGACGCCCATGATGACAATGGGCACGGCCACGGCGAGTATCCGTTTCTCGCACACCATTTCGACACGCCGCAGCAGCAGTTCGAAGCCGGCAAACTCGGCATTTGGCTGTTCCTGGTCACCGAAGTGCTTTTCTTCGCCGGGCTGTTCTGCGCCTACACCCTCTACCGCGCCCAGCACCCCGAGGTGTTCTACTACTCGCACTTCTTCCTGGACACGAAGTGGGGCGCCATCAATACCGTCGTCCTGCTGGTAAGCAGCCTGACGGCGGCCTGGGCAGTGCGCAACGCGCAGATGCGCAACAAGCAAGCGTTGGTGATCAACATCGTCGTCACCATCCTGTGTGCGTGCACGTTCATGGGCATCAAGTACGTGGAGTATTCGCATAAGTTCCACGACGGGCTGCTGCCTGGTAAGCGCTTCGCCCCGACGCACATGGCTTGGGAGACAGAGTCCTTCAAGCATAAGTACCCAGACGCGGCGGCCGCTGCGGAAAAGCTGGTCGGGATCGGCCTCGCACCCGCCGGCGAGGGCAGCGACCCCAAGGCCGCGCAGCGAGAGTTTGCTCGCACGCTTCCGGAGAAGACGAAGAAGCCCTTGGTCGACGCCGGTCTCGTGAATCCACGAACCGGTGATGTCAGCATGGCACCGCCGAACCGCACGGCGACCTTCTTCGGCATCTACTTCTTCATGACCGGCCTGCATGGCCTGCACGTGCTGATCGGCATCGGCATTTGGATCTGGCTACTGATTCGAGCCACCAAGGGCGTGTTCAACGAAAACTATTTCGGACCGATCGACTTCGCCGCGCTGTACTGGCACTTGGTCGACTTGATCTGGATCTACCTGTTCCCGCTGCTGTACCTCATTCATTGAGGCCACGAGAGAGAAGACCGATGGCAGACGACGACATGAAATCGATCCCGCCCGTGGACGACGAGGAAGAGGTCAAAACCTCCGTGGAGACCATCGACGCCAAGCGCGCCGAGGCCGAGCGAAAGAAGGCCGAATCCGAACACCACGGCTTCGCTCACGTCACGCCCCTGAAGCTACTGTTCGGCGTGCTGGGGATCCTGCTGGTCCTCACTGTCGCCACCGTTGCGGTGACCTCCATCGACTTAGGCTCTCAATGGAACCTGGTCGTCGCCATGGTCATCGCAACGATAAAGGCCGGCCTGGTCGTCACGTTCTTCATGCATCTGCTTTGGGACAAGCGCTTCCACTTGCTGGTCTTCTTGAGCTCGGTGCTATTTCTGATCTTGTTCCTGGGTCTGGCCATCGCGGACCACAAGGAATACCAGCACGATATCGACGCGAAGGAAGCCGATATGAAGGCTCAAGCCCAAAAGTAGTCGTCCAGAGTTCGAAACGGCGCCTGCGTTCTCCGAGCGCGGGCGTTTTTCGTTTGTTACTTGCTGAGAATGCTCGCGACTACGCGATCCACGCGCGCCCGGGTGTCCGCGTGGGGAGCGCGCACGTCTTGCACCAGAATCGAAAACGCGACAGGGCCGCGCCCCGAGCTGCCCAGGACAAAGCCGGAGAGGGCGATCACTTTCGCGAGGGTCCCGGTCTTGGCACGCACCCGACGCGCACCGGCGTGAGTGCGGAATCGGGAGCGCAAGGTACCGTCTACGCCGCCGATCGCCAGCTGCGCCGTCAATTCCGGTCCCACCCGTGGCTCCTGGTAGGCGCGGGAGAGAAAAGCCGCGAGCCCCCGGGCGCTGACGCTTCCGCCGTCGAAGAGCCCAGAGCCGTTGCGAACTTCAAGATCCCCAGCGGGCACCCCCAAGCTCTTGGCGTAGTCGAACACTTCAGCTGCGCCTGCCGCGCTCGTTCCGGGCTGGCCCTTGGCGCGCGCAGCGATCGCCTTCAACAACATCTCGGCGACGAAGTTGTCGCTCTCCTTGCCCAGGGCGTGCACAAGCACGCGCAGGGGCTGCGAAGTGTGCTCCGCCAGAACCGGAGCGGAACCGCTCCCCGCTCGGACCGCGCCGGAAATCTGCACGCCTGCTCGGCGGAGTGCCTGCGCGAACACCAGGCCAGCCCAAATCGACGGATCCGGGATGCGACGGCGCAGCTGCTGCACGGGCAAGCCGGCGGCAATGCTGCCATGGACTTGCACTGCCAAGCGGTCGCCGCGTTGCAGCACCCGGACGCCCGCTTTTTGGCCGCTTCCTGCCGCCGCAGTGCCCACCTTGCCCTGAACCGTCGCCACACCATCCGGGGCCGTCCACACCTGCGCGGGCTCGCCGGAAGCGCCCGGGGCGACGAATACCGTCACGGCATTGCGGTCCACCGACAGCCCCCAGATCGGCGCGCGAAACGCCGCTTGCTCCTTGGGTTGGGCCTCGAAACCGGGCGCGAGGGGGCGCGCGTCAAAGGCGCTTGCGTCCACCAAGATTTCGCCGCGCACCTGACGCAGGCCCCGCAACACGAGGGTATGAGCCATGGCGTTCAAGTGTTCGGCCCGCAAGTCGGGATCGCCGTCGCCCTTCAGAACCAAGTCCCTGACCGTTCCTTGGCTGAGCTCTCCGAGCACCACCGTGCGGAATCGATGCGCTGGGCCGAGGCGATCCAGGGCGGCGCCCGCCGTCAAGAGCTTCAAGTTCGAAGCTGGATTCTGGGCGCGTTCGGCGTCGGACTCTGCCAAGACCTGACCGCTGCCCACGTCCACGAACTGGGCGCTGAGCCGGCCATTCTTTTGCTGCACCCACTTCGCCAGTTGTGCCAGCTCTTGGCGCAAGGCCCCCCGGGCGGCGTCTGAGAGCGCGGACGTGCTGGCCAGCGCTGTGTTGCCGCCAACAGCGTCCGCCACGGCAGCTTGGCAACAAAGCGACCCGGCGAGGACTGAGGCGTACAGGCTGAGACGGCGACGCGTCATGTCTGCAGGGTTAGCCCCGCGCGTCTGGGTATTCCACCCCAAAGACCGCCGTCTGCTATGAAGATGGCGTTGCGTTTTCTCGGTTTTCCCATGCCTGGCGGCTTGCCAGCCCTCGCAGCGCTGCTTTTCTGCGCCTGCCAGTCGCAGACCGCGCCGGAGGAGCGCGACTACGAAGTGGTGATCCCGCAGGAGCTCTCGACGCTAGACCCGAGGTTTTCGACCCGGGGCTTCGATATCAAGGTTACCCGGCTGGTACACGCCGGACTCGTTGGCATGGATGAAAACACTCTCGCGCCGATCCCACTGGTTGCAAAATCCTGGACCTATCGCGACGAACGCACCCTCGACGTTGAGCTGCGCGCCGGCCTGCGGTTTCACAGCGGCGCAGCCCTCGGCCCTGCGGACGTATGTGCCACTATTGACGCGCTCAAGGACGACGCTCTGGGCAGTCCACATCGAGCCGTCGTTCGCGCCATCGGCAGCTGCGTCCCGCGGCCACCGCTCGCCCTGAGCATCGTGCTTTCCGAGCCGCGTGCAACGCTCCTAACGGACTTAGAAGTTCCCATTCTGCGGCGCGACCAAGTGAGCGTTTCGCCGCGTCCCCTGGGAGATCTCGACGGCCTGGGACCGTACCGCATCGTGCGCTCGACCCCGAGCGAAGCGGTGCTGGCGCCAGCAGAGACCAGCGCGTTCACCAAGCCGAACCGCGGGGTGGTCGTGCGGACCGTGCGAGACGAGAACGCCCGGGCGCTGCGGCTGTTGGCGGGACGTGCGGACGTTGCTCCGAACGCCATCTCACCGGCGCTACTGCCCGCCCTCGAGGGGCGCGACCAGCTTGCGGTGCAATCGAGAGCCGGCGCCAACGTCACCTACTTGCTGCTGCAGAACGATCGGGCGCCCCTCGACCGCACGCAGGTTCGATACGCCCTCGCTCAGGCCATTGATCGCGAGAAGATCGTGAAGACGCTGATGGCCAACCGCGCTCAAGTTGCCCATTGGATCTTCCCTGCCCAGCACTGGGCGTCTGTGGCGAGCGAGCCCCTGACCTACGATCCGGAGGCTGCACGCAAGGTGCTCAGTAGCGTGCGCCCACTGAAGCTTCTGACCAGTACGGACCGGGCGCGAATCACTGTGGCCAGGGCCATCGCGCAAATGCTGGGAGATGCCGGCGTGCAGGTGCAGGTCGTGAGTCTGGACTTCGGAGTCCTGTTGGCACGGCTGGATGCGGGCGACTTCGACATGGCCACCTTGCAGATGCCTGAGCTCACGGAACCCCATTTGCTCAGCTGGTTCTTCCATCCCAAGGGCGTGCCAGGCGAGGGCGGCATCGGAAAGAACCGCGCGCGCTGGCGCCACCCGCAGGCGGGAGATTGGCTCGACCGCGCGGGAGAGAACCGCGACATTGGGGTACGGCGTCTATTCTACGGGAAGCTCGCTGCGTTGATGCAACGCGAGCTTCCAGTGATCCCGCTCTGGCACGAGGACCAGGTTGCGGTCGTATCCGACCGAGCGCGGGGCTTTACGCTCAGCGCAGAGGGGCGCTGGCTGAGCCTGGCCTCCCTGCCTTGAAGCACCAAAATCCGCGTATTGCGCGAGCAATCTCCACCGGGCTCGGTCCCAAACCGCGCTCGGGCAAGAGTCCTTGATTCTGGCTCTGTTGTGGGTGAAAAGGCCTGTCTCATGCGTGCCCCGCTCGCAGCCATGGTCGCACTTGCCGTGCTGGTCTCCACGCTCCCAGCGGGCGCGGACGAACCCGTGCGACCCGAGCGCTTTGATCCAAGCGACTACCCGCCCCCGCACGCGCGCTGGAATCTACTGCTTGCCGGTGCCGGCACTACGGCTGCCTGGTACGGCGCCGCCGTCGGCTTTTCCTATCTATGGCCCGATGCTCCCGGCGCCGACGACTTGCGGATCCCCGTCGCAGGCCCCTGGATGGCGCTCGCCGACACGGGCTGCGCCGACGACGATCCCGGCTGCAGTACGTTCACAGTCGTGCTCCGCGCGATCCTGACCACCATGGACGCAGTCGGCCAAACCGGCGGCGTAGCCGTCATGGTTGAGGCCCTAGCAACACCGACCCAAGTTGCCACGCCACAGCGCAAAAAGCTGCCGCCCGTTCGACTTCGACGCGAGGGCGCCAAGATCGAGTGGCGCCCCGTGCCATACACTGCCGGCAAAGACGGATTCGGCCTCGGTATCGCCGGCCACTTCTGACTGCGGGCTCCGCCGCGCTGGTTGACGTGTCGCCAAGACGGCACAAGAACCCACGGCATGATCGAACTGCTGACGGCGGCAACGCCGAATGGGCACAAGGCAAGCGTCGTTCTCGAAGAGCTCGGTCTCCCCTACGAAGCACGGCGGATCGACCTGTCTGCCCTCGAGCAACGGGAAGACTGGTTCTTGAAACTGAACCCGAACGGGCGCATCCCTGTCATCGTCGACCACGATGCCGAAGATTTCGTCGTCTTCGAGTCCGGCGCGATCATGGTCTACCTCGCGGAAAAGACCGGCAAACTGCTGCCCACGGACGTGAAGAGCCGCTCCCGAGTCATGCAGTGGCTGATGTTCCAGATGGGCGGCGTCGGCCCGATGATGGGCCAGGCGAACGTCTTCGTGCGTTACGCTCCGGAGCAGATCCCCTATGCGATCGAGCGCTATCAAAAAGAGTCGCGGCGCTTGCTGGCGGTGCTGGACACGCAGCTAGCGAAAAGCGAGTACTTGGCCGGCGACTACTCCATCGCGGACATTGCTAACTGGTGCTGGGCGCGTACCCACGAGTGGAGCGATATCGACGTGACCGGTCTCGACAACCTTGCGCGCTGGTTGAAACTCATTGGCGACCGACCCGCGGTACAGCGCGGCCGAAAGGTGCCGCAGAAGGTCGACCCGGAGCGCGACGCGGAAGCGATCAAGGGCAGCGCGCGCAAGATGTTAGTCTGAAGGCGGAGGCCAGGGATCTGGATCGCAAAACTCGACGCGGTCGCCCTCGCCGCCCGCGATGGCAACCAGTAACTCGACGTCGCGTTGTGTCGAGTTGAACAGCATGTGATAGCAGTTCGCTGGCGGCAGCCCGACCAGGCTGCCTGCGGTCAAAGCTAGCTCCGTTCCGTCTTGCCACAGCGTGGGCTCCCCACTGAGCACATAGACGACCTCCTCGCGAGTTGTGTGGCGGTGCGGCGGAGACGAACGATGCCCCGGTGGCAGGCGTTCGTGGTGGAAGCGCAGGCGCGCCAGGCCAAGCTGTGCGGACACAGCGTCGCGCGCGGTCCCCTACACCCTCGCTCGGAAGTCGGGCCGGTCGTAACGGATAAAGGCTAGTGTGATCGATCATTTGGGTTGGTTCGGTGCCGGGTCAATGAGGCAGGCACAAATTCGCACTGGGTAGCAGTTTCGCAAGAGCCGGTGGTAGTGGCGGAGGCTGCGACGGCGCCGGCGGCAGTGGGGGTGCCGGCGTCTGTGTCTGTGTCTGTGGCTTTCGCGGCGGAGGTCGAAGCGATGACGTGGTCAGCGGTGCTCGTGCCAGGCCGAGGGCCTGTCACTGCGCCCGCATGCGCACTGGGCGGTTAGGGCGAGGAGCTGGCGTGTCGTGACCTCTGCCCGCGCGGCGTCGGGCGGGTCTGGTGACCCGCCGCCGC
>CBDUPW010000263.1:0-10249 GCA_965369205.1 uncultured Polyangiaceae bacterium | reverse complement strand
CAGAACGCAACCCCATCCCCACGTCCTGCGACGATGCGAAAACGAACAAGGAATCGACGAATGATTGCGAAGCACTCCCTCTTCATCCTCTTGGCATGCGGCATCGGTGCGTCCGGCTGCAACAAGTCCGAAGCCGCCACGACGTCGGCGACTTCCGCCGCGACAGCCGCTCCAGCCGCACCCTCGGCCGCTGCCCAAGGCGCGGCGCCGACCGAGCCGGCTGCCGTGTCGACCACTGGCTTGACTCCAGGCGCGATCAAGGCCGGCTTCAGCGGCTTGATGGGCAAGGAAGTGTCCGGCGAGGCCGTGATGTACCACTTCGAAACAGCAACGTTGAACGGCGAAACGCAACACAACGCCTACATCGCCGATGACGAAAACAAGACCAACTCCATGCAGTGCATGTTGGCCGCACCCACCAAGATCAAGAAGAATACGAAGGTGACGTTCAAGGGCACGCTGCGTACATCCAGCTGGATCAAAGACTGCGAAATCGCTGAGAAGCCCTGAGCCAACCTGAGGTCCACGCGGCGCGCGGGACGGCAGCGTGCGGGGCTGCAGCGTGCGGAGCGACGCTGCAGCGGTGCGCGTGCGAACTGCGACGCGTTTGCAAACAGCGGCGCGCGGCTTAGTCCCACGCCGGAGGCGCTTTGAGGCGCTTCCACAAGAATGCCGCGAAGTGCGCGCGGTGGCGCTGGGCGTCGGGGCTCGGCCGCAGTGCCGCGCCGGCGGACTCGAGGAAGTCCGAAGGAACTGCGGCGACCGCGGCGTCGATGATGGCGCGCGAAAGCTTGGCGGCCAGCGCGTCATGCGCTTCTACCGCGCGCGGCGCGAGCTCCACGAAGAGGTGCGTCGTCACATCGAAGTGGTTTTCCGTTGGCGACTCTTCGGTAAGATCCGACCAGCCGTACTGAAAGTGCAGCGCCGCGCCGTGGTCGATCAAATGCGGCGCGCCGGCGTGGATCAAGATGTTCGGGTTGGCCCAGGTGCGGTCCACGTTGGCCACTAGCCAATCCAGCCATAAGATGCGCACCGCGCTTGCATCGTCGATCAAACCACGCCGATCCCGACGCAGCTCCCGCGCGCCCTCTAGGTATGCGAAACCCAAGTTGAGCCCCACGCTGGCGTGGCGCAGGTCGGCGACCTCGTCGTTGCGATCGTCCGATGGCGTGCCCGCGTCGAGCTGCACCAAAGTGCGCTCCGGCACAGACAGCCCCAGCGCTTCGGCCAACTCGGCCACGATGATCTCCGCGATCAACGGTGCGGTGCCCTGGGCCGCGCCGCGCAGCTTCGTCATGTACCGCCCGGCTTCCGTCTCGACCAAAAGCGGCATGGAACTACCGCTCCGCTCGGCGCGGAGCACGCGCTGGGCAGGCAAGATCGGTAGAGCAGTCGCTGGAGGCATTCCGTGTTGCAGCAACTTAGCATCACGGTTGGCAGGGACGACGCAATCGTCTGCGGGAGCTGCGCCGTGCGCGCGCCTGCGTCACGCCCCTTCACCCTTCCAAGGGTCGCCGGGGAGTCTCGCCACGATCTCGTCGAGCACTGAGCGCATTGCATCGTCGAAGTCCCACGGGACCGCTGGCGCGAGCAGGGCTTCCATGTCGTCCCGGAAATCGGCGTCGTTCGATTTCTGATGGAGGTTCGCCTCAAACTGCGCGCGGGTGACCGCGTGTCCTCCTTCGGCCATATACCGGTCGAAACACCTCAGTATTAGTCGTGGATCGACGTCCTCGCGAGGCAGAGCAAGAGCCAGATCGAAGAGGTCTCGGCCCTTCTTGCGCTGGTAGAGCGCACGAAGCTTTGTGCCGAGCAGCTCGTTGATCGCGAACGTCGTGACGTCGACTGAGCCAGAGAACCATCGACCCTCGACCGAGAACGGGACCGTTGCGTGGCCGAGCTCTGTGAAGTGCTCGCGAGAGTTGATCTCGATTTTCAGTCTCATTCTCAGCGGTGGCGAGTCCTCCGACTCGAATCGATACACGATGGTGACGCGCCCCTCTTTAAGCTTTCGCTGCGGCGTGCCGAGCCAGGGATCGAGAGCAGCGCGCACGAGGTCGAGGGTCTCGCCGATGGGCTCCGCCCGAATCTGAACGAGGTCGATGTCCTCAGAATAGCGGGCCGCAGGCTGAACATGGAGCTTGTAGATCGCCGTTCCACCGCGGAACGCGATCCGCTGCGCGATCTCGGGTACCGAATACATCGCGACGAGAGCGCGACTGATGACGAGGTCCTGCTCGACCTGGGCGTCGACTCGCCAGGGAGCACGGTCACGCCACTCGTTGATGTAGTCCTTGGGGATCACTCGTCCGGCTCCACCTCGACGTTTACGATGACTTTCCACCGCGCGTCACGCGTCGCACCTACAACTTTCTGAGCGCGTCGGAGCGGGATGTAGCTCCTCGCAGTGTCGCGAACGAAGGGCTCGACGGCCTCGGCGAGCTCCGTCGCCTCCGTCAGCTCGAAGAGATAGCCGAGCCGCTGCGACCAGCCGACAGGGCACAACCTCGCGACTTCGAGCAGCCTCTGGGGCTCGATCGCTTCTGCCAGTTCGCCGAGAACGGTCGCCACGTTGTTCAGACCGCCGGCGTGCTGCGGGTAGCCCACCATCTCCAGTGCGGTTAACTCGGGGGTAGCGTACTTGATGTACCCGCGGGGCGTGTTGAACCTGGAGGTCGGCATTCGTTCGAGATCACCGCGCGCAATGAAGGCCACCCGTACCTGACCGCATTCGATGTCCGGTCGGCTCGTGGGAACCATCACCTGCAGCGACTGCGGGCGCTGGTGGGCAGCGCCATGGCGTTCCGCCGCTGAGAGCAGCGCCACATAGTAGGGCTCGCCCAGGTGCTCCATGAGCTGATCGATGAAGTGCTCGGCGGGCAGGCACCCGAGGCGTCGGTACTCAGGTGGCACCACGACATGGAACGAGCGCATGGGGCTGGCGACTCGCCCCCGTTGCTTCAGGCGCCGGAGCTGAGCCCGTACCGCATCGTCGCTGCCACCAATGGCCTCAATGGCGGCGGCGGTCGTGAAGTGGTGCCGGCCACTGGCCGCCAGGTCCTCGATGTACTGCTCGACCCTCATGGGCTACAATTCCTGACGAATACATCATTTTTCATCGGATTCATAGAGAATCGTCACGGGACTTGAATACGATTCCTTACGAAAATGACTCAAGGCGTCGCTTGAGGGGAGGCGGAAAGACACCTCGGAAGGCGCACAGTCCTCAGCGTTTAGGTTCGCTTTAGCGTCACGTTTTGGCAGCGACGACGCAATCGTCTGCAGGAGCTGCGCCGTGCGCGCGCCAGACCGAAACGGCCGCGCCCTGCGCTACTTGCCGGCGCGGCGGATCTGCTCGCGGTGCGCCTTGCGGCCCACGAGTCCGGCGGGCCCGCCGGTGAAACATGCCGTGGGGTGGCAGCTGAAGCGCAAACACTCGAAGAGATCGTCCTCGTACGCAGAGGTCACGTTGGCCACTGCGCGTTCGCACTCCGCGGTGGTGACAAGCCAGGGCTCAAAGCCAGAGCTACCGTAGCGCGCGACGCGTGCGTCGCGACGCTGGGTGCATTCCCTCTGCACGGCCGCGCATTCTGCGACCGTGGCGCGGGGTGCATCCGGGCGATTGAGTTCCTCGCGCACGCAGGTCGCGAACGATACTCCGCAGACAGCATTCTTGATGCGCCGATTCATCGCGCACTCGAACGCCCGCGTCGAGCTCGACGCAGACAGCGTCTCGACCACGGCGTCACAATCCCCGCGCACCATGCTGGCGCCTTCGCAACCCGCGTCGGGAACCCAGCTGGCGCAGCTGGGCGGGTCGACCTGCTCGACCAAGGGTGCGGGCGCCTCGACGCTTGCTTCGGGCGTGGCAGCCGGCGCTGCCTGCGGACCCTGGGTCGTGTCGAATGTGCGCGCGGGCTCGGCGGGCGCAACCGGTGTGCCGCGCGCGGCGCAACCCGCCGTCGACAGCGCTGCAACCCAGGCAAGAAACTTCGCGCGCTCGAACACGTCAGCACACTACGCGGCACAGCGCGTTTTCTTCCCTGCACGCGCAGCACCCCACGGCGTGGATGCTACCCGCTGCGCGGTGAGCGCACGCTGGGGCGCGCATCGAGTACACTGCGGACATGTTACGCCGCCTGTGCTTGCCCCTGTGTTTGACCTGCGTGCTCTTGGCGTGCAAGCGCACCGAGACGGCGCCAAGCGCGCACAATCCCGTGGCGAGCACGGCACCAGTCGCAGCGGGCCCCACGCCTCCACTGATCGCTTCCGGCGGCGTTGCTGCGGCGGCGCCCACCGTCACGCCGCCGCCCCCGGGCCCGGCGGAGCGGATCCCCACGCCCCAAGGCGCCGCGCTCAGCGGCGACAGCACGTACGCGATCATCGTCGGTGTGCTTTCTTTCGCGGAGCCGGGCGTCGCGGGCTGGTCCGCAGAGCAGCGTAAAGATCTCGAGCTGTATCAAGTGCTGCGCTCCCGCGGCGTTCCGACAAAGAACATGGAGCTCTTGCTGGACCAAACGGCGACCCACGCAAACGTCGCTGCAGCTTTGGAACGCGTCGCCAAGCGCGCACCCGCCGGTTCGACATTGCTGTTCTACTACGCCGGACACGGCACGCGTGGCGAGGGCGGCGAAACGTACTTTCTAGCGCACGACTCGAAGAGCAGCAGCATGGCCACTAGCGGCATTGCCTTGGCCAACGTCCAGAAGACGCTCGCAACGCACTTCAGTGGCAAGCGCGCCGTGCTGATGGCGGACTGCTGCTACTCCGGCAGCCTCAAGGGCGTCGCGGACGGGCTCGCGGACGATAAGAAGCTCGACACTGTCAGCCTCACTTCTGCAGACGCTTCCAACCTGTCGACCAGCAACTGGACCTTCACGCAAACAGTAATCGACGGCTTGCTGGGCGATGGCCTGATGGACCGGGACAAGAGCGGCACGCTCAGCCTCACCGAGCTCGCCGCCACCGTCGCGGAAGAAATGAAATACCGCGAGAAGCAACGCCACGGTTTTCATCTACGTGGCGGAGACAAAGAGACGCTCTTGTCGACAGCAACGCCGCTCCGAACCGGCAACGGCCCCTTCCGCGCAGGCAGCTACGTGCTGGCGTCCCATGAAAAGGGCACGCGTACCGCGCAAGTCCGCGTACCCGGCGCAAGAGAAAGCCTGGTGCGTTTCTACCACTACAGCCACGGCGAAGAGCGCACGGTGAAGAACAGCGAGCTGCAGGCGCTGAAGTTCAAGCGCTACCCCATGGGCGCGGAGCTCAAGGTGTATTGGGGCAACAAACTCTGGGACGCCAAAGTCACCGAAGCCGACGGTGATTTCCATTTCATCACCTACCCCGGCTGGCCCGCGTTTTGGGACGAATGGGTAATGAGCGACCGCATCGCCGACACCGGTCCCGCAGGCGCCGCGAGCGCCAGCGCAAAGAATCGCGTCGAAATCGAATGGCGCGGCGAGTGGTGGCCCGGCGTGATCCTCAAGAAGCAAGGCGGCCGCACCTTGGTCCACTACGACGGCTTCGGCCCCGAGTGGGACGAGTGGGTCACCGACGCACGAATTCGCCGCAGCTCCAAGCCGAAGCAGTAGGGGCCAGTGAGTCCCAGCGAAGGCAACCTCCGTCCACAGTGCACCGCGCCGGCGCGCCGGCGCGGGCCATCCCACCCCTATCAGTCGCGGCGCGTCCATTGTCGCAGCTCAGCTTTTCGAGCGACGAGGCCTGAGCAGCTTGGGATCATCGAGTTCGCGAAGCCAGATCTGCGTGCCCTCGGCGTCGTAAGACTGCAGCATGTCGGTGAGTTCGAGTCGCGGCGCACTAGACAGTATTTCGTCGGGCAATAGCGGGTCGAGAGTCAACAGCCGCACGACGAGTGCGCCCTCGAGCATACTTTCCACCATCGCTTCGGTCGGCGGCAGTTTGGTCAATCGACGTTGGCTCGCGCACAGACGCTTCAGAGCGCGTTCATAGCGCTCGGCAATGTCCTCGAGCGCATAGAGCTCGCTGCACCAGCGTCTTCTTAACGGAGCGGAGAAGCCAGTCGCGGTGATCACTTCGATTCGCTCGCTGAGCTCCAGCTCTCGAAGACCTTCGACGAGCGCTTCATGGGTGCTCGGCAGGTTGTCCGGCCGCACCCAGACTTTGGGCAATCCCCGCCGAAACCCGAATCGAGCCAACGCCGCGTGGCTCCTGCTTTGCGCCGTTCGCGATAGTGTTCCGTCCGCGATCCCCGCGAGCCATGCGCCGTTCCAGGGCCGCGTGCGCTTTTCACCCAGTCGCCAACGCTCGAGCCAACGGTGAATCGGGTCTTCCGCGGGTCCAATGGTGTACCAGCCGCGGCCATCTCGTTTTGCCAGACCGGACCTGACCAAGCGCGTCAACGCGACGCGCACGGCGCTGCGACTGAAGCCAAAGAGATCGCCTACCTGGTCGATGGCCTGCACCGACGTCGCCATGGGCGCGAGGCGAAAGAGGTTGATCAGCACCGCCTTGGGCGTTGCTTCCGCGCTTTCACTCGGAGTCACGCGTGTCGGTCTCGCGGCGGACCCGGAATCAAGAAGAGACGCCTGCGCGACGATGGACGGTTCCATGGAGACTGCTTGCTCGGAACCAAACTCAGACTTTTAAGCAATAACTTCAAATGCTTACCTGGATTCACGGTTGGCCTTATTTACATCTACTTGCATATGTAGCGCATTTCAGTAACTTTTACGAATGACCGATTCCGCCGGAACCAACCCGTACTCCTTCGACGCCTTCACCGAGGAGCGCGACGCGTTCGACTACTACGCCGACGACGGCTTCTTGCAGTCGTTGCTTCGGCACTACGCCGGCAGCCGGTTCGACGAAATCCATCCGCGCCTGCTCGAGTTTTCCAAACTCGCGTCGGGCCCCTGGCGCAAGCTCGCTGCGACAGCTGCCGCGCCCGAGAGTCAGCCCTATCTCAAGCACTACGACGGTCATGGGAATCGAATCGATCGCATCGTGCGTCCCGCCGAGACGCTCCAGCTCGAAAAGGAGATGTTCGAGTCAGGGTTGTTTTCTGATCGCACCGAACCTTGGGAACGCTTCGGCAAGG
Source organism: uncultured Polyangiaceae bacterium (assembly GCA_965369205.1). Lineage (GTDB taxonomy): Bacteria > Myxococcota_A > Polyangia > Polyangiales > Polyangiaceae > JACKEA01. The sequence goes on along the minus strand of CBDUPW010000263.1, from coordinate 3,171 downwards.
CGCTGATCGCGTATCAGAACGGCGAAGCCGGCGTGGTCTGCCCTCTGATCTGCACCGAGGGATTCATCGCTTTGCTATCGGCACACCAGGACTCGGCCGGGCCGGAAGTCAAAGCCATGTTGCAGCACTGCAAAGAAGGCGTCGATGGCGAGTACGGTATCGCCGCGCAGTACCTCACCGAGATCCAGGGCGGGTCGGACCTGCCCGCGAACGTGGTCGAAGCCCGACCCCAGCCGGACGGCAGCTTTCGGCTGCACGGCGTCAAGTTCTTCTGCTCGGCGTGCCAAGCGGACTACGCCATCGCGACCGCGAAGGTCAGCGGCAGCGACAAGATCAGTACCTTTGCGGTTCCCTCGTGGCTGCCCGGTGACAAGGCGCGCGAGCGGCGCAACGGTTACGCAATCCGCAAGCTCAAGGTGAAGCTGGGCACGGTGGAGCTGCCCACTTCAGAGATCGAATACGACGGCGCGGTGGCCTACGCCGTGGGCCCCCTGGGTGAAGGCGTCAAAAACGTCGTCGGTCACGTGTTGACTGTGTCGCGCCTCGGGATTGGCGGCTCGAGCGCCGCTGCCGCGCGACGCGTCGCGCGCGAGGCTGAGCAATACGCCAAGTTCCGCAAGGTGTTCTCGGTGCCGGTGAGCGAGCTGCCGCTCAGCACCATTGAACTCTCACGCCTGAAGCGCACGTCCGAGCTCATGCTCGCGGGTGCCTTCGCCGTCTATGAGCAGTACTTGTCCTTGGGCGCAAGACTCACCGCCGGAGTTCCTCGCGACGAAGACATCGCACTGCGCCGCCGCAAGATGCTGCTGCGCATTGCCATCATGTTGCAAAAGGTAGTCGTCACACGCGACACCATCGATCAAGAGCACCGCGCCTTGGGCGTATTTGCCGGGCACGGCATCATGATGGACTTCTCAGACATACCGCGGCTCTTGCGCGATGCGTTGGTGAACGAACAGTGGGAAGGCCCCCGCGGCCTGCTCTTGTATCAGATCCATCACGATCTTTCGCGCGTTGCGGACTGGTACCCGGCCAAGGACTTCGTGGCCGATCTGCTTTGCGGCCTCGAACCATCAATCATCGAGCGTCAAGGCGCGGCTCTCGAACGGGTCCTCGCGCGACCGATGCAGGGACAAGACCCCGCCACCATCGAGGCTGCACTGGTGTGGGACGAACTCGCAGATGAACTCTTTCACGGCTTCCAGCAGCGGGCACTTTCCGCCGTCGTCGGCAAAGCCGCCACGGAGCCCAAGGAGATGCGTCCGGCGCAGAGCGCGAGCGCGTCGGCGCCGGCTGCCCGCTGAGGTTTCGAAAAGATCGCACCGCGCTGTCCTTTTCGACCGGAGAACCAAGCCAAGCGCGCCCACGAGGAGGAACGAGCGCACTCTTGCTGAGCGCAGCGGAGATCTGAGACCATGCTGGTGATGGCACGCGTCAAGTATTTTGGGGTCGTTGTCAGTGTTGGGGGCGGCCTGCTGTTTGCTCTTGCGGCCTGTTCGGGTGGTGACGATGACGCGGCGGGCAGTGGTGGCGCTTCGGGCGCGGGGGCTGCGTCCGCTGGTGGCGGGACGGGAGGCGGCGCGGGCAGCGCTGGAGCAACTGGTGGCGGCGGCAGTGGTGCAGTTGGGGGCGTCAGCGGCAGTGGCGGCGCCGGGGGAGGTGGCACCGGCGGCACGGGCGCCGGGATCGTGCCGCCGAGTTGGGCTGACTGCCTCGCGCGATCCGCCGCCACGACCACCGTGATCACTGGGACTCAGAGTCTGTTCAAGCAGAAAAGCCCGCCCGCCGACTGGAACTTGGATCTCACGGCAGCCCTTTTCGACGGTTACCCGGATCAGACGACCTCGCCAGTCAACGTCGGCTCCACGACGCCGGCCGTGCGCGCGTGCATCGGTGGGGGCATCGTGAAAGGGCAGCAAGCCCTCGACCTCACCTGGCTCGATATGCACGACACTATCGGTGGCGGTGGCTACCGCATCAATACCGCTCCCGGAGAGTGGACGCGCATCGACGGCATTCGCGTCCACAACGTGGAGGACGCGCTCAAACCACGCGGACAAGACGGCTATTGGGAACTCTGGAACGCGTACATGACGTACATTCGCGACGACTGCATCGAGAACGACGAAACCGCTCCAGGGAGCGTGCACGATTCGCTCTTCGATGGTTGCTACACTGGTTTTAGTGAGCAACTGCAGAGTGGTTGTTGTGACGCCGATCCTGGGGAGGTGTTCGTCGTGGAGCGTTCGCTGATGCGGCTTCAGCCCATGCCCGGCCCCTACGGGACCCCGGACCCGAAAGTGCTCGGCCATGGAAAGTTCTTCAAGTGGGTCACGCCAGTACCGCATCCCGTGGTCATTTCCGACAGCATCTTCCTCTCCGAAGGCATGCCCAGCAGCACATCCACGAACTGGCCGTTTCCCCCGGGGACGAAGACAACCAACGTCACCATCGTCTGGGACGGGCCGGTGCCCTGGACTTGGCCCGTCCCGCCCGGCACGACCGTCACGACGGACAAGAGCGTTTGGGACAAGGCGCGACAGCGCTGGCTCGATCGACACGGCTGCACGAGCTTCGACAACTGCAGCAAGCTGACGAACCCCGACCCGTGGCCGTAGTGTTGAGCTGGGTCTCTCCGAGCACGGCGGAGCTTTGTGCGGGGACCGGGCCGGACGCCGAACAGCCCGGTTACGGCAGAAGGATGACTCGCCTTCGGGGTACTCTTCTCGCTCGATCAGCGCGACCGGATGTTGGCGCGCTTCACACAGAGGGATGCGCTGCGTCTTGCCCGAACGGACATCGACCAACTCTGCAGAGTCGAGTGGTGTGTTGCCCAGAGGTGAGAGCCCCCCGACCACCAACAGGCGGTGGGCGTCGAGGGCCAAAAGAGCTGGGTTTGCTCGCGCCAGCTCCAGCGTGGCAACGGGGACCAGGGGCGAAGGCGCCGTCAGCGGCGGTGCCTCGGGCCAGCACTCGACGCGCCGAGGGGGCTCCATGTGGATGGTTCCGCCTTCCAAGAGCAGCGTGCTGTCAGCTGCAAGCGACGCGGCTTCTGCCCTGTGCATCTTGAAGAGCGTGTGCTGCCCCGCGTTCCCATCCGTCACTGGATCTGCTCACGCTGGTCGCGGTGCAGCGCACGGACTCGGCTCTCCGACTCAATGTGCACCTGCA